>JAYTVJ010000117.1:0-4272 GCA_043744535.1 Arenimonas sp.
AACCTTGTATTCGGCTAAAAATTGTGTGGTGTGTCATAAGGTCAGGCTGGTGATGGCTGCCAAAGGCATCACCTACGACCTAATTCCGGTTGATACCGCCAACCCGCCTGAAGATTTACTGCTTTTGGCGCCGCATTATCATTCGGTGCCAACTTTAGTTGAGCGAGACAATGCCATTTATATCTCGAATGTGATTGCCGAATATTTAGATGAGCGTTACCCGCATCCGGCGCTTATGCCGGCAGAACCCATTTTTCGTGCCATGCACCGTATTGCTGTTCGACAAGTTGAACAAGACTGGGTGCCGCAAGTGCAATTGATCCAATCCGGTTCAAAACTTGCCGACCAAGCACGCAAACGCTTGCGCGAGTTGATTCTTGAGTCTTTACCATTTTTCAAGCAAAATAAATTCTTTTTTGGCAACGAAATGAGTGTTATTGATTGCGCGATAACGCCCATTATTTGGCGCTTGCCTTGGTTGGGTATTCATTTGCCGAAAGATGCAAAATGTGTCGAAGACTATGGTTTGCGGATTTTCCGCAACCCAGCCTTTACGCGCAGCATGACCAGCGAAGAAAAACAGCTTCGGGATGTATTGGCAATTAGCTAATGGAAACCTTGAACGCCATGAGCTCAAATCGCCCGTATTTATTAAGGGCGCTTTATGAGTGGATTAACGATAATAATCTAACGCCCTATATTTTGGCAGATGCTACATTCTCAGGCGTAAAAGTGCCGAAATCATCAATCAAAGATGGCAAAGTGGTGTTAAATATTGCTATGCGCGCAGTGGCGTCTTTGGAGCTTGGCAACGAAGCCATCAGCTTTAGCGCGCGCTTTTCAGGGGTTAGCCAGCACTTGTATATTCCGGTGAAAGCGATTATCGCCATTTATGCGCAGGAAACTGGGCAGGGCATGATGCTGCCGCCAGATGAAGTGCCGGTCGAAGAACGGGAACATTCTGAATCTTTAGAGCAACATGAACATGAATCAGGCCAAGAATCCCAGTCAGATGATCAACCAAAGCCGCCTACTCCGCCAAGCGCGCCAAGTCCTGCTTCGCCAGGCAAGGGCGGGCATCTGCGTGTTGTTAAGTAAGGGCACGGCATGCCGTGCCTTTACTGTTCAGGGGGATTTACTTAGCGGTTCAGTCCAGCCAATAGCGTTTAAGCCCAGCAAGGTAATCGTTGCGCTGTAGCGATCTTCATCGCCATGTGAATACTCATAGCTATATACACGCCGCCAAGCAAAACGCCCGTGTTCATTGCGTTTCAACGATAAACTGACTTGGTGCACGCTTTGGTCAAGCCATTGCACATTGGCTTTTTGACAAAGTTTTCTGCCTAGCATAGTAGCTTTTTCTGCTGCAGCGCGGCTTGCCGTCCAAAATAAAGCCAACGGAAAGGCAAACAGGAAAAACCATAAGGCGCTGGTCATTTGCCCAGCCGCATTGAAAAATCAATGGCGTGAATATGTTTGGTAATCGCACCTACCGACACAAAATCTACGCCTGCGGCAGCAATTATAGGCAAGCGCTCGAGCGTTACGCTACCGGACACTTCAAGCGGTTTTTCACCCTGTGCAATTTTCACCGCTTCACGCATCTCGGCATCGGAAAAATCATCAATCAGTATTCGTGTGCAATCGGTTGCTAAGGCTTGCTTTAGCTCATCCAAATTTTCTACTTCAACAATAATGGGAATTAGGGGGAATTGTTGCCGCGCTTTATGCACCGCATTAGCAATAGAGCCTTCAGCGTGGATATGATTTTCTTTCAACATCACGGCATCAAACAAACCCATACGGTGATTCACGCCGCCACCCACACGCACTGCATATTTCTGTGCTTGGCGAAGCCCTGGAAGCGTCTTTCGGGTATCTAACACGCGGGTTTTTGTGCCTTCAAGCGCTTTGGCAAATTGCGCCGTTTGTGTTGCTGTGGCCGACAGTGTTTGCAAGAAGTTCAAGGCACTGCGCTCGGCGCTCACTAATGCACGGGCATGGCCTTTAAAACGCACAATGACGGTATTGGCAGGCACTGATTGGCCTTCTTCCACCAACCAATCAATTTCAACTTCAGCATCCAGCTGCTGAAAGCACGCATCAAACCACGGCCTGCCACAGATAACGCACGCTTCTTTGGCGAGTATGTAGCCATACTCAATGGCGTTTTCCAGCAATTGCGCGGTGACATCGCCGCTTTGCAGATCTTCTTGCAGGCTGCGCGCAACATCTTGTGCAATAGCTTGGGCTTCAGGCGCGCTGAAATGGCGCATATTTATACGCTAAAGCCAGAGATTTGTGCGCTAGCAATGGCTTCTTCGGCAAGCAATACTGGAATGCCATCGTCTACGCGGTAGATTAGCTTACGGTCTTGCGTAATTAAGGCTTCCTGCACGGGTTGTTGCAGTGTTTGGCCGTCGAGTTGGCTAATCTGCCCCGCGCTGATTTGCGTATTAAGCAATACTAAATCCACCTTGCTGAGCAAGCTAATGCTTTGTTTGCTGGAAGGACAACACAAGATATCAAGCAGTTTTTTATCCATAACCGTAGAGTTTTTAATGATATGCGCATAGAATACGCCTTTAGATAGGGTCTGCGCTATGCTTAAGTCAAATTCTGTTCTGGTGGGTGTGGTGATGGGCTCGCGCAGCGATTGGGAAACCATGCAGCATGCCGTTAAGCACCTCGAAAACTTTTCGATTGCACATGAAGTGCAAGTGGTATCGGCGCACCGAACGCCCGACTTATTATTTTCCTATGCCGAACAAGCGCAAGCGCGCGGCCTACGGGTGATTATTGCTGGCGCGGGTGGCGCTGCGCATTTGCCCGGTATGTTGGCGGCCAAAACCGCTGTGCCAATTTTAGGCGTGCCAGTGCAAAGCAAAGCACTCAGTGGCATGGATTCCTTATTGTCGATTGCACAAATGCCAGCAGGTATTCCCGTTGCCACATTTGCTATTGGTGCGGCGGGTGCTGCTAACGCTGGCTTGTTTGCCGCAGCCATGCTTGCGCATGAATTTCCCGAGATTGCCGAAAAACTGGCTGCATTTCGCCAACAGCAAACGCAAAGCGTTTTAGCGGGCGCCGATCCGCGCCTGCCATGACCACCGTTGGCATTTTAGGCGGTGGGCAATTGGCCCGAATGATGGCTTTGGCTGGCGCACCATTGGGCTTGCGTTTTCTGTTGCTCGATAATGTGTCGGATGCGTGTGCCGGGCAATTTGCGCCGATGTTAGTTGGCGATTATCGCGATGAAAATATCCTCGCCGAGTTTGCTGAAAAAGTGGATGTTGCAACTTTTGATTTTGAAAATGTGCCGGCCGAAAGCGCGCATTGGTTAAGTGATAAAATTGCCGTTTTCCCGAACCCGAATGCATTAGCCGTTTCACAAGATCGCTTGGCAGAAAAATCGCTGTTTCGGGAGCTCGGTATTGCTGTGCCAGATTTCGTGAATGTTATTAGCTTGCAAAGTTTGCATGATGCGATTGCTGTTATTGGCTTACCTTGCATACTAAAAACGCGGCGCTTGGGCTACGACGGCAAAGGCCAGTTCCGTATTAAATCTGCGCAGGATATTGAGGCGGCTTGGCAGGCGCTGGGTTCGCAAGCGCAAACCGTGGGTCTTATTCTCGAAGCCTTCGTGCCGTTCCAACGCGAGGTCTCGGTGTTGGCTGTGCGTGGCCGTGATGGTGAGTTCCGGCATTGGGCATTAACCGAAAATTGGCATGAAAATGGTGTGTTGTCGGCAAGCCTTGCGCCAGCAATCGATGTGGCCGCCTTTGAAGCTACCGCTATTGGTTACGCCAAAAAAATTGCTGAAGCCTTAGATTATGTTGGCGTGTTTGCTTTGGAATTATTTGTCTGCGATGGCCAGCTGTTGGCTAATGAAATTGCGCCGCGTGTGCATAATTCGGGGCATTGGACTATTGAAGGTGCCGAAACCTCGCAATTCCAAAATCATTTGCGCGCCGTGCTTGGCTTGCCGCTTGGCAGCACGCGTTCGGTTGGTGTTAGTTGCATGCTGAATTGGATTGGCGAGATGCCCAATGCGCAGGCCGTGCTGCAAGAAAATGGCGGGCATTGGCATGATTACGGCAAATCCGCGCGCGAAGGCCGTAAGGTTGGACACGCCACGTTGCGAGAAGAGGGTGTTGAGCAATTAGCAAAAAGCCTTGCACAGGTTGGCAAGGCTTTGGCGCGTGAGGCACAAACTGCACCGGTTTTAACGCGTTTGCGAAACACGTAGGGGCGCATCGCGATGCGCCCGTT
>JAYTVJ010000118.1:0-56361 GCA_043744535.1 Arenimonas sp.
AGAAGCACGGTTAATCAAAGCCACCACACGCGGGCAGCCTAAGCGTTTGGCCAACATCGCCGAGAGGATATTGGCTTCATCGTCATTGGTCAGCGCGCAATACACATCAGTTTGATCGATATTCTCTTCGCGCAGCAAATCTTCATCGGCGCAATCGCCTACTAATACGATGGTATTCAATAAGTCTTCGGCAATGGCGCGTGCGCGGTCGCGCGAGCGTTCGAGTGTTTTTACTGAATAGCGCTTTTCCAACGATTTGGCTAAACGCCGTCCAATTCCGCCACCGCCCGAAATAAAGATGCGTTTGGTTAGGCGCTTATCGGCTGAGCGCAATTCACTCATCATGGCTTTAATAGCCGCTTGTGGCGCCAAGAAAAACACTTCGTCGCCTGCTTCAATCACCGTGATGCCATCGGGTTTAACCGCTTGGCCTTTGCGAAAGATGGCTGCCACACGCACATCCATGCCTTGCGGTAAGTGCCGGCGCAATTCACGAATTTCGTGGCCCACCAAAGCGCCGCCATGCAACGCGCGCACAGCCACAAGCTGCGCCCGGCCACCGGCAAAATCGAGCACCTGCAAAGCGCCCGGTGTTGCAATCAAGCGTTCAACATGTTCGCACACCAATTGTTCAGGGCTAATAGCCGCTGTAACCGCCGCTTCGCCGCCAAGGCCTTGTTTTGCTAAGGCCAGGTATTCTTGTTCGCGTAGTCGCGCCACGCGTGTCGGCGCTTTGGTTTGCTGCGCCGCAATTTGGCAAGCAATAATATTTACTTCATCTGAGGAAGTGACCGCAACCAGCAAATCAACGTCTTCAATGCCGGCTTGATTTAAAACGCTTGGCAACGAGGCATGGCCCAACACCGTGCGAATATCGAGCTTTTCGGTGAGTTCGCGCAAGCGATTCAGATCGCGATCAACCATCGTAATCTGGTTTTCTTCTTCCACCGAAAGCGCGGCCGCCACTGAACTGCCAACTTGCCCCGCCCCTAAGATTAATATTTTCATTGAAATACCCTAATCGCTTCAGCACATGATAGCGGAGTCTTCGTTAGTGTGTGTTGGATTGCTGCAATAAAGTATGCACATCACAGCCGGAAACCGCTTGTTGGTTTACCAACCACCAGGCTTTACGATTGGCTTTTTCCAAATCAATCGCATCAGGGGCATTAAACGCAATACAGGCAAATTCCTTGCGCTGCGTTATGAGCAGCCGGCGCGATTGTGGGCTTTGCTGGAGCCACTGAATGCCACGTGCCAGTTGTGTTGTTTCAGGCTGTAAGAAACCAAACTCAACGACCTTGCCTTGTGCTTGCAAAAGATTTTGCTCTTTCCATGCCACCAAACCAATTTCTGTGTTGAGGCCGGCCTGCACATGCGCGCGCTGCATAAGGTCTCGTGATGAACTTGACCGATCAAGCACAGGATGAACAACAAATCCATAGCTTAGCCACAGCACCACTAAACTGATGGACGTGGCCTGCAATATTTTACCGGTACGCGCCCATAAACCTGCCAATAATGCGATGCCGCCGCACACCATTAGCATTATCCAAAGCCACTGCACTTCCGAACCTAAACCGCGATCGACGATCAATTGTTGCGCAAATGCCGCTTTGCCTAAATACGCAGACAGCCCAACGCCAAATAGCGACATGCCGAGCAACAAAACAAACGCCAGCAGGCAACGTCGGAAAGCCATACGCTCGGAAATTTGCTGCAAAAACGGCGCAGCAGCCAACGCAAAGGCGGGTAAGGCAGGCAAAATATACATATCGCGCTTGCCAGCGCTGATGCTGAAAAACAGCAACACAAAAATGCCCCAAAACAGCGGCAAACAGACCTTAAGATCACGCGCTTTGAGTGCTTCGTGCCAAGGCTTTACTAGCCAGAAAAAGCTTAATGAAAATGGCATCCAAAATATGCCCACAATTTCTGCAAAATACCAAAACGGCTCGTAGTGATGCCACGGATTGGCGTAGCGTTCGGCAGTTTGTTTGAATAAAATATTGGCGAGGTATTGCCGATGCTCGGGATTGTCGGAGCTTAGGCCGATGTAAACCACGGGTGCCAACCACAGTGCGATTGCGGCAAAAAATGCCAGCATGGCGAACAGCCAACGCCTTGCATCGCCAGCCTGTTTTGCGCTGAGTGGCTGAAACCCTGCACGGCGATACAGCAGCAGCGGCAACACCGAGAACAGCGGTAAAAAGCCAACGCCTTTGGTGATTACGCCAAGCCCCGCAAGAAAAAATCCGGTGTATAAAAGCTTCCAATTCGGGCCAAGCACTACATGCCGAACTATGCAGTAAAATGCGGCTGTGGTCATTGCAACCAGTACCGGATCAATTTGTGCGCGTTTGAATTGATACACAAACTGCACCGAAATGAGCACCGCCACAGCGGCCCACAAGCCGGTTCGCGGTGTCCAAAGACGCTTGCCTAAATCAAAGGTCAGCCATAAGGTCAGCATGCCGGCAAGCAGAGAGGGCAGCAAAAAGCTCCAGCGCCAACTGCCAATTAATGCATAGCTGAGCGACAACAGCCAGAAATACACCGGCGGTTTGTCAGGATAAAGCTCGATGCCACGGTGTGGGAATAGCCAGTTACCGCTTTCCACCATTTGCTTGGCCACCAACACAAACCGTGGCTCATCGGCTGGCCAAGGATCGCGCAAACCATAGCCTGCGAACAACACAATAAATGCCAGCGCAAAAAACCACATAAGTGTTGAAGGCTTGAGTGTGCCTTGATTCGTACTCGACATACGTGTTTAATCCACTGAAAGGGTGTGTGCTTTTTTTGCTTAATTAAGGCAAAGGCTAACGCCAGTTACTTTATCAAATTTTAGCGGTACCTGTTTTTATTCAATGGCGATTGAAAGTGCTTTTATGCACTGCCGGTCGACTCGCGTAACATCAATTCCGACTTAATTAATACTTCCACTGGAATATCGAGCTCGCCTTTTAATCGCGCAATCAGTAAATTTACCGCTTTCGCTGACATCGCTTCGATAGGCTGTTTGACGGTACTTAGCGCCGGCCAAACCTGGGTTGCGAGTGGAATATCATCAAAACCAACCACAGATAAACTGCCGGGAATGGAAACGCCAAATTTAAGTGCGGCGCGCATTACCCCAGCTGCCATGTCATCATTGGCGGCAAAAATTGCTGTTGGCGGCTCAGGCAACGCCAGCAATGCCGCGCCTGCTGCTTCACCCGACTCAAAGGTATTAAAGCCCTGCACTATATACTCTTCATGAATAGCCAAACCCACGCCACTGATCGCCGCACGATAGCCTTCAAGCCTTAACCCAACTGCTCGGTGATTAGGGTGCCCGGCAATAAATGCAATCTTACGGTGGCCCAAAGAACACAGTGCACGGGTCATGGCCACACACGTAGTGAAATCGTCTGTGATTACTTGCAGAATGTCGGTGCGTAAATCAGCAGGCGCGATGGCTACTGTAGGCACGCCTGCCAACACCAAAGCATCAACAACATCGGTCCTATCGGAAATTGGTGGTGTCAGAATAACGCCATCAAATCGGCCTTGACGATGCAAGTTAATGATTTCTTCACTGATTGATTTGTCTTCAAATTGACATGGGTGCAAGAGTAAATCGTAGCCTGCTTCCCGGCACGACTGCAGTGCCCCGCGTTGCACTTGATGAATATAGTTCGGGCTTGGGTTGTCATACAACAAACCTAAGGTCAGTGACTGGCGGGCAGCCAAGCTACGTGCAGAATGATTTGGTATATAGCCAAGTGTATTAATCGCTGTCTGCACCCGTTCGCGTGTTGCCACGGCCACGTTCGGTTCGTTGTTAAAAACTCTTGAAACCGTTTTTATCGACACGCCCGCCAATGCCGCCACATGCTCAATATTCGCGCGGCCCTGCTTTTTTGCAGGCGCTTTTATCACAACATCAATTAGTTGACTCGATTGTTTTTTTTTCACTGTTGCGCGATCTTCCATGAGAGGGTTTTTCATCCTATTTTGCACAGCGAATAACGGATTTTGCTGCAGCACCTGGCACGATACGAACACCCGTGAAACTGAGTGAAAGCTTACCACCTGTGGCTATCAACATACCGGTATCAATCCGTTTTAGATCAGCGCCGGCGTTTTCAAAGCAGGCTAAGTCCATACTTAATGAAAACCAGGTATTGAGTGGAACTTGTTTTAGTATGGCGCTAATATCGCCTTTCGCTCCACACGGATAGCCACAATCCATGCGTAATTCTACGGGATTTGTTGGCCTTGCCTCTACAAGCATATCAACCACCAAGGCACTGCCTGCAGCGCGCATCTTGCTAAGGTCAATGGCGGGTGTGGTATGTAAAAACACCTGACCTATGCCCGTGCCATTCCATTCGGCACGGCGTGAATCTTCTTGAATAGCGCGATCAAACGACGTGAGTGTGATTACCCCGTTTGCGGAGCGTGTTTTGCTGCCGGTAACTGGCAATACCCAACCCGCTTTGTCACCAACGGATAATCGCCAAGGCGATACTGGTCCGCGTTCAAATAGTTTCATATCAACCAGCGAATTCGATGCGCTTGCAAGCGGCACCGGTAAAGTGTCGCTCAACGTATCGTTGGATTTGTACGACAAGCCATAGCCTAAATTGAACAGTGGTGTTGGCGCGTCGGCATTTCGAATAACGCGTGTTTGGTTTGCTTCGGCGGGCCAACGAAACGGCAATCGACCCAACACGTCATGACTGATTGAACCGTCTGGTGCGCGGAATAACACATCGGCAATGCCGGCACCTTCAGAGCCTGGCAACCACGCCACCATAAAGGCATCCGAGCTGTTGAGCTCTGGATTTGTCCATAATGGCCGGCCCGTCAACAACACCGTCACTACAGGAATTCCTTCGGCTTTCAAGCGTTTCAATAGCGCTAACTCGGCTGGCCGCGCCGATGAAAGATTGAGGTCGCTTCTATCGCCTTGGCCTTCGGCATAAGGCTCTTCACCAATCACAACAATCGCTACATCTGGACGTTTGCTGTGTTCACCGGTTGGGCTTAATTCCACCGAGCCATAGCCTTTCACACTTTCCACAATGCCCGCATAGATTGACGTAGCGCCTGGAAAATCGGCATTGCTATTGCCCGTGCCTTGCCACGTTAATGTCCAACCGCCCGATTGACGGCCAATATCATCGGCGGCAGAGCCTGCAACCAATACATGCATGGTGCGCTTCAGTGGCAAAAGTCCGCCTTTATTTTTCAGCAGCACCAAAGACTCACGCACCGCGCGTCGCGCCAATTCGCGATGCGATGACTGACCAACAACGGTGCTCGCCACTGTATTGCTATGCCGTTGCATTGCCACCGCTTGATCTAAAAGCCCCATGCGGGCTTTTACGCGCAAAATGCGCCGAACGGCGTCATTTATTCTGTCGATAGGCACGTCGCCGCGTGTTACCGAGGCCAGTAGGTTGGTATAAAACGCTTTCCATTCTTCAGGCACCATAAACATATCAATACCGGCCAAAACTGCCGGTACACATGAGGCATTTGAGCAACCAGAAACTTGCCCGATTCCATTCCAATCACTCACCACAAAGCCATCAAATCCAAGCTTACCTTTTAGTACGTCAGTCAGTAAGTAGCGATGTCCGTGCAGCTTAAGCCCTTGCCAACTACTAAATGACACCATGACAGTTTGCGCGCCAGCGCCGAGTGCGCCGCGGTAACCGGCACCGTGCACAGCAGCGAGTTCCTGCTCAGAAATACGGGTGTCGCCTTGATCCATTCCATTGCTTGTACCGCCATCTCCAATAAAATGTTTTGCCGTTGATAACACATGGCCAGGGCCTAAAAACTCGGCGCGCGCGGCCTGCCCTTGTAACCCACGAACAAGGCTGGCGCCTAATTTTTGAACGAGCGCGGGGTCTTCAGAAAAACTTTCATAGGTGCCCCAACGAAAATCGCTGGCTACCGCAACGGTTGGGGCAAATACCCAATCAATACCGGTTGCAGCCACTTCTTGCGCTGTAGCGCTACCAATTGCTTCAACCAATTCTGCATTATGGCTTGCACCAAGCGCAATGTTGTGTGGAAACAAGGTTGCGCCATACACATTGCTATGGCCGTGTACAGCATCGGTGCCCCATAAAACAGGAATAACCGTTTTGCTCGTGCCCGCTGGGCTCGATGCCTCAAAATAGGCTTTCGCTAGCGACGTCCAATCACCAACGGCTGCGTGTTTGTTGCCCTGTGGAAATGAACCGCCGCCGTTTAGCACCGAGCCAAGTGCATATTTGCGCACCTCGGCCGGGGTTACCGAACGTATTTCGGGCTGAATCATCTGCCCAATTTTCTGTTCAAGACTCATCTCGGACAGGATTTGCTCAACGCGTTGCTCGATTTGCGGATTAGCCGGCACAGGATTTGCAATAGCTTGCCAATCGGCTGGCACCGCGGCTTGCATCGGCTCGGCAGCATGCCCGCTAGCAACAACACTTAGTGCCAGTAATAGAAACGCTTGCGGAACCATCTGCTACTCCTGTCAAGTAAAAATCGGCTGCACATGCAACCGATTTTTTCAAAAGACCTTAGAAATCTTTGTGGAATTTAATGCCGTATGTTCTTGGTGCAAAAAAGCTTGCTTTCATGTAGCCAGGGCCTGGATCAGACCAGCTACGCACCAACTCATTGGTCAAATTATACACATACAGTTCTGAACTCCAGCCTTGCATGGTATTGCTTAAGCGTACCGATGCATTGAAGGTTGCAAAGGCTTTTTGACCACTGTGGAAGGGACCTTCATCAAAGTTATTATCGGCAAAAAACATTTCACTTTGCCAATGTGCCGACACGCTAGGCACCAAGACATAGTCGTTACCGTATTTAAAGGTATGCTCGTAAGTTACGTTTGTCGAAAAATCAGGCGACCATGGCAGTTTGTTGCCGCTAAAATCGGTTGGACGGCGCAATGAATTATCTGGGCGAACCTGTGATGGATCTTCAGGCGCGCATTCCGACAAACCTAGCAAAGCGCGTTCGAAACAAAACCAGCCATCTTCTGCACCAGGGAACTTGGTGATGGTGGCATCTAAGTAAGTTACCCAACCCAACAAGCGACCGCCTTTCCACGGCAACCAATCAAACTCTAATTCAACGCCATTAATTTCTGCTTCTGCAATATTGGTGGTTAATAAGGTGCCAATATCGCGATTACTGGTTTGCGATTTGCCAACCACTGCCCACGTGGTGCGCTGCATATTGTCATATTTTGTGGTGAAGAATGTGCCAATTAAATTTAGCTTGCCCTCTGCCAAACGCGCCTTAAAGCCTAATTCAAATGTGGTTGTTTCTTCTGGTTCATAAGCGAATGCCGTTAGAATACCGCAATCACAGATATCCACCTTATCGCCAAAGCCGCCGGCTTTATAGCCTGTAGCGGCATAGCCATACAAGAACCAGTTATCATTCAACTCATAGTCTGCGCCTAAGCGCCACGTGCCTTTACTCCAATTGGCCGAAAATGTGTTGTCGGTGCCGGGCACGCGTGTAACAAAATCTTTAGACAACGAGCCCATGGCATTGGTTAAAGCATTGGCTTGGTATAAGCCACCAGATGTGGACCAATTAGGCACAATACCAATCAAGCCCCAGCTTTCCATCCAGAATGCACCGGATGGATCAAATGCGCCTGGGTTCACCCAATAGCCAATCGTTTCATGGTTAGAGCCGCCTTTATCGCTTTTCTCATCCCAACTATAACGATAGCCCGCAGTTATGTTTAATTTATCGGTGATTTTATAATCAAGCTGGCCGAAAATAGCCTCCGATTCCACTTGACGATCTGGCTGCAAGAACGATTGCGCCAAGGGAATGCCTGCTGAACAGCAGAACGGTATTTCTACGTCGAATTGGACGTTATTTTTTTCTTTCAGATAAAAACCACCCACAACCCAGCGTAATGGACCATCACCTTTCGATTTAACTTGCAGTTCACTGGTCAATGAGTTGTAGTTTGAATAACGCGTTGTTAGCTGCAAGTCTTCAAACGGAAATAATGCATAGGGTGCAAAACCGGCATTTTCAATCGCTGCCTTATCTCTGATTAAGAAACCAAGGCCTCCGCAACAAACGCGGTTAATACCATAGGCGGGATGGTCTGGATCAGCAAAAAAACCGCCGTCGCCATCGTATTCTTGGTGACGTGTTTCTGCGGAATACGCAATACGATGCTCAACTGTCACCTTATCCGACACATCCCATTTAAACTGCGAACGCCAGGTATCAACGGTCATATTCAACACGCCGGGCACATTGATGCTGGCAGAAAATTGCGGTTGATCGCACGCAAAGAATGTACCCTTAGCTTTTTCGCAATCTTTTAAATTGATTGTGCCTGCGCCCTGATCACGGTAGCGATCAAAACTTAATAGCCAATCGGTATTTTCACTGGGTTTAAGCAGCAAGCTTAAGCGTCCGGCCCAACGATTAGAATTTCCATAGGCATCAGAATCTTCAACGGGGTGATTACGCCGCTGATCGGTATTTACTATGCCATCGGCCGGTACATCATTCGGGCCATTGAACACGCCATCGCCATTGGTATCCCAATTCAGGTCATAAGTGTCCATGCGTTGATCGATATAGCTATCGGTTTTATCCAGCATAACCGAGCCACGAAATGCTATCCAATCATTGACTGGCACATTGAATACGCCACGCAAAAGCTTGTGATTATAATTACCATATTCAATTTCGGCATTGCCATACGCGCCACTAAAATCTGGCCGGGCAGAAATAATATTGATTGCACCCGCTGTTGAGTTACGTCCAAATAAGGTACCTTGTGGGCCGCGCAACACTTCAACGCGCTCCACATCATGCATCAAGGCCAAGCCTGTTTGCGGACGCGGCGTATAACTGCCATCCACATGAATACCCACGGTCGGATCGCCGAGCTCGGTAAAGTTATTCGAGGTAATTCCTCGTATTACTACCTGTACGCCAGAATCGGATGGTGAAAAACCAACCTGCATATTTGGTACTAAATTGCCTAGATCTCGAACGTCTTGAACACCTTGACGATCGAGATTATCTTGCGTAAAGGCTGAAACAGCAAGCGGCGCTTTCATCAAGGTCGTTTCAAATTTAGTGGCCGTAACCACGACCGTATCGAGCACTTCTGGCGCGTCGCTTTTATTTTTTTCCGTTTTGTTGACTTGCGCTTTATCGGCAGTGGCATCAGCATCATTTGGGGCAGTTTGTAACTGCGCAGACGCCTGTTGTATAGATGCTAAGCTGATAGCAAGCACGATTGCGGCACTTAACTGGTTTGTGTAATTTTTTTTCATTTCAACCAACCCCTCACAGTAGATTTGCGCTGGTCTGATCGTGTTTGTGCCAGCAGAGAAAATTTACCCAGTTATGATAACGTTGTCAAGTAAGTTGCTAATATTTTGTTTTTTTAGTTGAAGCAGCCAATCACGGTCTATGCGTTATTAATTTTTAAACTATATATTACAAATAGTTAAAAATATATTCAGCCGCCTATTGCTTTATTGGGCCAATCAATTTAATAATGACAACGCTATCAATTCATTGTTTTTTGTCCGAAAATGTCTTGGTTGTACAGATCCGCAATCCAGTCTGTATCGTGTTGCATTCGCTTTGATTGCAGAAACCATTCAATCTACGTAAGGCAGGGGAGCACATCAAATGGCAAATAGTCCAGTAAATACAAGCAACATAAACGCTACACCGAGTGAAGGCAGCCATCTTAGGTCGCTTGTCATTATCACGCTGCTGTTTTTTATGTGGGGCCTGCTAACCTCGCTAAATGATGTGTTGATTCCTCACCTTAAATCGATTTATACACTTAGCTATGTGCAAGCGATGCTCGTGCAGTTTTGCTTTTTTGGCGCTTACTTTATCGTCTCTATTCCCGCGGGCGCTTTAATTAAACGCATTGGCTATCAAAAGGGCGCAGTAACTGGCTTAATCATTGCGGCGGCAGGTTGCGCATTATTTTATCCAGCCGCTCAAAGTGGCTACAGCGTATTTCTTTTCGCTTTTTTTGTATTGGCCTCTGGCATTACCATTTTGCAAGTCGCCGCCAATCCGTATGTCACCGTGCTTGGCGACCCTAAAACTGCGTCAAGCCGGCTTACGCTAACGCAGGCATTCAACTCCTTAGGCACAACCATTGGGCCCTATTTTGGCAGTGTGCTGATACTTTCTGGTGGGGTATTGCTTAGCACGAGCGATTTTAATGCTATGCCTAGCGCAGAACAAATTGCCTATAAGGCGGCGCAGGCGGCCAGTGTTCAGGGGCCGTATTTAGTATTGGCTGGCGCCTTGCTGTTGCTTGCCATCGTATTTGCGCTTGCCCGTTTGCCAAAAGTAAGTCATACCGAAGAGGCTAATGTAACGTTAGATAATAATCAACAGCACTCAATTTTCAAACACCGTAACTTGCTGTTCGGAGCGATTGCAATCTTCCTATATGTTGGCGCGGAAGTCAGTATTGGCAGCTTTCTGATCAATTTCTTTGGTGAAAGTAATATTGCCGGCTTAGCGCCTTCAAGCGCCGCCAAGTTTGTTAGCTATTACTGGGGGTTTGCCATGCTTGGCCGTTTCATTGGCTTCGCCATTATGCGCTATGTTAGCCCGGGTAAAACACTGGCGTTTAATGCCGGATGTTCAATGTCGCTCGTATTGACGGCCATCCTAGGCCAAGGCCAGTTAGCTATGTGGGCGCTACTGTTCGTTGGTTTATTCAATTCAATCATGTTCCCCACCATATTTAGTATGGCCTTGCACAAACTCGGAAAATTCACGGGGCAAGGCTCTGGCATTTTATGTATGGCCATTGTGGGCGGCGCCATCATCCCTTTCATTCAAGGCTTTGTGGCCGATCTTATGGGCATTCAATTGTCGTTCTATGTGCCAATGCTTTGTTATGGCTTTATTCTTTTTTTCGGCTTGAAATACGCAGGCTTATATCAAGCCTCGGATACGGCAAGCGCTGCTCGCAGCGCACATTGAATCGGAACAACGGATTTAGGACACCGGTGTGCAGGCTTATTGCTTAACGACCCTGCTTGCCTGCCTAAGTGTGGGGTATGCGAATGCCAAACCAGATAGCCCGCTGCAGGGGCCAGCCACTGTTCGGATAGTCCGCAAGGATGCAGGGTTTCAATTGTTGGTTAACGGTCGCCCGTTTTATGTTAAAGGTGCGGGTCTTGAATACGGCAGCCAGGAAGCACTTGCTCGGCATGGTGGCAATTCATTTCGTACCTGGCAAACCGATAACGGTCGAGAGTCGGGTCAAGCCGTGCTTGACCGTGCCTATGCAAATGGCTTGATGGTTACCATGGGGCTGCAGGTTGCCGCTGAGCGTGGCGGATTCGACTACAACGATTCAACAGCCGTGGCGCAACAGCGCGAGCGCATTAAACACGAAGTGCTGCTTTACAAAGACCACCCCGCCTTACTCATGTGGTCTATTGGTAACGAATTGAATTTAGGCTCGCGCAATCCAAAGGTATGGGACGCCGTTAATCAGATTTCCGACATGATTCATCAGCTAGATCCGAACCATCCGACCATGACGCCTTTAGCCGGGTTTAATGCCGAACTCAGTAAACAGGTGCAATTGCGCGCTGGCTCGCTTGATCTGATTGGCATACAGTTGTATGGCGATATCATTCATCTTTCATCAATCCTCCAACAAAGCGCATGGAAAGGGCCTTATATCGTTTCTGAGTGGGGGCCAACCGGGCACTGGGAAGTGGCGCAAACGGCCTGGGGCGCGCCCATTGAAAACAACAGCACCGAGAAAGCTGAAGGGATTCGCTTGCGCTACCTGCAAAATATTACCGACAGTAGTAAACAGTGCCTTGGTTCGTATGTGTTTTTATGGGGACAAAAACAAGAACGAACCCCAACCTGGTATGGCTTATTCCTAGACAGCGGCGAAGAAACTGCCGCCATTGACAGCTTGCATTTTCTTTGGAATGGCACATGGCCAAAAAATCGTAGCCCACAAATCCATGCGTTGCTGCTGGATAATCGGCGTGCTCAGCAAAATATTCGGCTTGCCGCAAACCAAGACTATGCTGCCACGCTCTTAGTAACCGACCCAGACGGTGATCGTTTGAATTATAGATGGCAAATTTTACAAGAAAGCCTCGCGCAAAGTATCGGCGGAGATCAAGAATACGTGCCTGCTAACATTGCGATGCGGGTTAAAACGCAGCATAACGGCCACCTTGTTTTTAAGGCGCCGGCCAAACCCGGCAACTACCGGCTATTCGTTTACGCGTTCGACGGCAAGGGCCATGCGGCGCACGCCAATATTCCTTTTCAGGCCATCGCTGAATAAGCCACTGCCGATTAGCTTTGTCTTAGGTTGCTGATTTTTCGAGCAATGCGTAAAAAAATCCATCGCTGCCATTTTCACCGGGAAAGCGTTGCCAGCCAACACCACTGGCTATGCCAAAACGTGCATCTAATGCGATGGCATGTGCGTCGCTGTGTTGCTTTAGAAAGGCCTCAATCAGCAATTCATTTTCCGCTTTAAGCACCGAACAGGTACTGTACAAAAGCCGGCCGCCGGGTTTGAGATAACGCCAAGCGTTTTTCAATAAACGCCATTGCAAGGTATTTAACTGATCAATATCCTTGGCTTGCCGATGCCATTTGACATCGGGCTGACGGCGAATAATGCCGGTGGCCGAACATGGCGCATCTAACAAAATGGCATCAAATTGCGGCGGCAATTGCTCAGGCAATGCAAGGCTTGCATCCGCAGTTAGCATTTGCACATTGCTTGTGTCTAACTGCAGCCGCTCAAATAAGTCCTGTACTTTCTTTAAACGCACCGCTTCTTTATCCAACAACACCAAGCGCACACCTTGCACTTCGGCCATCTGCGCCGACTTACCGCCCGGCGCGGCACACATATCGAGCACATCCATGCCAGGCTTAATATTGAGTGCTAATGCGGTTAATTGCGCGGAAACATCTTGCACAGCAATTAGACCTTCTTGCCAGCCAGGCAAACGCGTGGGCGAGATGGGTTGATCAATACTTAGCGCCTGTTCAAACAATTCAGAAATAGTAAACTGCACGCCGTTTTCAATCAGCAACTCGCCATATTTTGCGCGCGTAATTTTTTTACCATTGACCCGTAGCCAAAGTGGCGCTTGACGATTATTGGCCTCAACAATCGCTTGCCAATGCGTCGGCCAGTCGTTTTGCAGTTGCGAAAGTAGCCAGTCGGGATGGTTACTGGCGATGCCGACATTCGAACTTACAGCCATGCCTTCACGCAAGCTGCGACGCAAGATGGCATTCACCAAAGCTGCGCGAGATTCTTTGCCTAACAAACGCGCTGCATCAACCGTGGCAGACACTGCCGCGTGCTCCGACAGTTTCAAAATATGCAGCTGCGCCAAACCCACCAACACCACGCTATGGCATAGCGGATCCTGGCGTTGCAGACTTTTCTGCAGAAAGGTGTTGAGCGCAAATTCCAAGCTGCGCCTGTGCCGGATAACCGATAAACAAATGGCTTCCAACAAGGCTTTGTCACGGGTGTCGTCGAAATCATTGCGCGCCAAGCCCAGCTCGGCTTTCAACGAGCGTCCTTGCGCCAATACCTGCGTGATAACCCGCGCGGCACTGGCTCTAACATGCGCACCAGGATGACTCAAGACAACAATGGCCGAGCGTTAAGGTATTCGGCTGCTGATAGCACGCGGCCACCATCGCGTTGCACGCTGAGCAAGCGCAACACGCCCTGCCCGCAGGCGATATCAATGCCATCTTTATTAGCGGAAATAACTGTTCCCGGGGCGAACGTGAGTTGATCGGTGGCGTGTTCGCGTGCTTGATAAATCCTGAGACGTTCGCCGTGCAACACGGTTTCTGCAATTGGCCAAGGATTAAAGGCGCGAATTTTATCGGCAATCTGCTTTGCACTTTGCTGCCAATCAATGTGTGCTTCATTTTTTTCAATTTTCTTTGCGTAAGTCATGCCGTCTGCTGCTTGCGGCACCGCTTGAAAGTGCACACCCACGCGCGCTAACTTCAAGCCATCGGCCAACACTTCAGCACCTAAATGCGAAAGTTTGTCGTGTAAGGAACCGCCGGTTTCGTTGGCGGCAATCGGCATATGCATTTGCAGCAATACTGGGCCTGTGTCTAAGCCCTTTTCCATTTGCATTAAACACACACCGGTTTTTTCATCGCCGGCTTCAATGGCGCGCTGAATGGGTGCCGCACCGCGCCAACGCGGCAATAAAGACGCGTGCACATTCCAGCAACCCAAACGCGGTGTTTGTAAAACCGCCGTTGGCAAAATTAATCCATAGGCCACCACCACCATCAAATCGGCCTGATGACTTTGCAATACGTGCACAGCTTCCGGACTTTTAAAATTTTCAGGCTGAAATACGGGCACGCCTAACTCAAGCGCAGCCAACTTCACGGCAGAAGCGTGTGCAATCCGGCCTCGGCCTGCCGGGCGATCAGGCTGGGTGTACACAGCCACTACCTCTCCGCGTTCGGCTGCCGCGCGCAAACTGGGCACCGCAAATTCCGGCGTACCGGCGAAAATAATCCGTAAAGCCATTACGCGTCTTCAGTGTTGAGTTTGCGCAACTTCGCGAGCTTCTTTTCAGCTAAAGCGCGTTTTAACGGTGACAGGTGGTCAACAAACACTTTTCCCGCTAAATGGTCCATTTCGTGCTGAATACACACCGCGAGCAAGCCATTGGCCTCAAGCACGAATTGGTTGCCATTTTTATCCAACGCTTGCACGGTAATTTGGTTGAAGCGCTTCACATCGGCATAAATACCGGGCAACGACAAGCAGCCTTCTTGATACACCTGACTACCCTCTTTAGCGATAATCTGCGGGTTAATAAACACCATTGGTTGGCTTTTATCTTCAGATATATCGAGTATTATCAGTTGTTTATGAACATTTACTTGGGTTGCCGCCAAGCCAATGCCCGGCGCGTCATACATGGTTAGAAACATCGCTTCAATCAAGCTTCTCATGTCGGAATCAACAACCTCAACAGGGCTTGCTAAGGTACGCAAACGCTTATCGGGATACTCGAGGATGGGTAGAATTTGCATGATCAATTGCCTGTAAATTTGTGACGTACTTGGAGTATTTTACGCTGTGTTGCAAAATTTAGTGTTTTTTCGGCTATATTGTTACTAATAATTAAGGTGTTAGGGGATTGAACATGAGAAAATTATTAGTAGCCTTAACCGTTGGTGCCAGTTTGTTTTTGGCTCAACCCGCTGTATCCGATATTTTACGCACCGATCACCCAACCGAATACGTGGTGGTGAAAGGCGATACGCTGTGGGATATCTCCGCACGCTTTCTTGAAAAGCCATGGCTGTGGCCAGAAATCTGGCAAAAGAATCCGCAAGTAAAAAATCCGCATTGGATTTATCCGGGCGATGTCATTCGTCTAACCTACGTTAACGGCAAGCCCGTACTTACCATCAACCAAGCGCCTAATATCAATCAAGCACCTGTTGGCGCAATTGATGTGGATGCCTACAGCCGTCCGTATTTGAAAGACTTGCGCGTTGTAACTTCCTTCAAGAACCTGCCTTACGTGATCAGCAATCAAGAAGGTCACTTGCTCGGCAGCGAAGAACATACGGTGTATGTCAACGGATTGCAGGGCGTTGCTATTGGTGAGCAAGTTGAAATCTTTCGCACCACCACGCATTTCGCGCGCAGCTATAAAGGTAGCTATCAACGCACCGCTACCTCTGATTTAAACCATCGCGGCGACCGCATCACCGTGGATGGCGAATCTTTCTGGGAAGGCACTCTCACATCACCTTCGTCTAAAGATTATATTGGCACCGAGATGTTGCGCGTTGCCAGTGGCCATGTCACTGCTATTAAAGGTGGCATTGCGGTAGTTAACGTAGATGATGCGAATCGTGAAATTATACAAGGCGATCGCGTGGCTCCGGCTGCAAACAGTGGCTACGATCCATACTACTTCCCGTCAGCGGGCCCGAATGTCGGCAATAACGACTATCACGTTATGGCCGTTCGTGAAGGCATGGTGGCTGGTGGACGCAGCATTGTTGCATTGCCCATTGGCAGCAAGCAAGGTGTCGTCAACGGCAGCACCTACTCGGTATGGTCGCCAGGCGAATTAGTGCCGGATCGTATTGCTAATTACAACGAAATGTCCGCACAAATGCACACCGTTAAAATGCCTTCCGAATTTGTGGGCCAAATTATGGTGTTCCGCACATTTGAGAATGTTAGCTACGCCATTGTGATGCTAAACGCACGGCCAATTCATGCCGGCGATATTCTGAAAGATCCTAACGCAAAATAAAGCTTTTCTGACAATCGGCTCCTTCGGGAGCCGATAAACTTTAGGGCATGACAAACGATGCACACGCCTGCTTCAACCTACTCCTCTCGCCGGCTAAATCTAGCCAAATCCGCGA
This sequence comes from Arenimonas sp., assembly GCA_043744535.1. Lineage (GTDB taxonomy): Bacteria > Pseudomonadota > Gammaproteobacteria > Xanthomonadales > Xanthomonadaceae > Arenimonas. Next base: position 16,486 of record JAYTVJ010000118.1, read on the forward strand.
GGCACTAAGCCATTACCTGTGCCCAACAGAAGCATGGCGCGCATTAAGCCAGAACAACCGCGCACTAAGCCTTGGCCTGAAGGCACAAAGCAAGCTGATTGACCGCGGTCTACATTGGCTGCAACAGCCCAATTGCCACCTGATTGCCTGGCACCACGAAGATTACCCCGCTGCGCTTCGGCAGGTTGCTTCGCCACCAGCCTTTTTATTTGTACGCGGGTGCAAAGAATTACTTTGGCATCCGCAAGTGGGCATTGTGGGCTCAAGGCAACCTAGCGCCAGTGGTTTGGCATGTGCGCATTATTTTGCACAGCATTTGGCGGCAAGTGGCTTTACCGTCACCAGTGGCCTAGCGCGCGGCATTGATGCGTCTGCACACGATGGCGCATTAGGCACGGGCCAAACCATTGCCGCATTAGCCACCGGGCCTGATTTGGCATTTCCCAGCAGCAATCAGGCTCTGTACGAACGCATTGTTGAAAATGGCGCAGTGATTACCGAACATCCCCCTGGCGTACCTGCACTTCGTAGCCATTTCCCTGCGCGTAATCGGCTGATTGCCGGATTAAGCCAAGGCACTCTGGTGATTGAAGCTGCCATTCGCTCTGGTGCGCTGATTACCGCGCGTCTGGCTGCAGAGCTTGGTAAGGAAGTGATGGCGGTGCCAGGCTCGATTCATAATCCCATGGCGTTCGGCTGCCATCAGCTGATTCGCGAAGGCGCACACCTTGTTGAACAACCCGAAGAAGTGGCGCACATCTTGGCGTGCAGTACGTTTAGCCCGCAAAAATTAGACCCCAATCTTGCGCAAAGAACCCAAACCCGCGAACATTCTTCGCCCACCAAGGAGCAGCTGAACGCACAACAACAACAGGTTTGGCAAGCACTTGGACACGACACCGTAGCAATTGACACGCTTTGTGTGCGAACAGGATTGACAGCCGCCGATATCTCGTCCATTTTGGTAGGCATGGAGTTGTCCGGTTGGGTTGAAAATCAATTCGGTCGCTACCATCGATATGTATAGCAAGCGCCGTTAGCGAGAGGGTAATGAAAGAATCGATACTAAATGTTTTACTCTACCTTTTTGAACACTACATATATGATCAGCCTGATCTGGTCCAAGATCCCGATACCCTGCAAAACAACCTGATTCAAGCCGGATTCTCAGCCTCTGAAGTGAGCAAAGCCTTTGATTGGCTGGAAACATTAGCGCAAGAACGGCCAAACACGCAGACATCGGGCAGTAAAGGCCCCATGCGTTTTTTCTCAGCTACCGAGCTAGAACGCTTTGATGTTGAGGCCCGTGGCTTTTTGATGTTTCTAGAACAGCAAGGTGTTGTTTCCGCCGAGCAACGTGAATTAGTGATAGACCGCGCCATGGCCTTGGATCAAGAAGACATTGAGCTGGATGATTTGAAATGGGTGGTGTTGATGGTTTTATTCAACCAACCCGGCTCTGAAGCGGCTTTTGCTTGGATGGAATGTCAGATTTTTATGGATGAACCCGAGTTGGTGCATTAAGCAATTTCAGCCCAGCACTTGACAGCACCCCCTGACTTAGTGCCTTAATAAAAAAAGAACTAGCCCGCCCTGCGCGGGCTTCGACTTTGTATTTAACGTTTGATGGAGTGGTAAATGGCAAAAAATTTACTGATTGTTGAATCGCCGGCGAAAGCTAAAACGATCAATAAATACTTAGGTAAAGACTTCTTAGTCTTAGCTTCCTATGGCCATGTTCGCGATTTGCCCGGCAAAGACGGTGCCGTCAATGTCGATAATGGTTTCGCTATGCGCTATGAGATTTCCGAAAAAAATCAGAAGTATGTAGATGCCATCACCAAGGCCGCCAAGAGCGCCGACGCCATCTATCTCGCTTCCGATCCGGATCGTGAAGGTGAGGCGATTGCTTGGCATATTGGCGAAATTCTGCGTGAACAAGAATTACTGAAAGGTAAAGCACTGCATCGTGTGGTGTTCACCGAGATCACCCCAAAAGCGATTACCTACGCCGTTGAACACCCGCGTGAAATTGCCGGCAACCTCGTGGATGCGTATCAGGCGCGCCGGGCACTCGACCACTTGGTGGGTTTTAATTTGTCGCCGGTGTTGTGGCGCAAAATCAAAAATGGCCTGTCTGCTGGCCGCGTACAATCGCCGGCACTGCGCTTAATTTGCGAGCGCGAAGACGAAATTGAAGCATTCATTACCCGCGAACATTGGTCTTTTACTGCGCAATTGCAAGAAAAAGGCCAAGCATTCAGTGCCCGCTGCGTACGTTTGGACGGCGAAAAATTCGAACAATTCAGCATTGGCAATGAAACCGACGCCAAAGCCGCGCATGCGCGCTTGAAAGAAGCTGCAGGTGCTGCCTTAAAAGTCACCGAGGTGAATCGTAAGGAACGCAAGCGTCGCCCTTCGCCGCCGTTCATCACCTCAACCTTGCAACAAGAAGCGGCGCGCAAGCTGGGTTTCACCACCAAAAAAACCATGCAAGTGGCGCAAAAGCTGTATGAAGGCATTGCCATTGGCAGTGAAGGCACGGTCGGCTTAATTAGCTATATGCGTACCGACTCCACGCATTTATCCGGCGAAGCGATTGAGCAACTACGCGATGCCATTAGCAAAGGATTTGGCGCGCACAATCTGCCGAAAGAACCGAATGTGTATAAATCGAAATCGAAAAATGCCCAAGAAGCGCATGAAGCGATTCGGCCAACGTATGCCCTGCGAACACCGGCTGAGATTGGCAAATTTTTAAGCGATGACGAACGCAAACTGTATGAATTAATCTGGAAGCGCGCGGTGGCCTGCCAGATGATTCCGGCCACGCTCAATACCGTCAGTGTTGAATTAGCTGCGGGCAGCCAGCACGGTTTCCGCGCCACTGGCACCACCGTGGTTGATCCGGGCTTTTTGCTGGTGTATGAAGAAAGCAAAGACCAAAAAGACAACGACGACGATGAAGCCAATACCAAACTGCCGGCCTTGCAAGAAGGCCAAGCCGTGGCCTTGGATGACATTCTAAGCGAACAACACTTCACCAAACCACCGCCGCGTTACACCGAGGCGAGCTTGGTGAAAACCTTGGAAGAATATGGCATCGGTCGGCCGTCCACCTACTCCAGCATTATCCAAACCTTGATTTACAAAGCCTATGCCTTGCTTGAAAGCCGCGCCTTCCGGCCAACCGATGTGGGGCGTTTGATCAATAAATTCCTGACCACCCATTTCGAACGCTACGTCGATTTCGACTTCACCGCTAAGCTTGAAGACGAACTCGATTCGGTCTCGCGCGGTGAAGAGCCGTGGACGGTGTTGATGGAAAAATTCTGGAAAGAATTTAAAGCCACGCTCGATGAAAAAACCGATGAAGTAAACCGCTCAGAAGGCACTGGCCAGCGCGAGTTGGGCATTGATCCGGTGAGTGGCAAACCCGTATCAGTGCGCATGGGTAAATACGGTTCGTTCGCGCAAATTGGCAGCAAAGACGATGAAGACAAACCAAAATTTGCATCCTTGCGCCCAGAACAAAGTATTTTCACCATTCAATTGCCAGAAACCCTGAAGCTGTTCGAATTGCCGAAAGTGCTTGGCGAATTAGAAGACAAACCACTGAGCGTAGCTATCGGCCAATTTGGCCCGTATGTAAAGCATGGCGATACATTCGCGTCCATTCCGAAAGAAATTGATCCGTATGAAATTGGTTTAGACAAAGCTATAGAATTGGTGCTTGGCCGCCGCGAATATTTGGCCAATCGTTTCATCAAAACTTTTGAGGGCACCGACATCCAAGTGCTGAATGGCCGCTTTGGCGCGTACATCACCGATGGCGCATTCAACGGAAAAATCCCCAAAGACCGCGACCCAGCCTCGTTAACGCAAGAAGAGTGTGAAGCCTTGTTGGCGGTCGGCAAACCGGTACGAAAATTTGGCCGCGCCAAGAAAGTGGTGAAGAAAGCCGCTGTGAAAAAAGCACCTGCCGCAAAGAAAGTAGCGGTGAAAAAGGCTCCTGCTAAAAAGGCTGCGAAAAAAACCACGAAGAAAAAAGCGACGAAGAAGGCTGTGAAAAAAGTGGCGAAGAAAGTGGTGAAGAAGGCTAGCAAGTAACGTATATAAAAATTCGCTAAATCTTATATGTGAAGGAATTCTATGCAACAACACGGAAAGTTATGCAAATGGAATAATGAGCGAGGCTTCGGGTTTATAAAACCAGATGATGGCAGCAGTGATATTTTTGCGCACATAACTGCATTTCCGAAAAACGCTGAAACCCCGATGATTGGTGATGTACTGTCTTATATAGTTACCATGCGCGATGGAAAGCCACAAGCAACCAATATTCAAACCGCGCGGGTTTCTCATTCGCAAACACAATTAAGGCGGAAACAAAAAGTAACGCATCAGAGTGAATCAAGCTTTGGAGCGTATACACTTGCCGCTTTACTATTGGTACTTATGGTATTTGTGTATTGGAAATTCTTTCAACGTCCGCATAGCGATGCTGTTGATAGCGCTCAAACATCACAGTTCGAAACAACGCCAAAAACTGATGCAGAAATTCGCCAAGCTATTCGTAACTCATTAAATGATGGCAGCAATTACCAACCAAACACACTTATTTCACCAACCACTCCCGTTAAAAGTTCTGGCTTTACGTGTGATGGAAGAACCTATTGTTCGCAGATGACATCTTGTGCTGAAGCAACTTATTTTTTGCAACACTGCCCAGGCGTGAAAATGGATGGCGGTGATGGGCAAGGCAGTCCTGATGGCATACCGTGTGAAGCACAGTGGTGTGTTGATTAAAGCCTCCATCCACAATCAAAATTAGCCGTATCATAGGGTATGACTGCTCCGCCATCGAAAAGCACCTTAAAGCAAATTCCGTCTAGCATTTGGGTGCTGGGTTTCGTGAGCATGCTAATGGATATTTCCTCGGAAATGATTCACAGTTTGCTGCCCTTATTTATGCTGACCGTATTAGGCGCTAGCGTGTTTGCTATTGGTGTGATTGAGGGTATTTCCGAATCGATTGCGCTGATTGTGAAAGTATTTTCTGGGGTGCTTAGCGATTACCTAGGCAAGCGCAAGCTTCTAACTGTGTTCGGCTATTCGCTTGGTGCGCTGTGCAAGCCACTGTTCGCGCTAGCTACCGGTTTGAACGCCATAATTGCTGCACGTTTCCTCGATCGTATCGGCAAAGGTATTCGCGGCACACCACGCGACGCCTTGATTGCCGACATCACGCCCGCGCATTTGCGTGGTGCGGCGTTTGGCCTGCGGCAAGCGCTGGATACCGTGGGTGCTTTTGTTGGACCGCTGCTTGGCGTGGCCTTGATGCTGCTGTGGGCCAACGATTTTCGCGCCATATTCTGGGTGGCCGTAATCCCGGCAGTATTGGCGGTAGCGTTATTGGTTTTCGGTGTAAAAGAACCAACCACAACGCTGCCGCAAGCCGGAAAAAATCCCATTCAACGCGAAAATCTTAAGCGCTTAAACGCCTCTTATTGGTGGGTTGTTAGTGTCGGTGCGGTATTTACCTTGGCGCGATTTTCCGAGGCATTTTTAATATTGAAAGCACAGCAAGTTGGCGTGCCGTTGGCGCTTGTGCCGCTGGTTATGGTGGCAATGAATCTGGTTTATGCTGGCGCGGCCTATCCATTCGGAAAATTATCCGACCGCATCAATTCGCGCGAGTTATTAATCGGCTCACTTATTGTGTTGATTATTGCTGATATTTTACTAGCCCGCAGTATGCACTGGAGCGGGCTATTGGCGGGTGTGCTGCTGTGGGGCGTTCATATGAGCATGAGCCAAGGCTTACTGTCTAAAATGGTTGCTGACACCGCACCCGCTGATTTGCGCGGCACGGCGTATGGATTTTTTAATTTAGTCAGTGGCGTAGCGCTGTTAATTGCCAGCAGTTTGGCTGGCTTGCTGTGGCAACAAGCCGGTTCATCGACAACCTTCTATGCCGGCGCGGGCTTTTCGATGTTGGCCTTGCTTGGACTGCTGCTAAAACGCAAATAAAGTAACGCACAAACATCTGCTCCGAAATTTCCTACACCAACAAACGCTCGCGTCTGACAGACAGAGCGTTTTTCTTTGTGCAACCTAAACGTAGCTGCTTTCTGTGCACATTGGAATTTCTAATGCTTGACAATAGTACTATATACGGTATCATTCATGAACACAAAACGTAAACTTCTAAGCAAAATTCAGGTGCAACCCACGCAAGTGCGTTTCAATGAAGCTTGCAAAGCAGCGGAAATATTAGGCTTTATGCAAAAAGGCGGCGCGGGTTCGCATTGTACGTTTGCTAAAGCGGATGAGCCGATGCTGCTGAATTTCCAAAATCGAAATGGCTTCATTCCAAATTACCAAGCACGGCAATTAGCTCTGATGATAAATAAATACGGTGAAAATAATGACACATTATCCCATTGAGATTTTCTGGAGTGAAGAAGATAAGGGCTTCATTGCTGAAGTACCCGATCTGTCGGGTTGCAATGCCTTTGGCGCGAATGAAACCGAGGCTTTGGCGGAAGCCAAAGATGCGATACGCTCTTGGTTGCAAGCGGCCAAAGCCATGAAACGTGAAATCCCAAAACCCACCGTGATTGAGCGCATTGAATCCTATAGCGGCAAGTTTGTTGTACGCGTGCCACGAAGCTTACATGCAAGGCTGGTGCGCCGCGCTAAAGCCGAAGGCGTAAGCTTGAATCAGTACATTGCACACCGGCTATCCGCCTAACTCTCAGAGATACACAGCACCAATCTTCACATTATCAGGAAGCCAACTTGCCGGATTTACTGTAAATTAAAGGCTATTAAACTCGGAGCCTCGCATGAAAGTCAAAGCCGCCGTTGCCTATGAAGCCGGCAAACCCTTAGTCATTGAGATGGTCGATCTTGAAGGTCCGAAATTCGGTGAAGTGTTGGTGGAACTCAAAGCCACAGGCATCTGCCACACCGATTACTACACGCTCTCCGGTGCTGACCCAGAAGGGATTTTTCCGGCCATTCTTGGCCATGAAGGCGCGGGCATTGTGGTTGATGTTGGGCCAGGTGTAACCAGCTTGAAAAAAGGCGATCACGTGATTCCGCTGTACACGCCCGAATGCCGACAGTGCGAGTATTGCTTAAGCCAGAAAACCAATTTGTGCCAAGCCATACGCAGCACGCAAGGCCAAGGCTTAATGCCAGACGGCAGTTCGCGTTTTTCCATCGGCGGCAAAAAAATTCATCACTACATGGGCACCTCCACCTTTGCGCAATACACCGTGGTGCCGGAAATTGCTTTGGCGAAAATTCGCGAAGATGCGCCGTTTGATAAAGTCTGCTACATCGGCTGCGGAGTAACCACCGGTATTGGCGCAGTGATTTACACCGCTAAAGTGGAACCGGGTTCGCGCGTGGTGGTGTTCGGCCTTGGCGGTATTGGTTTGAACGTGATTCAAGGCGCGCGCATGGCCGGCGCTGCGCAGATCATCGGTGTAGACCTCAATCCTGCGCGCAAAGACATTGCCACAAAATTTGGCATGACTGACTTTGTTAACCCCAAAGACGTGGAAGGCGATTTAGTGGCTTATTTAGTATCGCTCACCAAAGGCGGCGCCGACTATTCATTCGAATGCATCGGCAACACTACGGTGATGCGCCAAGCGCTGGAATGCTGCCACAAAGGTTGGGGCACCAGCGTCATCATTGGTGTAGCGGCGGCTGGGCAAGAAATTGCCACTCGCCCATTTCAATTAGTCACTGGCCGCAATTGGCGTGGCTCGGCGTTTGGTGGCGCACGCGGGCGCACCGATGTGCCGAAAATTGTCGATTGGTACATGGAAGGAAAAATCAACATTGACGATTTAATTACACACCGCATGCCTTTGGAAAATATTAATGAAGGCTTTGATTTAATGCACCGCGGCGAATCAATCCGCGGCGTGGTGATTTACTAAGCGCATGCAAATTATTTCGCAGCAATATTGCTTCGGAGGCACACAAGGCGTTTACCAACAGCACTCCAACGCCAATAACGGCCTGATGCGCTTTTCGGTATTCACGCCAGCGCAGGCGAAGCACAGCCGCTTACCGGTATTGATTTTCCTGGCTGGGCTTACTTGCAACGAAGAAACCTTCATGCTCAAAGCGGGCGCGCAACGCATTGCCGCAGAGCTGGGCTTAATGTTGGTTTCGCCCGACACCAGCCCGCGCAACACCGGCATTGAAGGCATAACAAGCGATTGGGATTTTGGCGAAGGCGCTGGGTTTTATCTGAATGCCAGCGCAGAACCGTATTGTGCGCAGTTTAATATGGCCGATTATGTGACGCAGGAATTGCCACAATTGTTGGCCGAACATTTTCCCGCCGACACATCGCGTATCGGCATCAGTGGGCATTCGATGGGCGGCCATGGCGCATTAACGCTGGCACTCAAGCATCCAGAACTGTTCCGCTCGGTATCGGCATTCGCACCAATCGTAGCGCCATCGCAAGTGCCGTGGGGCCAGAAAGCGTTCTCGAACTACCTGCGCGATGAAAGCGAATGGGCGAACTACGACGCTTGCGAATTAGTCAAAGATTCGCGCTTTACCGGCGAAATTTTGATTGACCAAGGCTTAGCCGATAAATTTTTGGCTGAACAATTGAAACCGGAATTATTCGAAGTGGCTTGCAAAGCCAGCGGCCATAAACTTAACCTGCGGCAACACGCCGAGTATGATCACAGTTATTGGTTTATTCAGACGTTTATTGAACAGCATTTACGATTTCATGCACAAATTCTTTGTAGCAATTGATTTCGTTGCTTAGGAACAGAGGCGCCATCTTACCCTAGCTTTGCAACCTTTTTCTTGCGCTTAGTATCCAACGTTATATGCAAACTAGTCTTCCATCGGAAGTCATTTTGTATCAAATACGTTTTGGAGCGTTACATGAAAACACTTTCAATATTTATCTTGTGCTTAATGGCATCTAATATGGTTTACGCTGAAAAGCCTTCGACTGAGGCCATCACTTCGGCAGTTACCAGCGGCGAATTCAAGAAAATCACTAGCGTTATCGTTTCGCGCGATGGCAAAATGGTGTATGAGCATTATTTCAACGGTGATGCCCAAACACACCGCAACACGCGATCAGCAACCAAAACCATTGCTGGAATTCTTACTGGCTTAGCGATTGCCGACGGCAAATTATCGGGCGTGGATGCAACAATACTGCCCCATCTCAAACAGCAACTTCCGATGCAGAATCCGGACCCGCGCAAGAAACAAATTACCGTTGAAGACTTGTTGACCATGTCTTCGGCCCTGGAATGCGATGATGAAAACCAATATTCACGCGGCAACGAAGAGCGCATGTATCTCGTCGAGGATTGGGTTCAATTTTATCTTGATCTTCCAATTCAGGGCTACCCAGACTGGATGCCGAAGCCATCAAAATCTCCCTATGGCCGCAACTTCCGTTATTGCACAGCGGGCGTAACAACACTTGGCAAAGTGCTGCAAAATGCTACTGGCGAAAAATTACAAGATTACGCGCAACGACGCCTATTTACACCGCTCGGCATCGAGAACCCAGAATGGCAGTTTTCACCACTAGGACTAGCCCAAGCCGGCGGCGGGCTAAGCTTGAAAAGCCGCGATTTACTTGCACTCGGACAGCTGTATCTGGATGGCGGAAAATATGTCGGCAAACAGTTGCTGCCAAAATCATGGGTAGAGCAATCCACACATGCTCACGCGAGCGTTGATGCGGAAAGCGGTGTTGAGTATGGCTACCTCTGGTGGCTAATGCAGTTTCCGGCTGGCAATACGGTCTGGAAATCGTATGCCATGAACGGCAATGGCGGCAATACAGTGCAAGTGTTTCCGGAACAGCGTGTAGTTGTGGTTATTACCACCGAAAATTTCAATGAACGGCAACCGCATTTGCTGACAATAAAACTTCTGACCCAAAAAATATTGCCGGCATTATGATTTGTCAGTTAGATGGGGATGGAGGTACCTCCGTCCCCAGATTTATACTCGGCAGTTTCAAAACCCATACCTTAAAAACCCGCCGTCCACCGCGATGCATTCGCCGGTGATGTAGCTGGCGGCTGGCATGCACAAAAACGCCACGGCGGCAGCCACTTCTTCCGGTTCGCCGATGCGTTTCATTGGTGTTCGTGAAATCACTTCTTCGAAATAATCGGGGTTAGATAAGGCTTCTGAAGTTCGCCTTGTACGGATATACCACGGCGCCACTGAGTTGACACGAATGCCATCGCTGGCCCATTCGCAAGCCAGATTGGTGCTGAGCTGATGCACCGCTGCTTTGCTTAAGCCATACAGAGGGCCAGTGCGCACGTGGGTTAAGCCCGACACGCTGCCAATGTTGACGATACTGGCGCTGCCGTGTTGTTTCAAGAATGCGTGTGCCAAGCGTGACATCTCAAATACCGCATGCACGTTGCTGTCGAGTACTTTGCTGAAATCATCTTCATTCAAATCGAGCGTGGCTTTGCGAATATTGGTGCCCACGTTATTCACCAAAATCGAAAGCGGCGATTCGAGATCGCGAATCCAATCAAAAATTTCCTGGCGTTGTTCGGCATCGCTCACATCGGCGGCGAAATAACGCACTACAGCGCCATCCACGTCTTCTTCAATGTCGGCGGCGGCACTGGCCAGCAAAGTTTCATCGCGCGCCACCATCAACACTTCTGCGCCCAAACGCGCAAACTCGCGGGCCACCGCCAAGCCAATACCGGCACTGGCGCCTGTTATTAGCGCCGCTTGTCCGTCTAGCCGCCAGCGCTTAAGCATGGCTTAGAACGCGCAGAAGCAATGCGCAACAGCATTGATTGGCTTGCTGCTGTTGCGGTTCAGCCACAGCAGATCGGCATTCACGCGTGTGCCCATTTGCGTTTGGTTGATGAACGTTAACGCTGGCGCAAAGGAACGCACCAAGCCTTGCGTGGCGCTATTGCGGGCTAAATTTTCTAAGAACTGCCCAAACGGCGACAACGGCGTTTCAATATAATTCACCTCGAATTGATCGGGTTTCAATTCCGCACGTGCCGCTGCGTCAGCCACCGCATCCGACAAACCGCCAAAGGCATCCACCAATCCTTTTTCTTTGGCTTGTGCGCCGCTCCAGACCCTTCCGCGAGCATTAGCATCAATCTGTTCATAGGTCTGCTTGCGGGCTTTCGAGACCCGGCCAACAAATTGTGCATAGCCGTGATTAATAACCGACTGAATAACCAGTTTAGTTGGCTCGTCCATTGGCCGGCTAATATCGAAGGCACCGCCCCATGGTGTGGTGGTCACACCATCGGAATGCACACCAATTTTATCTAAGGCGCGCGGTGCGCGAACCATCAAACCAAAAATACCAATCGAGCCGGTGATGGTTGATTCATCGGCATAGATTTTATCGGCGTTCATCGAAATCCAATAGCCGCCCGAAGCCGCCACGTTCGCCATTGACACAACAACTGGCTTACCGGCGGCTTTGGTTAGTTCCACTTCACGGCGAATTTGCTCGGAAGGAAATACCGCGCCACCTGGCGAATCAACGCGCAGCACCAAGGCTTTGACGTTGTCGTCCTCGCGAGCCGCGCGAATCAAGGCCGAGGTGGATTCGCCACCGATTGTGCCAGGCGGTTGTTCACCGTCGGTGATCTCGCCTTGCGCCACCACCACGGCCACAATGTCTTGTTCATTCGAGACAATTTTACGGCTTTGCACATGGCCCAAGTATTCCATAAAATCGATTTGCTGGAACGTGTTGTTGTCGGTGTCTTCGGCCACGCCTTGATCAATTAAATAGCGCTCCATTTCATAGGATGTTTTCAAGCCATCGATCCATTTTTCATTCAGCGCCCACTGCGCCAAATCGCCCTTCACCGCCGCCAAACGGGTTGGCAGCTCATTAATAGCCTGAGTAATCTGCGCTGGATCGATGTTGCGGGCTTTGCCGACTTGCGCTAAGTAGCGTTGCCAAATATCGTTCATCCAATACAAGTCAGCTTCTTTTGATTCAGCCGACGCGGCATCAAGAATGTAGGGTTCGGCGGCTGATTTAAATTCGCCAACTCGGAACAAATGCACATCCAAGCCTAATTTATCTTGCAAGGCTTCACGATAAAATAAGCGATAACGCCCAAGCCCTTCCGGCAGGAATGAACCTTCTGGATCCATAAACACTTTGGTGGCTTGCGCAGCCAACAAATATTGTTTTTGCTCGTAACTATTGGCAAAGGCATAAATGGGTTTTTTACTGGTTTTAAAATCTTGCAAGGCGCTTGCTATTTCGCGCACCGAGGCCATACCGTTAGCATTAAGGCCTTCGGTATTTAATACCAAATGGCTAATTTTTGGGTCGGTTTTGGCCGCTTCAATCACTGCCAGCACATCACGCAACTGAATTTCGCGGCTATCGCCTTGCGCTTCAGCAATTGCCGAGCTGATGGAGTCGGCGGTTCGTTGCTCAACCAATTGCCCTTCAAGATCGAGCACTAAGGCGGTGTTGTTGTTTAGCGGGGTAAACGATTTAGACGACATGCCCGCCGAGATGGCGGCAATAATCAGTATCAGCACAAACAACATGATGATATTAAAGACTAAATGATTGGTGAAATTGATCGCTTGCCAGATAAAGCGGAAAAACGCGCGGATTGGGCCAGGTTCAGCAGCACTCATAGTGTTTACAACTCCAGAATTCAGACTTTAAGAATAACCGATTAGGCTGTGAACGGTATGTACTGAAGGTCATGCCTGTTCTAATCGATTCACAGTTCGCCAAAAGCGCGTGAACAACAACACCGACGCCACGCTTAAGCCAATGGTTAAGCCTAGCCAAAAGCCCGGTGCGCGCAAGCCCTGATGCAAGCCTAGATACACGCCTGCGCTCAAACCAACCGCCCAATACGCAAACACCGTGATAAACATGGGTATTTTGGTGTCTTTCAGGCCACGCAAGGCGCCACCCGACAGCGCCTGAATACCATCGGGGTATTGGAAAATGGCGGCATAAATCATCAAAGTACTGGCTAAACCAGCAATTGCTGCATCATGGGTATACAGCGTGCTTATCCAGCCTCCGGCAAATATCAATAATAACGCCGACAACGTTTGGGTAATCAGCACCAAAAATAAGCCCGCTTTCATCGCCCAGCGAACCGCTGAATAATCGCGTGCGCCCACCGCATGACCAACCCGCACCGTGGTTGCCAGCGCCACGCCAAGTGGAATCATGAAACATGAACTGATCACATTCAAGGCAATTTGATGCGCCGCCACATCCACCGCACCCAAACGCCCGATTAGCAATGCCGTAGCAACGAACAAACTGCCTTCCATTAAAATGGCGATGCCCATTGGCACGCCAAGCACCAGCAATTGCTTGATAGCGGCAGGCTTTGGCCATTCAAAATGACTGAGCAAGGCCAAATCACGAAAATGCCTTGAACGATGCAGATACAGCGCAAACGCGATACATTCCAGCCACATCACAATCGCCGTGGCATAGCCCAAGCCAGCAGCGCCGAGTTCAGGAATCGGCCCAAAGCCAAACAGCAAGATATAGCCAATCGGAATCAACACCACTAAAGCGGCCACGCCAAATACTAAAGTCGGCTTGGTCCACGCCAAGCCTTCGCTGAGATAGCGGCTAGCAAAAAACAAGGCCAAAGCCGGTGCGCCCCAGCTAATGGCATGCAAAAATTCGCCAGCCGGCACTTGCACGGCCGTTTCAATACTCATCCACACCAAAAGCTGCGGACTCCAGCGCATAAACCCAAACAACAGCAAACCCACCGAAACCGCCAACCACAGGGCTTGCCGCCAAATCGGCCCAATTTCCAAGCGCCGGCCTGCGCCATTAAGCTGCGACACGGTGGGCGGTATGGCCATCATTAAGCCAATACAAATCAGCATGGCCAAAGACCAAATAGCGCTGCCTAGTGCAACGGCGGCTAAGGTGATGGAACTGTGCTTGCCGGCCAACAGTGTATCCACCACATTCATGGCCATGGAGGCCAATTGCCCTAGGGCGATGGGAAGCGCTAATTTGAAACTGACGCGCGATTCCTGCTTCAGTCGTTGCCATTGGGAGGGAGAATGCGTCATAGTCAATGCCTGAAGAAGCACTTATAGTAAACCAAAAGATTACGCGATACGGACAAGATGATGTGTACGCTATGAAATCTCCAGCATTCAATGAAAAAAAGCATTTGTGCAGCAATTGCCTAACCGCTGTGCAAGGCGCTTATTGCGCGCATTGCGGGCAAAAACACCACGCGGTGGTTCGGCATTTCAGCCAAGTGGTGGGTGAATTCTTTACCGATGTGTTGAACTTCGACAGCAAGTTGCTTGGCACACTCAAGCCCTTACTCTTTCAGCCTGGCATGTTGAGCGAGGAATACTTCGCTAATCGCCGGATGCGTTATGTTTCGCCGCTTAAACTGTATTTCTTTTTGAGCGTGATTACGTTCTTTCTGGTGCAGCAAAGCGTTGAGCATAATGTCAACGCCAATGACTTGATTCAAGTAAACCCTGAAAAACCCGATACGGTTAAGCCAACAACAGACCAAACAGGGGCGCTTAAGCTAAAGCAAGGCGCTGATAAAAAGGCGGCTGCGCCTACTACTGAAGACATTACCATTGATTTGAATGGTACGCCTTGGAATGCTAAAACCAATCCGGTGAATTTCAAGTCCTTGCCAAAGCCGGCCAATGTCTTTCTCAATGATCGTGTGAGTCGGCTCGACTCGGTACTTAAGAGCAAAGACTGGAAAAAACAAGTTATTCATAGCTTGCTCAGTGCCTCGCCGCAAGCTTTGCTTTTGATGCTGCCCTTTTTCGCGCTGATGTTGAAAGTGCTGTATTGGTTTCAAAATCGCCTGTATATGGAACATTTAATTGTTGCCTTGCACAACCATTCATTTTTACTCGTGTTTTTGTTAATTATTGTGGTTAGTCTGCAACTTGGCATTTGGATGGGTACCCAATTACTTTGGCTGCAGCCAGCTATTGTTATGCTCAATAGCGTCTTATTCATATGCCTGCCAATTTATTTCTTTTTGTCCTTGAAGCGTGTTTACAAACAAGGTTGGCGAAAAACAACGCTTAAATTTTGTTTGCTCGGCTTTTTTTATATTTTTCTACTGGTTTTTGGTTTGCTGATGATTTTTGCGATTGGCGCTATCACGCTCTAAATTGCCGTGGAACATTTTCTATAAAAAAATGTTAAAAAAGCCTGAATGCCATGTGAATATGGCCCTCACTGTGGAACATTTTACCAACTCTTCACAAAACTGACTAAAATCCGCATTTGCTTAAATAGTAAGCAACTTTGTTGCATGCAATTAATTTAACATGCTGATTATTAAACACTATTTCATATTGATTAAAAAATAAGCAAGTTACAGTTGCGCTTGTCATATCAAGCTCTGTTTAGCCGAATAGCGCATCTTTCCACAAACTTATCCACAGCACATGTGGATAATACTTATTAGTGATTAATATCATCTACTTATAGAATTAGTTTAGTCTAAATAATCAAAAATAGCCGGCAAATGCCCCTAAAATTCCTGCCCTTTTTTGAGTAATTATGTGGTATAGCAGACCATTTTGTCCGTTCTGGCCGGTCATATTCTCTTTGCCAGGCTCGCACACATCTCAGCCTAACATCTTGCGCAGCACGGCCGTGTTTTTCGTGGAACATTATTTGTGAATTTTGTATTAAATGTCAAAACCCTTTAAAAATAGGCTTCTGCTTGTGGAACGTTTTGCACAGGCTGTGCTAAGTGCTTGATTCACAATTTACAGGCTTTAATTTTTGGATTTAAGCACGCATTTTTATGCTATCTATTTGTTTTTATTTAATTTAATATAATTGATACATTATTCACCAAACTGACACATAGGGCTTTATAAAAGCCTTTCAGCGGTCTAAAGTAGAAAACTTCCACATACTTATCCACCGTTTTTGTGGATAATCACTCAGACGCCTACATTTCAACCACCTACACACTTTTTTCACGCTTATTTCACTTTATTCCGGCACTCCCGCTTCGAAACCACCCCATGACTGCAACGCAAATGCCGAATCAAATACGTACGCTAAAAGTGGCCTTGTCGGTGCCATTAATGGGGCTATTTGATTATTTACCAGGCGCCGAACACGCACCGGCTTCAGATCAATGGATTGGATGCCGCGTCGAAGTGCCATTCGGGACACGGCGTTTAATTGGCTGGGTATGCGCTATTGGCTATGCCGATAACGCAGATCAGGCATTAAAAACCCTTATTCGCCGCATTGATGAAGCACCGATTGTGACGGATGAATGGCTCACCAGCCTGCGTTGGACGGCAAACTATTATCAAGCGCCGCTGGGCGACGTATTATCAACCGCCATGCCAAGTTTGCTTCGTGAAGGCCATGGTCTGCCAGACGTGTGCCACTACGCGTGGCAACTGACTGAAACAGGCCAAACACAGCACCACACACTTCGCAAAAGTAGCCGTGCGCGGCAGCTTGCCGAGCAATTAAACCCGCACGCATTGAGCGAAGCGTGGCTTGAACAACAGCTGCCGCAATGGCGAACTGTGATGAAAACACTGCACACCAAGCACTATGTTGAGCGCGTTGCGTTAAATCAAAGTCCGGTACATAAGGTTTTGGAAAATGGCCCAAGCCTAAATGCGCAACAGCACATCTGTCTGAGGGACATTCTAAGCACACCTGGCTATGGCGTGCATTTGTTGGAAGGCGTCACTGGCAGCGGAAAAACCGAAATCTATATTCAGGCCATTGCGCACTGTTTGGCACAAAATAAGCAGGCGTTAATCTTGGTGCCTGAAATTGGCCTAACGCCACAAACCTTGGCGCGCTTCGACGCGCGACTGCCGGTGCCGGTGCATGTTTTGCATTCCAACTTATCGGACGGCGCACGCGCACGCGCTTGGGCGGCCATGGCCAGCGGTATTGGCCGGTTGATGATTGGTACGCGCTCAGCGATTTTTGCTAGCTTGCCAGAAGCTGGGCTGATTATTATTGATGAAGAACACGATAGCAGCTATAAACAACAAGATGGCTTTCATTACCATGCGCGAGATCTTGCCATTGTGCGTGCCAAGAACTTGGATATTCCAATCATTCTAGGCAGCGCCACACCCTCGCTGGAAAGCGTGCACAATGCCGAGCAAAACCGCTACCAATTGCACAGCCTTGCAAGCCGAGCAGGGCTGGCCATGCCGCCGAGTGTGAAGCTTGTTGATGTGCGCAAAATTAAATTGCAACATGGCCTTAGCCAAGACATGCTCGACGGCATAAAACACTGCTTGGAAAAAGGCGAGCAAGCCTTGGTATTCAAAAATCGGCGTGGCTATGCGCCCGCCCTGCTTTGCCATGATTGTGGCTACACCGCGATGTGTTCACGTTGCGACAGCCCACTTACCGTACACGCCGGGCAGAAACGCTTGATATGCCATCACTGCGGCTATCAAAAACCAAAACCTTACGCCTGCCCAGATTGTGGCTCGCTGGCTTTGCAAGCACAAGGCTTTGGCACGGAGCGTTTAGAAGAAGCGCTGAAGCAGATTTTCCCTGACATTCCATGCATTCGTGTTGACCGCGAAACCACCCGCAAACGCGATGGCCTAGAGCAGCAGCTGAAACTTCTCGGTCAAAATCCCGGCATTTTGGTGGGCACGCAAATTTTAGCGAAAGGCCATGATTTGCCTTTGCTCAGTTTTGTAGGCGTGGTGGGTGTTGATGAAGGCCTGTATTCAGCCGATTTTCGCGCACCGGAAAAACTCGCACAGCTATTGATTCAAGTGTCTGGCCGTGCGGGCCGAAGCACGCGCGCGGGCAGTGTATTGATTCAAACCCACCATCCAGAACATCCGCTGTTGCTTGAACTGCTGCGCGGCGGCTACCGGCAATTCGCGCAAAGCGCGCTGGCAGAGCGACAACTGGCCGAGCTGCCACCGTATGCCTATATGGCGCTTCTTCGCTGCGAATCGGTGCACAGTGAATCGGCGCAGGCCTTTCTACATGATGCCTCTGCGGTTTTGCTGACACACATCAAGCAACTGGGCATTGCCATGCATAGCTCGGGCGCTATTCCTGCCGCGATGCCCAAACGAGCCGGCAAAAGCCGTTGGCAATTAGCGCTAACCTCGCCTAACCGGCAAGCACTTCAGCGTTTGCTATCGCTGTCGGTCAATCAGCTGTATCAGCTAAAATCGGCACGCAAAGCACGCTGGTCAATAGATGTTGATCCAAGCGATTTATCGTAGGCTTCCGCACTCTGCCTAAGCAGCGCATGCACTCTCAACCCGAAGCGCGAACGGATATGCAGGCTGCCGTTTAAGGCCAATGTGCGATCGCGTATGCTCATAAAGCATTTTTCAACCGCCACTTTATTTAAACCCACACCATCATCTTGCACGCCCACAATCAACAACAATTCATTGCCGCGCTCGTTGACCGTTATCGTTACTTTGCACGTTGAGGCATGCGCGTGTTTGATAACATTGGTTACCGACTCCTGAATAATGCGATACGCAGCAAGATTGGTTGAATGATCCAAGCGTTCTAAATCTTCAATATTGCCCCTGAATACCACCTCGTAATTCAAGTGCGCTTGGTTAGCAATTTTAGCGCATGAGCCATGCGCGATGGCCATATACAAGCCTAATTCGTTGAGTTCAATCGGCGCCAAATCCATAACCACTTGCCGCACGCCTTCTTTAATTTTGTCGCTGATGCCAATTAAGCGGCTTGCCAACACCCCGCGGCCTTGTTGGTGCAGATCGTTTTGCAATAAATTTAAATGGATTTGCAGTGCTGTAATCGATTGGCCCACTTCGTCGTGCAGCTCATGTGCAATCCGTTGCCGTTCGGTATCTTGTGCTTGAATACCACGCCGACTCGCTGCGATGAGTTGATTCAACAGCACTTGCTTTTGCTTGGCCGCCTCATACAACTGCGTTTGACGGTTTTTTAAATCCAATTCGTTGGTTTTTATATCGTCCATTGCCACACCAAACAACAGTGCCATAGCGCCAACAATCGACACATACAATTGCATTTGTTTAGGATCGCGCGACAAAGGATCAAAGTGGTTATCAATGGTGATTAACACGCTGATTAATACAATCGACACAATAGCGCCACGCCAACCATAATAAAAACTAAACACCACCACAGCTGCTAACAACAAAACTTGCAGCAGGCCGAAGAATTGCGAATTATCGCTTTGCACCAGCACAAAAGAAATTAGCAGCGTGGTAGGCAATAGATACCGCAAAGCATTCATTAGCAATTGCTTGGAATCTTTGCGAAACAACGGCTCTCGAATCCACATAACCAAAGGCGCAACAATCATAACGCCGATAAAGGCGCCCATAAAATGCCCAATGATAAAACTGCCCATGGCTTCAAACCAATTTGACCATTCAAGCTGCACTGTTCCAATGATTTTGCCGGCTTTGACTTCGGATATTTTTCCATCGGTTAGCACATAAACAATATCTTTAAGGGTTAACAAAAGCCCCGTTAACAAGCCTGCACCAAGCACATAACTCATGCCGCGAAAGGTATTGGCATTGTCAGTACGGATATTTTTAGCTTTCAGCCATTGCACGGCAATAAATATTGCAACAGGAAATACCATCGTGCCAATCAGAAACAATTGAGCGCTTGGCCATAGCCCAAGAAAAGGCAAGTCGGACTGATCGCGCAGAATCATGTTCTTATAGGCATTTATGGTTGAACATAGCGTATTGATGGCATACCACGATAGAAACTCGGTATTAGGCCTAACCCACAAAACAGCAAACAGCAAACCCGCTTTAATTAGCCAGTGGTAAAAACCGAAATGCGTAAATGCAACCAGCAAGAAAGCCACAACAAATGCCCAGGCAACTGGCGGAAATTGTTGGCGTCTAAGCGCGCTAAAAAATGCTGTATTCAATCAATCATCCTTTATATGCTGCGTTGCAAAATAAATCGCAAAGACACTATGCTTGCCATGCCTGCGCAACAAAGTCTCACAATATTTGGCATAATGCCCCTATGATACAAGTTGCTCTGCTTGACGACCATGCCATCTTGCGTGAGGGCATAAAATTTCTGCTCAATAAAGAAGCAGATATTCGCGTTTGTGCCGAATGCGAATTGCCAAGCCAATTAGAACCTTTACTGGTCATACATCAGCCCAGCGTGCTGATTATAGATTTAAATATGCCTGAAGGGGGCGGTTTCCCTTTATTAGAACGCTTACGTCCTTTGTATGCGGATCTAAAAATCATTGTGTTGAGCATGCACGATAACCCCGGCTTTGTTTCAAAAGCTCTGTCGTACGGTGCCAACGGCTACTTAACCAAAACCCAAGCTGCTAGCGAATTAATTCTCGCTATACGTAGTGTGATGACGGGCAATCGCTATGTGTCGTCCGATTTAACACGCCTGCAAAACACTCTGCCTCCACAACTCAGCGCCCGCGAACGGGAAGCATTGATAGGTATATTGCAAGGGAAAAGCCCAAAAGCATTGGCCATGGATTTAGGCATTACCGACAAAACGCTGTATGCGCATCGGGCCAATATTATGCAAAAACTGCAAGTGCGCTCATTATCCGAGTTGCAAGAACGCGCAATGGTGTTGGGTTTAGTTTGAAAGCAGAACGCCCATCATACACGGTACATTCATCCAACTAATTAAAATACATTGCAAAATCAATAGTTTAAATTAATACTAGTAGTTATAGCTTGATTTTTAATCTAAACGCTAATAAGATTGATTCTCATTTACAAGTAAAGTCTTCTTATGCCAACGCGCACAGTGCTGTTTTTATCCCTAGCTATAGCCTTAAGTACCACAACCCTTGCGGCCCCCACGCAACCAGACGTTTTAGACCGCGTGGAGGTAAAAGGTTTTCCGTTGCGTTATCAAGCCAACAATCCAAGCAGTGCCATGAAAACCGAGACGGCATTGAAAGACACGCCGCAAGCCGTTAGCGTTGTTACCGAACAGCAAATTGAAGACCAAGCATTGCATGGCATGGCTGATGTGTTGCGTTACGTGCCAGGTGTTGGCGTAGCACAAGGCGAAGGCCACCGCGATGCCCCGGTGATGCGTGGCAACGCCAGCACCGGCGATTTTTATACCGACGGCATTCGCGACGATGTGCAGTATTACCGCGATTTATATAACGTTACCCAAGTTGAGATATTGAAAGGCCCGAACGCCATGATTTTCGGGCGCGGCGGGTCGGGCGGCGTGATTAATCGTGTTAGCAAGCAAGCCGATGGCAATGCAACACGAACTGTCATGCTGCAAGCAGGCAGCAATGATTTTTACCGCGTGCAAGCGGATTTTGGCGATGCCATTAACGACAACGTCGCTTACCGCATTAACGCGATGACGGAAAATGCTGGCAGTTTCCGCGATGGTGTAAGCCGAGAGTTGCGCGGCATAAGCCCAAGTGTCGCGTTTGGCTTAAACGAGAACACTCGGATGGTGCTCAGCGCCGAATATTTCGAAGACAACCGCACTGTTGACCGCGGTATTCCTTCGTTCTTAGGCAAACCGCTACAAACCACGCGTGACAAATTCTTCGGCGATGCCGATGCAAGTTTTGCGAGCACCGAGGTGGCCTCCTTTGATGCGTTGATTGAGCATGATTTCGGTGGCGCCGTGTTGCGCAATCGTACACGTATTGCACAGTACGATAAATTTTATCAAAACGTCTACCCAGGCGCCGTCAATGCGGCAGGCACGCAAGTGGCTTTGTCGGCTTACAACAACCACACCGAACGTGAAAACAGTTTTAACCAAACCGATTATATGGTTGATATCCGTCATGGCGATGCAACCCACCGCCTGCTGATTGGCGCAGAACTAGGCCGCCAAGACACCCAAAACTTTCGTGAAACCGGCTATTTCGGAGCCCCTGGCAGCACGGCAACCAGCCAATCGGTCAGTGCCGATAATCCCTTTCCCACGCTGCCCGTTAGCTTCCGGCAAAGCGCCACCGATGCCGACAACAGTGGTGTTGCTGATATTGCAGCCCTGTATATGCAAGATCAAATACATATTGGTGATAAATGGCAGCTGATTGCCGGATTACGCTTTGATCGTTTCGCTATGGACTTCAGCAATAACCGGTCCGGACTGCGTATTGAACAGACCGACAACTCGCTGTCGCCACGCGCCGGTTTAATTTATCAAGCCACATCAGCGTTGAACTTTTACGCCAGCTATTCGAAAGCCTTTGTGCCGCGCGCCGGCGATCAATTAAGTTCGCTAACGCTTAGTAATGCTAACTTGGATCCGGAGCAGTTTATCAATCATGAACTCGGTGCCAAGTGGCAAATCAGTCAAGGTTTGTTCACCAGCGTGGCTGTCTATCAACTGGACCGGCACAATGTGGCAGCGAGCGATCCAAACAATGCTAGCCAATTGCTGTTGATTGATGCTCAGCGCAGCCAAGGCCTGGAATGGG
Organism: Arenimonas sp.; assembly: GCA_043744535.1. Taxonomy (GTDB): domain Bacteria; phylum Pseudomonadota; class Gammaproteobacteria; order Xanthomonadales; family Xanthomonadaceae; genus Arenimonas. Next base: position 38,994 of record JAYTVJ010000118.1, read on the forward strand.
AAATGGGCGGCAATATTTCCAAGAACCTGCAAATTCTGGCGGGTTATGCGTACCAAGATGCACAACTGACCAAAAGCATTTCTTCCACTGCCCAAAAAGGTGCCGTATTGCCCTTGGTGCCAGAGCACTCCGCCTACGTTTGGGGCCGTTGGGATATCAATGCACAGTGGGGCGTGGGCCTAGGCATCAATAGCCAAAGCGCTGTGGCCACCTCACTGAACAACCACGTGTATTTGCCCGGTTTCACGCGCCTTGATTCAGCCGTGTATTACAAGCAGTCGGACCAGTTGAAATGGCAGATAAATATCGAAAATATTACCGACAAGTATTATTACAGCACCGCCAATAACGACAACAACATCAGCATTGGCTCGCCACGTGCGGTAAAAATTAGTGCGCATATCAATTTTTAATCTGCCGAATTCAGCCCATGCCTTAAATCATGGGCTGTACGCTACAATAAAAGCATGTCGCATCACATGCCTACTCGCAATCCAAAACCACAAGCCTACTGGCAGCTGATTCGTGGCGATCGCCCAGTTGGCACTTTGTTGCTGCTGTGGCCTACGTTATGGGCCTTGTGGTTGGCATCTGAAGGTCTTCCTTCAATTAAATTGCTATTGATCTTCTCGCTTGGCGTTTGGCTAACGCGCTCAGCGGGTTGCATCATCAACGACTACGCCGACCAATGGCTGGACGGGCAAGTGGCACGCACCAAAAACCGGCCCTTGGCACGCGGCGTGCTTTCCGGCAAAGAGGCTTTAGCGGCTTTCGTGCTAATGATGTTAGCCGCGTTTGGCTTGGTATTATTCACCAACAAACTCACCATTATGTTGAGCATTGTAGGCGCGCTGCTTGCCGCCCTGTATCCGTATATGAAACGCTACACATATTTTGCACAAGTATTTCTCGGCCTTGCGTTTGGCTGGGGCATTCCCATGGCGTTTGCGGCCGTACAGAACAAAATTCCGGCAACTGCTTGGCTGCTATTTCTGGCTAATGTGCTGTGGACCACCGCGTATGACACATGGTATGCCATGGTGGACCGAGAGGATGACCTTAAAGCAGACGCGAAATCCTTGGCGATTTTCCTAGGAGATATGGACTTAACAGCGCTCGCTCTGCTCTTCGCAGGTTTCCTAATTAGTCTTGCCCTGCTCGGCCGTCAGCAGCATTTCGGTTTACTGTATTACGCCTGCCTTGGCTTAGCTGGCGTGATTATTCTGTGGCAATTTAAAATCGCCAAATTGCGCCACAAAGAAGACTGCTTCCGCGCATTTCTTAGTAATCAATGGGTGGGCTTGCTGGTGTTTGCGGGGTTTGTGCTGGCGTTTATTTAAGCAGCAACATCCATATATTCCACAACGCTTGTTGGTTCCGGAATAGGCAGGCCATCTTCAAGCAGGCCTTCAATGTGAAATTTAATGGCCTCACGGATTAAATTTTCCGTCTCTTTTAAGTTGTCGCCTGTAGCCACGCAGCCTGGTAAATCTGGCACGTAGGCAGAATAATTATGTTCGGTTTTTTCCAACACAATGGCATAGCGCATGTTTATCCCTTCAATTTGGCTTGTTTCAAAATACTATTCAAGGTGCCGGGTGCTAAATCATCACTCGGTTTACCAGCAACTGTAACTCGTCCCGGCTTAACTAAATGTTTAAATTGACGATGACTGCCTCGGTTTGCAACCAAATACCAACCATCCCTTCTCAATAATATCAGTATTTCAGCGACTTTCATTCATACTACCCTTGCCAAACACCAAACATCCACGCGCTGCACGCCATGCACGATTAACGCCTGTGCCGCCGAGGCGCAAGTTGCGCCGGTGGTGTACACATCATCCACCAAGGCCACGTGTGATGGGATTGTGCCAGAAGCCGTGAAAGCGCCAGCCACATTTGGTAGCCGTTCGGCGGCCTTTAAGCTCGACTGCACTTGCGTGGCACGGTGCCGGTGCAGCACATGGCCAAGCACGGGAACGGACACCTGTTTTCCCCAAAAATTCGCCAATTCCTGCGCCTGATTAAAGCCACGCTGCCGAAGCCGTGCGCGGTGTAGCGGCACTGGAATCAAGGCCATCGGCGGTATGCATGGCAATTCTGAAAGCGACAAGCGTGCCAATAGTTGGCCGAAATGCAGGTGCTCGTTGAATTTGAAACCCTGAATCAATTCATCGAGCGGCGCTTGATACGAAAAGCCTGAAAAAATCTGCCCATACTGGCTTTTTATCGGATTTGGCGCGCGCAGCATGCTGTCTGCACAAGCAGGGCATATATCCAATTGCGCCATACCTGGATTCTGACAAAGCACGCAGCGCGTTGGCAACAGGCTGTATTGCAAGGCATTTAGGAGGCGGTAAACTGTGTTCATTGGCATTTGGTTGACGGGCTGAGGTATCCTATACACAGTGCCTTTTTACTCACCCATTTACTATCGGAAGAATCCTATGCAGCCTGTCATCCGAAATGACTATTCGCGTGCGGAAGTTTTAGCCCTATTGGATTTGCCGTTCGCCGAATTGATGCATCAAGCCGGCAACATCCATCGGCAAAGCTTTAATTCCAATCAGGTACAAATCTCAACGTTGTTGTCGATTAAAACTGGCGGATGCCCGGAAGATTGCGCGTATTGCCCACAAGCCGCACGTTACGATACCGGCCTGAAGGCTCAAAAATTAATGGCAATTGATGATGTATTGGAGAAAGCGGCACAAGCCAAAGCGGCCGGCGCTACACGTTTTTGCATGGGCGCGGCCTGGCGTTCGCCGAAAGACCGCGATGTAGCAAAAGTGGCCGAAATGATTGCCGGCGTACGCGCGTTAGGCATGGAAGCCTGCGCCACCTTAGGCATGCTCAATGCCGAACAAGCCAGCGCTTTGAAAACGGCCGGCTTGGATTACTACAACCATAACCTCGACACCGCGCCCGAAGACTACACCGATGTCATCAAAACTCGCGACTACCAAGACCGCCTAGACACCCTTGAACATGTCCGTGATGCGGGGCTGAAAACCTGTTGCGGCGGCATTGTGGGCATGGGCGAAAGCCGCCAACAACGCGCTGGCTTATTGCAAAGCTTAGCTAATTTGCCGGAACACCCGGGCTCGGTGCCCATCAACCGCTTGGTGCAAGTGGAAGGTACACCACTGCATGGCACAGCCTTGCTTGATCCGTTTGAATTTGTGCGCACCATTGCCGTGGCACGCATTATTATGCCGAAGTCGGTGGTGCGCTTGTCGGCCGGCCGCGCGGAAATGAGCGAAGAATTGCAGTCTTTGTGTTTCTTGGCTGGCGCCAATTCTATTTTCTATGGCGAAAAATTATTAACCACGGGTAATCCCGATGTGGAGGCCGATCAGGCCTTGTTCGCTAAACTCGGCATTGAAGGCATGCCTGTTGTTGAGCAAAGCAAAACCGTGCATGCCGATGTGTTGTGCGAGGACAACACGCAAGCCGCCTGAGCATGAGCTTGCTTGATAAAATCCGTGCTAGCAATGCCTTGCGCGATGCGGAGTTTTTGCGGCGCCAGCGCGTTGAACATGCCGTGCGTGATGGTGTGCATGCCGTTGTTGATGGCAAGCAGCTGATAAATTTTTCATCGAATGATTATTTGGGCTTTGCCCAACATCCTAAAATTATTGACGCCTTGCAAAAAGGCGCGGCACAATACGGCGTTGGCAGTGCGGGTTCGGCTTTAGTGTCGGGCTATTTCAGCGCACATCGCGCCCTTGAACAACAAGCTGCTGAATTGTTTGGTTATGCAGCATGCTTATATGTTGGCAGCGGCTATTTAGCTAATATTGGCGTGCTGCAAACCTTGCTGGACGAACAAACCCTGTGCCTACAAGACAAATTGAACCACGCCTGCTTGCTGGATGGTGCGCGTTTTTCCGGTAGCACGTTAAAGCGTTTTGCGCATCAAGATATCCATCATGCTGAGCATCTTTGTGCAGAGCATGCAAGCGATTCGGTGTTTATTGTTAGCGACGGCGTGTTCAGCATGGATGGCGATGCCGCCGATTTAAATGCGCTAGCCACCCTTGCAAAAAAATATTCTGCCACGCTAATGATCGATGATGCGCACGGTGTGGGCGTTTTGGGCGAAACCGGGCTTGGCAGCTTGCAAGTAGCAAAGCTTAGCGCCGCTGAACAACCCATTTTAGTGATTCCCGCTGGCAAGGCCTTAGGCGGGCAAGGCGCATTGATTCTTGCCAGCGCCGAAATAATCCAGTTTTTAATCGAAACGGCGCGCGCCTATGTATTCAGCACCGCGCCAGCACCCGCTATGGCGGTGGCGCTTGCGCAATCGTTGCGTTGCCTTGCCAATGAGCCCGAGCACCACGGCGCACTGCAAAAAAATATTCGCCTGTTCAAAACACTGGCCGAACAAGCACAGCTGCCGGCGCTAGCTTCGCATTCAGCCATTCAACCTTTGCTCATTGGCAGCAACCAACGTACTTTGCATATTGCCGAACGCTTGCGCGAACAAGGTTTCTGGCTCAGTGCCATTCGCCCGCCCTCTGTGCCACAGGGCAAAGCTCGCTTGCGCATCACATTAACAGCGATGCATCAAGCGAAGCATATCGAGCAATTGGTACATGCCCTATTCGATGTATTAAAGCACTGTGACGACCATGCATAGTGAATCGATTGGGCACGGGCCAAACCTTATTTTGTTTCATGGCTGGGCTATGCACAGTGGCATTTTCGCACCCTTGTTGCCACACTTAAGCCAACACTTTCGCGTGCATTGCATTGACCTGCCCGGGCACGGGCAAAGCCTGCACAGCGAACTGCCTTTAACATTTGAAGCGGTGTGGGCCGTGCTAAATGAAACACTTCATGAGCCCGCCTATTTTATGGGTTGGTCGCTTGGTGGTTTGTTTGCTTTGTATGGCGCGCAGCATTTTCCTGCGCGTTGCAAAGGCTTGATTATGCAAAATGCCAGCCCGTGTTTCGTGCACCGGCCCGATTGGCCATACGGTATGCCTGCTAAGGTGTTCAGCCAATTTGCCGATGAATTGCAAAGCGATTATGCACAAACCTTAAACCGATTTTTCATGCTTGAAGCGCAAGGCTCAGAACATTTGCGCGCCGATTTACGCTTACTACAAAATACTGCGTTCAGTTATGGTGAACCGAATGCACGGGTACTGTGTGAAGGTTTGGCATTACTCGAACACAGCGATTTACGCACTGAATTTGCAGCTATGAGCACGCCGAGTTTATGGCTGGCTGGGCGACGCGATAAATTAGTCAGTGCCGATGCGATGCAAACGGCTTGCACCCTGTGTAATGGTGTATTTAAACGCTTAGAACACAGCGGCCATGCGCCCTTTTTAACGCATCCCGAAAGCATTACCCAACATATTCTGGACTTCACTTCCGCATGAACCCAAACAATCCCTCTCCCTTTCAGCCAACACATGTGAAGCAGCATTTTTCTCGTGCCGCCAAAAGCTATGAAGCTGCCGCTGCGTTGCAAAAAGAAGTGGAATTGCGTTTACTAGAGCATACGGAATACGTGCAAGAACCACCGCAACGCGTATTGGATTTGGGATCTGGGCCAGGCCGCGCTTCGGGTTTGCTGAAAAAACGCTGGCCAAAAGCGCAAATTATCGCCGTTGATTTAGCTGTGCCGATGTTGCAGTTAGTGGCTAAGCAATCGCGTTTTTGGCGGCCAATACAACGCGTATGCGGCAATGCTATGCAGCTGCCATTTAAAGACAACAGCATTGATTATGTGTATTCCAATTTATGCCTGCAATGGGTCCATCCACTGCCTGATGCACTGAAAGAAATACGCCGTGTATTGCGCCCTGGCGGTATGTTATCGTTCAGCACGTTCGGGCCAGATACGTTGATTGAATTACGCGACGCCTATTTAGCTATTGGCGAATCGCCCTCGATTTCGTCCTTTGCGGCTATTCAACAAATTGGCGATGGTTTGCAAGCCTGCGGTTTCAGCAAGAGCGTGTTGGAGCGCGAGAACTACAGCATGAGCTACACCAACTTACGTGCGCTGATGAAAGAACTGCATGCCATTGGCGCCAGTGATGCCCGCACCGAACGCAAGCGTGGCCTGATGGGCAAACAACGCTGGCAAAGCTTGCAAAACGCGTATCCTAGCGATAACGGCCGCGTGCACAGCACATGGGAAGTGATTAGCGCGATGGCGTTCAAGCGCACAGATCAACCCGCCGATTTTGAAGATGCCGTCGCTACTATTTCGCCCGATCAAATTACTCGCAGGATTCGCTGATGCATAAAATGCTTTTCGCCTTGTTACTCATATACAGCATATCCATTGCACAGGCTAAGCCGTCAAAATCGCCCGAGGATTTTCAACGGCAAGCCGAACAGATTGTGGCTGAGGATGTACAGCAGATTCCCGCCTATGCCATTTTAGCGAAGCAACAACTAAACTTCTTGCCAGCCTGGCGCGAACTGTTGCGGCAGCAATTGATTATTGGCAACGACCGAAAACCCCACAACACCAGCCAAGCTATTGCCTTAGCAATGGCCTTAAACATGAGCAATAATTTTTTATTGGCCGCCAACAATGAAGCTGTTGATGATTACTTCCAACAGCAGCGTTTGTTTTTGACACTTAGCCAAGAAGACCCGCAGTTATGTCGCCTCTTGCTTAACACCCCCGCGCAGCGCGCCGATCGAACCGGCAGCACGCCTTGGTTGCTCGATAAAAACTACCAACGCTACAGAGCAGATTTACAACGCGCTGTAACGCAGCTCATTGTTAGTAGCGAAAACCAATTACCGCGGCGCTTGCCCGAAGAACAAAGCCAACAGTTTATGAAACGCATCGTTAGCCAAATGGTAAATCTGTATGGGCCGGAAAGTCTTACACGCTATGAATTAATGAGCAATGAAAATGCCAGCCCAGAAACGCGCTGCACGGGCTTGCATCAATTGTATGAAACCATCAATACACAGCCCTTGGAATTACGCACACAACTAGTGCGTAGTTTTTTTGGCGGGCAATAACAATGCAATTTGCCGTTTGTATTTAAACCACTGCCTTGTTGATGCTACAGTACAAATACCGCATCAGCTAAGGCTAAACAAGCATGTACACACCGGTATCTTCAAATAAGAAACTCATTGCAGTTCTATGGTTGCTAGGCATGCTTGGCGTGCTTTGTGTGCTGCCGGTGATACCGCAGCTGCTCGCTTCGCAAAAACACGCACTACCCATGCCAATGCCGTTGCTGCAACTTATAGCCGCATTGCAAAGCGGGATTTTGATTTTAATTGCCGTGTTGATGGGCACTTTTTTCGCACAGCGGGTGCAGCTAAGCGCGCCGGTAATTTTGGCCTTTAATGCCAAGCGGCCCATACTTGAAAAACTCTTGCCGCAAATTTTACCCGCCCTGATAGGCGGCATTCTTGGCGGCGTGGCCATTGTGCTGATTACTAATCAATTCACTGCCAGCCTGCCCGCCGAATTTCTGCAAGCGGCTGGCGGCTTAAGCATTCCTTGGTATGCACGCATTTTCTACGGCGGCATTTCTGAAGAATTGCTAATTCGCTGGGGCTTGATGTCGTTCTTGGTTTGGGCGTCGTATCGGCTTTTCCAGAAAAAAACGGGCAAAATTCACAGCAGTCATTACATCATTGCGATTGTATTAAGTGCTCTCATTTTCGGCGCTGGGCATCTGCCCGCTGTGTATACTCTTTCACCGGTTATTAATACGCCACTGATTGCCTATATTCTTATTGGCAATGCCGCATTTGGCTTAATTGCCGGTACGCTGTATTGGAAATACGGTTTGGAATGCGCGATTCTTGCGCACATGCTAGCGCACGTAACCATGCTGGTCTGCGAAGCATTGATGTGAAAATGGAAGCGTGCCAATGATCTATTCCGGTGGCTGCCATTGTGGTGCGGTTCGCTTCAAGGTTGAAGCGCCAGAAAATGTTGATGTTGAAGACTGCAATTGTTCGGTTTGCCGAATGACTGGCTTCTTGCATTTAATCGTGCCGAAATCAAAATTCACGCTGCTTTCCGGCGAGGAAAATCTTAGCCTGTACACATTCAACACCGGCGTGGCAAAACATTATTTCTGCAAAACCTGCGGCATCAAGCCGTTCTATATTCCACGCTCAAACCCCGATGGTGTGGATGTGAATGTGCGCTGTTTGGATGTGCCACCAAAAAAATTACGCATCGTGCCATTTGATGGCGAAAATTGGGAAGTGAATGCGCATGCATTGGTGCATAAGAGCCAACAATAAAAATTTGGAAATATCTTATGTAGGGGCAGTCCCCCTGTGACTGCCCTTTTTAGATAGCGCACATAATTCAGAAGGCAACCACAGGGGGTTGCCCCTACTTATTACAACATCCCCCTCAAAACCACCCAAACATGATCACGCACTTTGATTTGCCCTGCGGGGTTCGGGTGATTTTGATCGGGTAGGAAATAGCTTCTATCTGTTGCAATGGGCTGCAGCAAAAATGGCAGCAGTGCAGTTTTTTCTTGTTTGGCTAAATCGCGGTAATTATTGGCGAAGCCGTTGGTATAGGTTTTGCCATAGTTTGGTGGCATTTGCATGCCAATCAGCAGAACCTTAGCCTTGGCTGCTTTCGCTTGGCGAATCATGCTTTGCAAGTTCTGCCGCGACATTGCCAATGGCAAGCCACGCAGCGCGTCGTTAGCGCCCAGTTCAATAATCACCAAATTCGGTTTGTGCTGTTTCAGCGCGGCTGGCAAACGCGATACGCCGCCGGAAGTGGTTTCGCCGGAAATGCTGGCATTCACCACCTGCCAGTTTGGATGCGTGGTTTTCATGCGCGCGGCCGTTAATGCCACCCAGCCTTGTTCGGCGGGCAGGTTATAAGCAGCTGAAAGTGAATCGCCCATCACCAATACGGTTTGTTTGGCCAAAAGCGCGCCAGGCATGGCTAATAACAGTAGCGCGAACAACACAACGCCTTGATATTGGCTGTGGCAGACTCTATGTAGTAGATAAGCGAATCGCTGTTGCATTTTTTTCCTAGGACAATAAACCGTGAGCCATGCCATCAATGTAACAAACTTAAGCAAACGCGTGCAGTTGCCCGGCAGCGAATTATGTATCTTGGATGATGTGAGCTTTACGCTTGAAAAAGGCCAAACACTGGCCATCGTTGGCGCATCGGGTTCCGGCAAAAGCACCTTGCTAGCACTCATGGCAGGATTGGACACCGCCAGTGAAGGTTATGTCGAAATTCTAGGTATCGATTTAAACAGCTTGGATGAAGACGGCCGGGCTAAATTGCGCGGTGAAAAAGTTGGCTTCGTGTTTCAAAGTTTTCAACTGCTGCCGGCCTTAAGCGCATTGGAAAACGTGATGCTGCCGCTTGAACTACGTGGCGATAACAATCCAGAAACGGCCGCGCGTGAAATTTTGCAACGGGTGGGTTTGGGCGAACGCCTTGATCATTACCCACGCCAGCTTTCGGGTGGCGAACAACAACGCGTAGCGATTGCTCGCGCGTTTGTGGTGCAGCCAGCGCTGTTGTTTGCCGATGAACCAACCGGCAACTTGGATACCGAAACCGGCCGCGCAGTAATTGATTTATTGTTTGAGCTAAACCAAAACAGCGGTACCACCTTGGTGCTAGTAACCCACGACGAACGCTTAGCAGCGCGCTGTTCGCGCATCTTGCGCTTAGCGGCCGGCAAATTAGTGCTATGAAATTAATTAAATTAGCCTGGCGGCAAACCTGGCGCGATCTCGCCGCCGGTGAAATTCGGCTGATGTTACTTGCGCTGGTCATTGCTGTGATGGCTGTTACCGCAGTGAGCTTCATCACCAACCGCGCGGAATTGGGCTTGCAGCAAGAAGCCAATCGTTTATTGGGTGGCGATGCTGCGCTGCGTGCTGATACGCCGATTGCGAAAACGATTTCAACCAATGCTAAAAAATTAAACCTCGAAGTTGCCCAAACCGCTAGCTTTCCAAGCATGGTGCAAACCGCTGCCGCCGTTTCCTTAGCCGATATTAAAGCGGTGGATAATCATTATCCGTTGCGTGGTGAATTCCAAATTCAGCGCGGTGCAGATTCAAAAATTGAAACCGTTCGTGGCGGCCCAAACCCCGGCACGCTGTGGTTGTCGATTGATGCGGCGCGCAAAGTAAATGCAGTGCTTGGGCAATCCATCGGCGTGGGTGATGCGCAACTCATGTATGCCGCCACCTTATTACAAGAACCCGATGCGGCATTGGATTATTTCAATGTGGCCCCGAAAGTGATGATTGCACTGGCCGATTTACCCAGCACCGGCTTGGTGCAAAACGGCAGCCGCATTCAATACCGTTTAGTGGTGGCTGGAAAAAATTCCAACGTGCAAAATTTCGTACAACAAACCCGCACGAATCTGCAACGTGGCCAACGCTTGGAAAGCAGCGAGGATGCGCGCCCTGAAGTGCGCTCGGCCTTGGATCGGGCTGGGCGCTTTCTCTCGCTCGCCGCATTAGTATCGTTAATTTTAGCGGCCGTGGCCATTGCTTTAGCGGCGCGGCGGCACAGCGCCCGACATTTGGATGGCAGCGCGGTGATGCGCTGTTTGGGTGCCAGCCAAGCAACAATTGCTTTCTTGCAATTGGGTGAATTATTTTTCTTAGGCGTAGTGGGCAGCAGCATTGGCATTGGCCTGGCATGGTTATTGCAATTAGCCGTTGCTGGGTATTTATCAAGCGCAATGGGCGTGGCCTTGCCTGCCGCAAGCCTGCAACCGATTTGGGCTGGCTTCGCCATTGGCTTTACGGTATTAATTGCCTTTGCTGTGCCGCCGGTTTTAGCTTTGCGCAAAGTGCCAGCGCTGCGGGTATTGCGCCGCGATGTACCGATTTCTGAACCCAGTGCCTGGGCGGTAGGTTTATTGGGCTTATCGGGCTTGGGCGCCTTGCTGTGGTGGAAAGCGGACTCGGCCATGCTTGGTGGTTTAATTCTTGGCGGTATTTTGATTACCGCGCTTGTTCTTGCAGGCATTGCGTGGCTATTGTTGCGCTGGCTGAAACGTGCTCGGCAAAATCTTCGCGGGCCATGGCGTTATGGTTTAGCCAATTTAAGCCGGCATCAAGGCATGACCCTCACCCAAGTATCGGCCTTGGGCTTAGGCCTAATGGCGCTACTGTTGCTGACCTTTGTGCGTACTGATTTATTATCGCGCTGGCAGCAAACCTTGCCAAGCGATGCGCCGAATCGCTTTGTGATTAACGTGCAAGCCGAGCAGATACCGTCGATTGAGCAATTTGTGAAAGGCCTTGGCTTGAACAACGCACAACTTTTTCCGATGGTGCGTGCGCGTTTGCAAGCGGTGAATGGCAAAGCGGTGACTGGCGCAGACTACCAAAAAAATGGCGAGCGCGCCGCACGTTTGGCCGAACGCGAATTCAATTTATCGTCGGTGCCAGCATTCGGCAAAGACAATACCTTGGTGGCTGGAAAATATTGGTCTAAAAATCATTCGGGCGGCTTGGAAATGTCGGTTGAACAAGGCTTCGCTGAATCCTTAAACTGGAAACTCGGCGATGTGGTGCGTTTTGATGTGGCCGGCACGCCACTAATAGCAAAAATTACCAGCCTTAGAAAAGTGGAATGGGAAAGTTTTAAGCCGAATTTCTTTGTGGTGATTTCGCCGAATGGTTTGCAAGGATTATCAGCCAGCTACATTTCGGCATTGTATGTGCCCAAAGCTAAGCAACCGATGATGGACAATCTAGTTCGGCAATTCCCAAATTTATCGGTGATTGATATTGAAGCGGTGCTCAAGCAAGTACGTAGCACCGTTGAACAAGTGAGCCGAGTGGTGGAATCGGTGTTTTACTTTTCTTTATTGGCCGGATTATTAGTGCTGTTGGCTGCCGTGCAAGCCTCGCAGGATGAACGGATGCGCGAAGCGGGTGTGATGCGGGTTTTGGGCGCGTCGAAAAAACAGCTGCGCTTAGCGCAAGCCACCGAATTTGCTAGTTTGGGTTTATTGGCGGGATTGGTGGCATCGCTTTCAGCCAGTGTGATTGCCAGCTTAATTGCCAGCAAAGTTTTTAGCTTGCCGTGGAGCTTTAATCTGCCCTTAATTCTATATGGCGTGCTTGGAGGCACCGTTTTGGCTTTAGTGGCCGGATTGTGGGCCACGCGTAAAGTCACGCAAGTACCGCCGATGGAAACTTTGCGGGCGTTGTGATTTGCTTTAAACTCTAACAAAGCCAAATGTAAAATAATGGCTTATGTTTAGCCAGCACGCATTGCGTGTTGGTTTTAAAAATCATGGAGCCGTTATGAACTATCGTGTTTTATCCGCCCTTCTGTGCACTGCCTTGTACAGTGCCTCTGTGTTTTCAGCGCCTGCAACAACTGTGGTTCCCGGTGCCGATAAAATTACCAGCAAAACACTGGCCAATGGCTTGAAAATTGTGGTGTGGGCTGATCACGACATACCAAACGTGGCACTGTACAACTGGTATAAAGTCGGCAGTCGTAACGAATATGCGGGCATCACTGGCATTTCGCATTACTTCGAGCACATGATGTTCAACGGCACTAGCAAGCGCAAGCCTGGCGATTTCGATCGCATCATGGAAGCCAATGGTGGCGCCAATAATGCCTACACCAGCAGCGATGTTACCGTGTATCAAGACTGGTTTCCGCGCAGCGCGCTTGAGGTTATCTTCGATTTGGAAAGCGACCGCATGGCCAATTTGGATTTCGATCCGAAAGTGGTGGAAACCGAACGCGGGGTGGTGTATTCGGAGCGTCGTTCGTCGGTGGATAACAGCAATTTCGGCGCACTGCTTGAGCAAGTGGATGCCGCCGCATTCACCGCGCATCCATACCAAATTCCAACCCTTGGCTGGCCAGCCGATATTGAAGGCTGGAAAATTGACGACCTGAAGCGTTATTACAAAACCTATTACGCACCGAATAATGCCGTGATGTTTGTAGTTGGCGATGTTGAGCCCGCCGAGATATTTGCGCTAGCCGAAAAAACCATTGGCAGCATTCCTGCGCAGGCTGCGCCACGGCCAATCACCACCACCGAGCCAGAGCAAATGGGCGAACGGCGCGTGAGTTTAGTGCGCGAAGCAGAATCGCCGATCATTATTTTTGCGCATCACGCGGTGAGCGGCAGCGATAAAGATGCTCCTGCTACCGAATTACTGATGGCGATTTTAGCCGACGGCAATTCGTCACGTTTGTATCAGCAGTTGGTTGCGCAACAACAAATGGTGCTCGAAATTGGGCAATTCTTGAACACCGGTTTTGACCCAGGTCTGGCCTATCTTTACGCCACGCTGCCGCCTGGCGGCGATTTGGCGGTGGTTGAAAAAGCGCTCAATGCGGAGTTATTGAAAGTTTCCAGCCAAGGCGTTAGCGAAGCCGAGCTCACTAAAGCGCGCACCCAGAAACTCGCTAGCTTCTGGCGCGGCCTTGCCACCATTTCTGGGAAAGCTCAGGCATTGGGCACGTATGAAGTGTTTACCGGCGATTATAAAAAGCTGTTCCAAGCACCCGCCGATTATGAAAAAGTCAGCGTTGCAGATGTACAACGTGTGGCCAAAAAACTTTTTCAATCCAATAACCGCACCGTTGGCATCGTATTGCCGATCACCAAATAAGGCACTCATATGACTTCGTCTTTACGCTACTTATCACTCGCGGCAGCCATGTTTATGGCGCCCACCGTTTTTGCCACCAGCACTGCCATGCCTGAGTATGAGCGCGTGTTGCTTGCCAACGGAACAGAACTGCTGCTAATGGAAAAACACGATGTGCCCTTGATTGCCATCAATGCGCGCATTCGCGGCGGCAGCTTGGCCGATCCCGTCGGCTTAGAAGGCTCAGCCTCAGTGCTCAGTGAAATGCTGCAAAAAGGCGCGGGCACACGTGATGCAAAAATGTTTGCGGAAACTGTCGATGGCGCAGGTGGCAGCTTAGAAACGGGTAGCAGTCTATCAGCCATTGAGCTCAATGCCGAGTTTTTATCGCGTGATGTCGATTTAATGCTTGAAGTTGTATCCGATACCTTGCTTCGCCCACGCTTGGGCCAAGCAGAGTTCGATAAAGTTAAAGTCCAAGCTATTCAAGCACAGGCCGCTGCGAAAGATGGCGATCCGCGCGGCTTAATAAGCACCTACGGCTACGCATTTTTATTTAAAGGTCATCCGTATGGGCGGCCAAGTGATGGCGATGAAACCAGTCTGAATCACATTAGCTTGGATTCACTGAAGGATTTTTATTCCAGCCAAGTGGGTGCTGATCGATTGATTGTTGCCGTGGTTGGCGATTTCAACAGTAAGCAAATGAAAGCCAAATTGCAGAAAACCTTTGGCAGCTGGCGAACAGCCAGCGGCAGCTTGCCTATGCTGAATGCAATGCAAAAACAAACCGGGCGCCGCGTTTTATTGGTCGACAAACCGGGCGCTACGCAAACCTATTTTTGGCTGGCCAATGTGGGTGTCAATCGTGCTGATCCAGAGCGGCCGGCGCAAACCTTAGTCAATACCGTTTTCGGCGGGCGCTTCACCTCAATGCTGAATACCGAATTGCGGATTAAATCTGGCTTGAGCTATGGCGCTAGTTCCGGCTTGGACAGATTGAGTCAGCCGGGTGCCGTGCGCATTAGTTCCTACACCCGCACAGATGCCACGGTGCAGGCCATTGACTTAGCCATTACAACATTGGATCGCTTGCATAAAGAAGGCATCAGCGCCGAGATGGAGGCCTCAGCAAAGAATTATGTATTGGGTCAATTTCCGCCAACACTGGAAACCAACCCGCAAATGGCCGCCAAACTGAGTGAGCTGGCTTTGTATGGTTTAAAGCGTACGGAAGTGGATGGCTATGCCGAGCATATTCGCAATGCATCCTCGCAGCAATTGCGAAATGCGCTTGCTGTGTACCCAGATAGCGCAGACCTGGTGATTGTATTGATTGGCGATGCGTCCAAAATACGTACGAGTGTTAGTAAATACGGCCCCATCACTGAAATGAAAATTAGCGATTCAACGTTTTCTCCTTAAGCCTGCTAGGACTGCACGAATGAGCCCATTTATTTTTTTGCTGCTGCTATGTTCAACTTCATTCGTTGGCATGTTGGTTTTTTTTGAAATAGGCCGAAAAATTGGACTGCTCCGATTAAAACGAAGCGCCAATACGCTGCCCTCAGGCATTAGCGCTTCTGAAGGCGTGGTCTTCGCCTTGCTTGGATTATTGATTGCATTTACATTCACCGGGGCAGCAACGCGCTTTGAAGCGCGCCGGCATTTGATTGTGGAAGAAGCTAACAACATTGGCACCGCTTATTTGCGGATTGATTTATTGTCGGCTGAAGATCAGCCAGCAATCCGTGAGATGTTCAAGCGTTATACCGAGCAACGCCTAAAAAGCTACAAAGACATTCGCAATGCACAAATGACTGAAAGCAACCGCGCTGCAACCGCGCAACTGCAACAGAATATTTGGCGTGCTGCCATTGCCGCCGGCAAAAATCCTAAGGCTAGTGCCGATGCAACCAAACTACTTTTGCCTGCGCTGAATGCGATGATTGATATAACTACCACACGCACTGTAGCTAGTCGTAATCATCCGCCGATTGTGATTTATTTTTTGCTGTTTGGACTAAGCCTACTGTCTGCTATCTTGATTGGTTACGGTACCTCCGCTAATACAGATCGTATTCTACTGCATAAAATTGCATTCGCCTTGGTGATCACGTTCACTAGCTATATCATTATCGATCTTGAATATCCGCGGCTTGGCCTCATCCGTATTGATGCCGATGATCAAGTATTGATTGATGCCAGAAACAGTATGTGATTTGTATTAGCTGATTTGCTTGCGCGGCTATAGCTTTGGCGCTTGGCGTAATAATTTCAAGACCATCAGCACCACAACGCCCACACCCAATAACAACACGAGCCATAGAAAAAGGGTGCGCCAATCTGTTGGTATTTTGCTGGCCTCTTGCATGTTGACATGGACTTTAAGCGCTTTACCTAAGCTCACTCCTGTTGGCTTCCAATCACGCCCCTGATTTTGTTTAACCTGACTAATCAAAATATCCAGCGGATAGTGGTCGCGCTGTGCAACCCTACTGCCGGCAACAATCCTATATGGCCCCGGGCCATGTGTTAGTAATAAAAATTGCTCCGGTCGATAGGCGAAACGAAGTACCGGCACTTCGTCAATATCGGTATTGGATTCAATGCGCCAAAACTGCATTCGCCCTGTTTGCAAGCTGTTTGCTTCATTGTCGAGCGATATGCCAGCGGCGCGCAGACGAAATACAGTCAGGTTACTTTGTGCTTGCCAGTCATCGTGTTCGCCTTGTCGTGCTGAAATAGCAAACTGCGCAATGGCATTGGTATTTTTTAATGCTATGTTGATTTGCTCTGGCAAGATGCGTGCTGGCAATGCATAAATAAATTCACGCTGGTCTTTTTTAATAAAGTTTGCTGAAAGCCATTGCAAAGGCGGCGATTTAACAACACCGAATGGCCGCTGCTTAATCTTGAAGCCCGAAATTAGCATGCCGGCTGGCGCATCGGGACTTTGCACACGCAAATATTTTGTTGCGTGGCCAGGTAGCTCAACCTGCAAGCGCTGCAAGCGTTGGCCATCTTGTTGCAATGAAACAATGGATGCGGTATTCAAATACTGCCACTGCTGCAAATCTATGCTTTCTTGAACAATAAGTTGCGCGCTAAAATCACTGGATTGTTCAGCAAGCTGCACTTGCAGCGCCTCAATTCCTAGCTTGTTCGAGGCCACCTCAATAATCCAATCATTCGCTTGGCTTGCCGATTTTTGGTTGGCCAAATTGGCATTAAGTGTTAAATCACCGCTTGCGCTGCGCTGTATGTGCAATTTTAAGTCATTTGGATTTTGACTGATTTCTTTGGGCAGTGAAAAAGATTTTGCTGGTAGCCACGTTGCTGGCAGTGGGCCATAAGATGTTGGCATAGGGCCAAATGGCAAGGCTTCACCAGACGCATTGAAAGCCGCTATATCCGATAAATCATTTTTTTGAATAATGCGATACATGGCTTCATTCAATTCAACGGAATAAGCCCCTTCAGTGCTTGCATTCACTGGCCATTGCTGCGCATAGTCTGACGCGCTGAAAGCACTTGCGCTGCCGCTGACTAGCAATCCAAGTAGTAGGGTTTGTAGTTTCATTCAAGCGCCATTTCTTTCGGAGGTTGAGGAGCGAAATATCCGACCACGACCAACAATAAGCCAACGGCAAGGCAAGACACAATACCCGGAATATTTGACATATAGGTGCGGTCCACCAGAATCAGTTTTGCTAAAACAATAAGCATCAAAACGCCACCGGCCAGCCACTGCTTTCGAT
>JAYTVJ010000119.1:0-15174 GCA_043744535.1 Arenimonas sp.
CTTAAAGCCCTCAGCCAGCATGCTTTCTGGCGATTCTCCTACCACCACATAGTCGCGGTCGCCGGAGGGCAAGCCAAGCAATTGGTCGCGTATGGCGCCGCCCACTAAATAGCTTTTCATAATCTTTTTTTAGCCAGTGGTGCGGGCATTGGGCAACGCATTTTAGGGTGATTGTTTTGCTCGCTGAAATCGCCCAACAGGCGCTGACTAAGCGGCACAATCGGCTGCTTCAAGCGCCAATCATACAGCACGCTGAAAGCCAAGACGCGGGTAATGTATTCGCGGGTTTCTTTGTATGGAATGGTTTCAATCCAGAATGCCGGTTCAAGTGTGGGCCGGGCATTTTGCCAACGACTAACTGGTGTTGGTCCGGCGTTGTAGGCGGCAATCGCTTGGTAGGCTTTATTTGGGTAACTTTCAATCACGTCTTGCAACGCGCCAGCGCCTAAGCGGATATTGGTTTCGGGCTGATACAAGGAATCGTCGCCTAGCCACGGCAAAGCATTTTTTGCGGCAATGGCTTGGGCGGTGCTGGGCAATAATTGCAATAGCCCGCGTGCGTTAGCGCTTGAAATAACGCCTGGCATAAAGATACTTTCAGCGCGCGCATGCGCTATTAGCCAGCTTTGATTAAGGCCAAATTGTGTGCTGGCAGCTTGGAATTCTGGCAAATAGGGTGTGGCAAAACGCAGTGAATAGTAGCGTTGATTGGTGTCGTTGCTTTCCAGTGAAAATACCGCGCGATCATACCAACCCATCTCCTGTGCCTGTTCAATGGCTTTGCGCTGTTGTTCAACAGTCAGCGTTTTATAGGCCGCATTCCATTCCCAAATGGCATAATTGGCTTCGCCCAGTTGCCACAACCACAGCGCCCGTTTTAGGCTTGTATGTGCATGCAGTGCAGCGGCTTCTTTCGCGCTCGGGCTGGGCTCTAAAGGGCAAAGTGCATACGGGCTGTTGCTGCGCTCCGCCGCTAGCCAACCATAAAACGTGGCGGATTGGGCCGCTTGACGATACAGCGGAAGGGCAGCGTTGTTTTGCTGTAAGCGTTCTAGCACGCGTGCTTGAAAATACAACCAACGTGTTTCTTGTTGTTGCGCGGGAAGCAGCTGCTTGAAGCCCTGTAAGGTTTTGTTGTCGTCATTTTGGGCGAATAAAAAACGCATATACCATTCGCGCAAATTGGCGCTACGCAACGCTTCCGGCACAGCGAAAAAACGCGCGTCGGCACCGGGCTCATAGTTCACCATGCTCCACAAAGCAATCTCGGATTGCACGGCAATGTTTTGTTCGGGCGTGAACGCATACGCTGTGTTTACATTGGTAAATAGTAATTGCGCTTGGTTGGTATTTTTTCGCGCCAATGCCTGCAAGCCTTTGCTGAGCACGGTGGCTGTGCGTGAATTCACTGGCCACGGATTTTGCAGCGCTTGCGGATCACTTAAATACGCTGAGTATTGCCGAGCAAGGCTGGCATCGGGTTCAGCAAAACGGGTGATCAGTTCTGGCAGGCGTTCATTTGCAGCATCGGCCAGTATGTGATCAAAGCGTTGCCAGAGTTGTTGCGTGCTGAACGGCTGAATTTGATTAAGGGCATCGAAAACAGTTTGGCAATGGCTTGCGGGCTTACTTTCGTTCTGCCAAATGGCCAAGGCATTTTCCTGCCACAAGCGATTGCGTTCGGCGTCGGGCACCGACAGCAAAACAGCGCAACGCGTGGCAACGGTATTGTCCGGAAAGCGTGCATCAAGCAGCGCCATACTCGGCCACTCTTGGCGGCGGATTAATTCAGCGCGCCATTGGCCAAGCAGCCAAACATTGGATGGATCATTCGGATTAGCATTCACACTCTCAAGCACTTGCGTTGCGCTTGCCGTGCCAATGCGTTGCTTGAGGTTGATGGCATTTAGCCAAGGCCAAAGCGGGTTGCGTTGTAATGTCGCTTTTGATGCCGCACTTAATTGCCCCGACTTTGCCTCGGCAAAGCCAATACGCAATTCGGACGCTTGCGGGATTGCTATTTCGGCGCGCACACAAATACTAGCCAAACTCAAGACTATAATGATTGTTGTTGCGCGCGTAAGGTTTTGCAAAGGGCGTTCCTGAAATATATGTATTGGCTATAGGTAAGCATATGGTGACATGGTGGATTTATCCAGTTTTAGGTATTGGTGCTGGTATTTTGTCGGGCTTATTAGGCGTGGGCGGCGGATTACTACTGGTTGGTGCGCTGATTTTACTTTTACCCATGCAAGGCGTACCGGCTGAGATTGTGGTGCAAGTGGCCTTGGCGAGTTCGCTTGGTAGCATTGTATTAACGGGGCTTTCATCGGCTTGGGCGCATCAAAAACGTGGCGCGGTATTGTGGCCGAGCGTGGCGTGGCTAGTGCCTGGCCTATTATTGGGCGCGGTGCTGGCTAGCTTGGGCGTGGCGAAATGGGCGGGCCCGGGCTTGCGCTGGGCAGTGGTTGCGTATTGCGTTTTAGTGGCAGTGCAATTGCTTAGCCAATGGCCAAAGCCGGCTGCTGAGAATAGTCTGGCACCCATCGGTTGGCCATGGACATTGCTGGGCGTGTTGATTGGCGCGGTGTCGTCGGTGGTGGGTATTGGTGGCGGCAGCATGACCGTTCCGGCTTTGATAGTGCGTGGTGTTCCTGCAGTGAAAGCAGTGGCCACGTCGGCGGTTTGCGGCGTGTTTATTGCGCTTGCAAGCGCATTAACCTACAGCCAATTAAGCACGCCTGTGCAAATGCCTAACTATTCACACGGCTTTGTGTATCTGCCAGCCGCACTCGGGGTTGCCTCGGCATCGGTGTTGTTTGCACCAATGGGCACGCGTTGGGCGCATCAGTTGCCAGCGCAACGTTTAAAGCAGCTATTCGCGGGTTTTTTATTGATGATGGCGGTATTGCTAGCGTGGAAAGGCTAATGCATCGCATTCGGCTTGCTAGAATAACGGACTCAACACGTCGGAATATTCATGCTTAATACGCAACAATTAACAGAGTCGGCCATCATGGCCTATCAGCAAGGCCGGCTGGATGAGGCTATCTCGTTATTTGTGCGTGCCGCGGAACAAGCCAATAACGCCGAGTCTTGGTGCAATCTTGGCAGTGTGTTGTGTGATGACCAACAATTTTCACGTGCGTATGATGCCTTGCTCAAAGCAAAAGCCTTAGCACCGAATCATGCCTTAATCGCCTTTAGTTTGGCGCGCGCCTGCAAAGGCTTGGGTCAGCTTGATGTCAGTTTGACGTATATGCAAACGGCATTGGCCTTAGAGCCGAACGATTTAGATTTCCGATTTTTCCGCGCCACCTTAGCCGTTGAAGTCGATCAATGGGATTTAGCACTCGCTGATTTAGCTTTTCTTGCCGGCCAAGCGCTATCGCCACCGCAAACGCTGATGTTAGCCAATCTGTATCTACAAACCGGGCAATTTGCAGTTGCCATTCCGCAGTATCAACGCCTTGTTCAGCAATACCCGGCGTATTTTGATGCATGGATGGGTTTAGCAACAGCATTTGAACGCGCTAATGATTTGTCGCAGTTCGAACATGCGCTGCACGTTGCGGCCAGTGCAGTAAAAAACCGTGAGCAAGGCATAGCCTTAAAACAATTGCAGGCGAAATTAGCGTATCGAAATAAACAGTTTGATGCATCGACTGAATTGCTTGCGAACGTGTGGGCGCTGCCCAGCAACAATGGCATGTGGAAAAGCCAAGTGGGTTTTGAGTATGCGCAAAGTTTAGATAAATCCAAACAATACCAAACGGCTTGGCAGGTATTTAATGCGGCGCATAGTTTGCGTAATCAGTTAAATCAAGCGTCTGCGGGCGATCAACAAGCCTTGAATTTTTTTGAATTGCTCGACAAGCCATTAACCGGCCAATGGCCTGCTGCATGCCCCGCTGCGGGCCAACAAGATCCTGTATTTGTGGTGGGCTTTCCGCGCTCTGGCACCACCTTGCTTGAACAAATTCTAGATGCCCAGCCTGGTTTGGTATCGTTTGATGAGCAGCCATTTTTAGCCAAAACACTGTTGCAATTGCAACAAATGGGCGTTGATTACCCCACGCAATTAGAGCTGCTAAGCCAGCAACAACTTGAACAGTTGCGGCACTATTATTTTCAACTCGCGCAAGCCAAAGTGGGCGCGCTGGACGGCCGTCGGTTAGTGGATAAAAACCCCTTGAACTGGGCGCGTTTGCCCTTGATTCGCGCGTTGTTCCCGAACGCATCAGTTATTTTGGCTTTGCGTCATCCGTGCGATGTGATTTTAAGTTGCTATATGCAGAATTTACGCTCCACGGTATTGTCGGGCGCATTTTCACGCTTCGAGCGCATAGCGGATTTATATATTGCTTTAGCCACGTATTGGCAGCGTATTGCGCCGCAGCTGGATATGCCGGTGATGATTTCGCGCTATGAAAACTTGGTGCAGATGCCAGAGCAAAGCACTAAGCAGTTAGCAGAATTTCTTGAATTGCCTTGGTCGGAAAGTTGGTTGAATAGTGCCAGTTACGCAAAAGAAAAGGCCATCATACATACACCAAGCTATGCGCAGGTGTTGGAGCCACTAAATACCCAGGCACTAAACCGCTGGCAAAAATACCAGGCGTATTTTGATTCGGATGTCATGGCACGCTTAAAACCATCGGTGCAGGCCATGGGCTATCAGCTCGATTAAACATCAATTTCAAGCGCAATGGCTAAATGATCTGAGCCTGCGGCCACGTGTGTTTGGTAGTTTCGGCCGGTTATCCCGCCCACTAAAATATGATCAATAGGGCGTTTTGCAGCCCAGCTGGGAAATGTGGGCGGCGCGATTAGCGGCATTTGCAGCGCAGTGAATTGAAATAAACGGCTCATTTCAGGTGCAACCAGATCACAATTAAAATCGCCCATTAAAACCAGCCGTTTTTTATCTGAAAGCAATTCAGATAAAAAGGTAATTTGAATACGCCGCGCGCTCGCGCTAAGCGATAAATGGGTGATGGCAACATGCCAAACTGTATCGCCTTCGCCAAATTCGGCAAGCAACACACCGCGCCCTGGAATGCGGCTGGGCAGTAAGTAATGATCGATTTTTTTGGGCTCTAGCCGCGATAACAGCGCATTGCCTGAACTGGCAAAGCGGCTGATGCGGCGCGTGGCTTGGTGCGAGCTAAACGGGAAATTGGCTTTATTGGCCAAATAATCGGATTGGTTGGAAAAGCCTGAGCGCATGCTGCCTGGGTCGCATTCTTGCAGGCCGACTAAATCAAAGCCTTGATAGGTTTGTGCCAGCGCATCAAGATTACCCTGTTTTCCGTTCGGCAAAATATGCGACCACGATCGCGTGACATACTCGCTATAGGCGCGGGTGATGGAGCCCGCTTGAATATTGCTGCTAATGATTTTGAGTGTGCTCAGGCTCATACAAATAAACCCCGCCGAAGCGGGGTTCTGTTATTTGGCTTTGCTCGGTGCGGCACTGGCACGTTCTTTTTGAATTAAGAACTCGGCAACTTGTAACGCTTCTTCATGGGTTCGGGCGGTGATGCGGTATTTACCGTTGATGATTAACGTTGGCGTTGAATTAACGCCAGCACGCACCGAAAACTGCCGAGCACGATTAAGCTTTGAGCTGACGGTGAAGCCATTCATGGTATCCAACATTTTCTTGCTATCAACGCCAAAGCTGGTGTAGAACTTGGCTAATTCTTCCACACTGCCGGTTTTAATTTTGTGATCAATGAAAAATGCTTTGAAAATCGCATCGTGCGTTTTGGGCTCAATACCCAGCGCTTCAGCGGCAAAGAATGCACGGGCGGTGTTGTCCCATATGCCGCCGAATACCGCCGGCACATAGGTGAAACGCACATCGGCGGGCAGTTTTTTCTTCCAGGCATTTACCAATGGTTGAAACTCGGCGCAATGCACACACGAGTAGCTGAATACTTCAGCCACCTCAATGCCACCCGTGCCCCAGGTGGGCTGTGGTGCGGTGAATGTCACAAAGTCTTTACCCGACACAGGCACGCCTGGTTTAATCTGGGCGCTAAGGGAAAGTGGCGCTAACAGCGCTAAGGCAAAAAATACACGACGTAACATGGTTGCTCCTTAATGAAAAAAACAAAACCGACAACACATCATGCTATCGGCTTGCTGAACTGTTGCTGTAACTGCAAGAATACTTACTTTTTCTCAGCCTGGCCGGCTTTATGCAAGCCTTGTAAATAGGTGGCTAATCCTTGGATGTCTTCATCGCTTAAGTTTTTAGCAACCTGCGACATGATGACATTGGCATTTTTGTCTTTACCCCAGACTAATCCGCCACGAAATGCCGTTAAGCGAGCCGCTGTATAGCTTGCATGCTGTCCGCCAATGGAAGGATACGTTGGGCCAGGAACGCCAGCACCCGCAGGGCCATGGCAAGCTGCGCAGGCTTGCACATTGGCTTTACCGCCGCGGTAGATTTTTTCACCCACTTGGTAGAATTTCTTGCCAGCGTTCGCGCCATCTGCAATCACGGTGTCATCGGCCACACCAGCAACTACTTTCTGTGTGCCAAAATACGCACCAATATCGCGCATATCTTGCTCGGTGAGCGCAGCGGCCATACCTAACATAATGGGGTTTTCGCGTTCACCGGATTTAAACAACTTCAATTGGCGCCAGATGTATTGCTCATGTTGGCCGGCCAGTTTTGGGTATTGTGGATCGGTTGAGTTGCCATCTAGGCTGTGGCATGCCGCACAGGCGCCCGCCTTGGTTTGGCCTACTTTTGGATCACCCGCTTTAGCTGGGCCGGTATCGGCGGCTACGGCCGCAACAACAGGGCTGGCAGCAACCGCAGCGGTTGATGCTGGCGCAGCGGCTTGCTGTGCAATGGCAGTGGTCACCGCAAAGGCGGCGGTTAAAAGTACTAGATGGGAGAGCTTCATAAAACTCCGAACGCAAAATTAGGGATAAACGCCACGGGTGTCGTTGGCACAGAGGTAATTATCCCAGTGTTTACAGGCTTCGGTCAATCGGTACCGGCGCTTTTGCGCAATAAACAAGGGTAGAATAGACAAAATCATTTAAAGCGAGCGCTATGGCGAACTTTTTAGCACAAGCCCAATTTGTCCTTTCGGCACCAACACTTGCGGCTCTGCCAAAAGATAGCTTGCGCGAAGTGGCCTTTGCTGGACGTTCAAATGCGGGTAAATCAACGGCATTGAATGCGTTGTGCCATCAAGTCGGCTTGGCACGCACCTCGAAAACCCCGGGCCGAACGCAGCAATTGGTGTATTTCAAAATCATTGAAGGCTTGTATTTAGTCGATTTGCCTGGCTATGGCTACGCCAAAGTGCCGTTGGCCATTCGCACCCAATGGAAATTATTCATTAACCGCTATTTCCAAGTGCGCGAGCCGCTAGCCGGCTTGGTGATTGTGATGGACATTCGGCACCCGCTTCGCGAATTCGACATACAGATGCTCGACTATGCCAATTCCCGCAATTTACCGGTGCATTGTTTGCTCACCAAAGCCGATAAGTTAGGCCGCAGTGAACAAGCGCGCACCATCACCCAAGTTAAGAAAGAATTAGCTGGACGCGCCAGTGTGCAGGTATTTTCCGGTTCGTCGAAAATTGGCATTGATGAAGCACGCGCAGTAGTCACTGCTTGGTTGCAAACCCCGCTCGAGCCGTTAGGAGAATCCCTTGGCTGAAAAATCCTCGCCATTAATTACCAGTAAAGATCAGCTGATTGCTTTTCATGCCAGCGGCGCGCGGCCAAAAACTGAATGGACCATTGGCACCGAGCACGAGAAATTCGGCTATCGGCTGGATGATTTGCGGCCACCCACCTTTGATGGCGAACAAGGCATTGAAGCTTTGCTGAAAGGCATGATGCGTTTTGGCTGGCAAGCGGTAGAAGAAAATGGCCGAGTGATTGCCTTGTTGCGAGACGGCGCGTCAATCACCCTTGAACCGGCTGGCCAGTTTGAGCTATCCGGAGCGATGCTGGAAAACGTGCATCAAACCTGCAAAGAAACCAATCAGCATTTATCGGAAGTCAAAACCGTTGCCGATGAATTAGGCTTGGGCTTTTTGGGCATGGGTTTTCAGCCGAAATGGGCGCGCGCCGATATGCCGTGGATGCCGAAAGGCCGCTATAAAATCATGCGCGATTACATGCCGAAAGTGGGCGGTCTTGGTTTAGACATGATGACCCGCACCTGCACGGTGCAGGTGAATCTGGATTTTGAATCCGAAGCCGATATGATCAAGAAATTCCGTGTGTCCTTGGCTTTACAGCCCATCGCTACCGCCTTGTTCGCCGATTCGCCGTTTACCGAAGGCAAGCCGAATGGCTACCTCAGCTATCGCTCGCACATCTGGACCGATACCGACAAAGACCGCACCGGCATGCTCGATTTTGTGTTCGAGGATGGTTTTGGCTATGAGCGTTACGTGGATTACTTGCTTGACGTGCCGATGTATTTTTCGTATCGCAATAAGCAATACATTGATTGTGCAGGATTGAGCTTCAAAGATTTTATGCAGGGAAAATTGTCTGCAGTGCCGGGTGAATTGCCAACCATCAATGATTGGTCGGACCACATGACTACCGCCTTCCCGGAAGTACGCTTGAAGAAATATTTGGAAATGCGCGGCGCCGATGGCGGTCCGTGGCGGCGTTTATGTGCCTTGCCAGCATTTTGGGTGGGTTTGCTTTACGACCAACAAGCCTTGGATGCGGCCTGGGATTTAGTGAAAGATTTCTCTATGCAAGAACGCAATGCCTTGCGTGATGGCGTGCCGAAGTATGGCTTAAAGCTGCCGTTCCGCCAACATAGCGTGTGTGAGTTAGCCATTGAGGCCTTGAAGATTTCCGCGCTCGGTTTAAAAAATCGCGCACGTTTGAACAAGCACGGCGACGATGAAACAGTTTTTCTGCATCCGCTGATGGAAATTGCCTTAGCCAACGAAACGCCCGCCGAGCGCAAACTGGCGCTGTTTCATGGCGCATGGCAGGGCAATATCGATAATGTATTTAAGCAATTTGCGTATTAATTTTTCTGCAAAATTGCCTGCGCGGCCTGCTTAGCCCAAATCGTATAGCTTGTGGCGCTGGGGTGAAAGCCATCGCTGGCCATAAAATGGGCCTGCATGGGCAAGTCGTTTTTCACCATTTGGCAGTTTGGGTATTGCCCAATGAGCTGTTGCAGCGCGCGATTGAATTGCTTGACGCGTTGCCCCAACACCCAGCGCAAAGGCTGCGGCAAAGCCGGAAAATGCTGCATCGGTGGCAATGAGCTGAAAATAATGCGCTTAGCCGAAAAGCTGTGAGAAAGTTTTTCAATCAAGGTGCGCTGAAGAGCAAGCCAGCGTGCTTGCGATAGTCCACCGGTGATGTCGTTGACCCCAATTGAAATGAGTACGGCATCAAACGGCTCGGCTGTTTTAGTGTCTAGTACGGCCAGAATATCTTGGCTGGTATAGCCATTTTTTGCCCACAGCTGCCATTCGGTATCCACGTGCGCGGCCAGCTGCTCGGCTAATTGCCCAGATAATGCCTCTGCTTGCGTGCTAGCACCAACGCCGGCGGCTGAAGAATCGCCAAGAATGAGGATGCGTAGCCACGGCCCAGCACCATGTTTGCCATGGCGCTCGCCCTCTGGTTCGGGCAGGCGCGGCGTGATTTTGCGCACATACATACCTTGCGCTATCAGCAAGGGCGACAACACAAAGCCTAGCAATAAATAGCCCATGGGGTTCGCGTTCGGTGAACTTATTTCTGCGCAACGAAAACGATTTTGCTGCGATCAAAACCCAGCGCAACGGCTTTATCAATCAGCTTTGCTTGCAGTTCCGGAGCCATTGTGGGGGTGCGTGATAGCAGCCAAAAATAGGATGTATCCGGCCCGCTAACCAGCGCGTATTGATAGTTGTCCTGCTCTAAATCGAACACGATATAGGAGCCGTAAAATGGTCCAAAAAACGATACCTTCAAATAGCCTTGGTCTTTGCCTTCAACAAAATAGGCTTTGCCGACCGATTCTTTCCAGACATTTTTTTCAGCTGAAAAACCGCGGTTTACTACTTTAATGCCGCCATCGTCACGCAGGCTGTATACAGCCGTGACCTTGCTCAAGCCTGCTTCGAAGCGGTGATCAAGCCGGGCAATTTCATACCACGTGCCAAGGTATTTTTGCGCCTGAAAGTTTTGCACGGGTTTTATGTTATCGGGTTTGCCGGTACAGCCAGTCAATGCAAGGAGTGTTAGTAGCGCAATAAACAATAAGCGTGTCATCGATGATTCCTTTCAACTAAGTTTATTCAACAGCGTTTAATAGTACACCGCATAGTGCAAGCTAATGTGTACGTCAGCCAACATACGTGGCTAGGGATGTGGCGGCGCTACGCTAACCATTGTTATTTGAATATCCCTTACTTTGCCGTTACTGATGACAGGAATAAATGTGTCCGTCGTAAAAATCAAAAAATCACCATTCTTAAGCGTTGCCCGCACCGTATATCGGTGACCAGGTTTGATGTCGGCTGGGTTGTAGGCAATGCTAAATGCGTAAGGCGGGTTGCCAGCATTCTCAATCACAAAATTGCCTAGATTAACGGCTGGCGCATCAGCCAGTGAAACGTCTTGCAACAAGGCTTCAAAGCGGGTTTCTGGCTGTACTGCAATACGTTCACGAAAGCTTGCTTGGCCGGTAATGAATGAATTTTTGCTCGGCGCATGCGTGGCACAGCTGCTTAATGTGCTTACCAATAGCAGTGTTACTAAGGACTGATTCATAATATTACCCAAGAATAAATTGATTGAAACAGTAAATAGCAATGGCAAGTGCTTGCCATGCCCTCAGGCTTTTCTAACGAATTCCGATTTCAGCTGCATAGCACCAATGCCCTCAATCTTGCAGTCGATGTCGTGGTCGCCATCTACCAAGCGGATAATTTTCACTTTGGTGCCCACTTTCACCACCGACGATGAGCCTTTCACTTTCAGATCTTTGATGACCGTTATCATGTCGCCGTCTTGCAGGATATTACCCACCGAATCCTTGACGACTTTAGCGCTATCGACGTCTTCATCAGCTACAGCGATCTTGCTCCATTCATGCGCACACTCCGGGCACACGAATTGGTTGCCATCTTCGTATGTGTATTCGGACGCGCATTTCGGACAGTGTGGCAATAGCTGCATGGTTGTTTCTCTAGTGGTTTAGACGTTAGATGAATTATACCTTGAATGAAAAAACCGGAGCTTGCTCCGGTTTTTTTTGTACACAATATTTTAAAATACGTAGGTTGGGCTAAGTGTAGCGCAGCCAAAAATGCTGGTGACCTTGATTGCGTAGTGAAATTTCATGCTGAAAGTCTCTCAGTGCCCGTTATTAAATATTACCAATTGCTTCGGTCTTGCTCGAAATACCAAGTGTTGGTTTCAGTTGTTGGTATCAGTTCTTCGATAAGCAAGCGCGCCTTTGCGCGTGGAAGTTCCCAACTGGAGTGCTTTAATTTCTCCAAGCTCTCGTCCTTGGCGTTTGTGAAAGCGAGTACATCTGGGGGTACTAGTTGCAATGCTTCTATGATCTCTTCCAAGGCCTTCTTAATGTCGCCCGTCAGTGTACAAGCAGGTAGATTGAATATGTAAAGCCAACCGTTTGCTTCAAAAACGGTTTCATATGCAACGTTGTAATGCCCCTGCAACGCGCAAGCTTGTTCTGGGGATGCCGCCAAGACGCGCAGGGTTCTGAAGACACCAAGGTAAGCGTTTTCAAAGTCATCCCGGTCAGAAAGTGCGCTCATCAGATATAAGGATTGAATTAAGCGGCAGACGGCCGCGACAACATCAGTTTACTCAAATTTCGGGGTGGATGGCTGCATGGATGAGTTGTTAGGCTCAACTCTTTGCGCGCCGAGAAGCTCCACGGAAAATAACACTGGCTAAAAAACAAGTATAGGAAAATGCAATGGCGCCTTGTGATCTCATGTGTGGGATATGAGCCATGAGAATATCTGAAATTGGAAAGCGGTTTATGTTGGACAGAATTGCTAATGTAAGAAAAATCACACCAACTATAAGTGAAAAAACAGCCAGCTCCTCAAGCCTCTTTCCACTGCCTGGCTTTTTTAGCTCGCTCCAAGCTATCCAAACTGAATAAATCAAGCCAAGAGCAACTGCAATGGGAAAAAGAATATCCAAAGTTGAGCCTAACGATTGAATTAAGCGGCAGACGGCCGCGACAACATCAGTTTACTCAAATTTCGGGGTGGTTGGATGATTAGTTAGCCGGAATGCTCTCGACAGATATTGACAAGCACAACGATCATAAGAAGGGCGGCCATTGCTACGCTCGTGCCTCGGAAAAGTTGGCCAGAAATGCGAAGCCATTTTGGTGCCGTATCATCGCTAGGCTTAACTGAAAGCTCAAAAGCAACCGATGCTATGCCTGTAATGAACCAAATCACTAATACTACGAAAATTGCCTGAAAGAAGACCATCCCATACCACCACCAGGCAAAGCCAGCCGTTAGCGTTAAAGAGACCCAAAAGAATGCGATGAGATTGCCCAGCTTTGGCATGACGGCTAACGATTGAATTAAGCGGCAGCCGGCCGCGACAACATCAGTTTACTCAATTTTCAATTTATGGGGACGGAGGTAGTTATTCAAACGTTAATGACCTCCGTCCCGTTTGTTGGTCCCGTTTGTTGAACAAGCCTATGGCAATTTCCAGCCTTGAGCCTTGAGTGCGGCTTCAGATGATTCTTGATCAGTGATCTGAATCATCAGTTTGCCATTTGTTGTGGCGCCATCAAGTGACGAATAGGTCAACCCGCCAGTGTCTTTAATTTCTATGACTTGCATGCCGTCATGAATCATAGGAGTAAGCTCAATGTGACGCTGGGTACCGTCTGAGAGAGTAACTGTTTTGGAATAGCTGCCAGAAAAGCTCTCCGCAAAGACAAATTTCTGTTTTATTTCGTCGATTGAAACGTAGAATCTTTTCTTTGCCAAGTCGCTGCCAACCTCAGTTGAGGTGGCCAGAGCGGAAGGCAAGCTTGCTACTCCAATTCCAGCGAGGAATGCGATGATGGCAGTTGCGATTGTCTTGTTACTGATTGAGCCCATATAAAACTCTCCTTGTTGGCTAACTACATATATACCCCACATTCGGGGCGATAACTTCATTTTGAGTATTATCTGATGTGAGGTCAAGGCAAATTAGTAGGTTGGGCTAAGCATTGCGCAGCCCAACGAATAACCCAAAAACATGTTGGGCATCACTTTGTTCAGCCCAACCTACCCATTATGGATGCATCAAACCCTCGGCAAATCGGTGCCGCCTTTGGTGGGTAGATTGCTTTCGCCCATCAGCCAGGAATCCACGGCACGGGCGCATTCACGGCCATCGGAAATGGCCCAAACAATCAGGCTTTGGCCGCGTTGCGCGTCGCCTGCTGAAAAGAAGCCGGGTGTGGAGCTCATGAAGTTTTGGGTTTTCACGTTGCCACGCGCATCCAGTTCGCAGCCATATTGCTGCACAATGCCTTGGGTTTCTGGGCCAGTGAAGCCAAGTGCCAAAATAGCCAAATCGCATAGCCAAGTTTTTTCTGTGCCAGCCATTTCTTTGGTGCTCAGCGTATTATTTACTGGGTCGCGGATCAGTTCTACTTCAACGGTATGTAGCGCGCTTAGCTGGCCATTTTCGGCCTCAAAAGATTTTGTGAGAATGGCGAATTCGCGTTTGTTGCCAGCCTCTTCGTGCGAGGTGGTGGTGCGCAGTTTCATTGGCCAATACGGCCATGGCTGATTGTTTGGGCGTTGCAGGGTTGGCATCGGCAACAATTCAAAATTGGTCACGCTCAATGCGCCTTGCCGCACCGAGGTGCCAATGCAATCCGAACCGGTATCGCCGCCGCCAATCACAATCACGTGTTTGCCAGTGGCAAGAATGGGATCCGTTATTTCCGATTCTACATCGCCCGCTACACGCCGGTTTTGCTGTGGTAGAAAATGCATGGCTTGCACCACGCCGGAAATGTCACGGCCTGGTGCTGGCAAATCGCGGGCAATCGTTGAGCCACCGCAAAATACCACTGCATCAAACTCAGCATCCAGTTGTTCGCGAGAAATATCAACACCAATGCTGACCTTGGTTTTGAACACAATGCCTTCTTGCTGAAGGATATTGACGCGTCGATCAATCAGCCATTTTTCCATTTTGAAATCGGGAATGCCGTAACGTAATAATCCGCCAATGCGGTCGGAGCGTTCGAACACGGTAACCCAATGCCCGGCGCGGTTTAACTGCTGCGCAGCCGCTAAGCCCGATGGCCCAGAACCAATCACCGCGATTTTATTATCGGTTCGAATGGCAGGCAAAACCGGCGAAATCCAGCCTTCGGCAAAGGCGCGTTCAACAATATTTTTTTCAATTTCTTCAATCGCTACAGGGTCGGCATTGATACCAAGCACACAAGCTTCTTCACACGGCGCCGGGCATAATCGGCCAGTGAACTCAGGGAAGTTGTTGGTGCTGTGCAAGCGCTGCGCAGCTTTCTGCCATTGGCCGCGATACACCAAATCGTTGAAGTCGGGAATGTTGTTACCCAGCGGGCAGCCAGTGTGGCAAAACGGCACGCCACAATCCATGCAGCGCGCGGCTTGTTGTTTCACATTTGCTTCCGGCATGGGCAATGCATATTCGGTATAGCTTTGAATGCGCTCAACAACTGATTTTTTCTTAGCTGTTTCGCGCTCGAGCTCCAGAAATCCAGTGATTTTACCCATCATCAATCCTGCAATACGCTGTCGAGTTGTTTAGCGTTCGCCATCTGCTGTTCTTTGGCTAGGCGAAGCAGTGCGAGTTTGTAATCGGTTGGCATCACTTTCACAAACTGCGGCAGATACACATCCCATTGGCTGAGAATTTTTTCGGCCAGTGCGCTATTGGTGGCGTGCAGATGTTGCTCAATCAAGGTGCGCAATTGCAGCGCATCCACGCCGGAAACGGCGTCCAGTTCAACCATGTCTTTATTGCAACGCAAGTCGGTGAAGTCGCCGGTTTCATCCAACACATACGCCACGCCACCGCTCATGCCGGCTGCGAAGTTGCGTCCGGTTTGGCCAAGCACCACCACCACACCGCCAGTCATGTATTCGCAACCGTGATCGC
>JAYTVJ010000120.1:0-4072 GCA_043744535.1 Arenimonas sp.
CAAGGCAGCGGCCAGCAAACCCGCATCACCTTCGGCCAAAATAGCATCCAAATATTCAACAATAGCTTGGTCACTACCAAGATATTCAGCGAGGTCAAATTCCGGTAAATCGGCTATTCGGATTTTTTTGCTGCTCATGGCTAATCCTCAAAATCGGCCGCGCGTCGGCGAGCCGTAGCAATATCAGTGGCCTGACTGGATTTATCGCCACCGCCCAACATCACAACCAATACCGAACCGCGCTGGATAAAATACATACGCCAACCCGGACCGAAAAATTCACGCATCTCGAACACGCCATCACCGACTGCTTTGACATCGCCCAAATTACCAAATGACGCCTTACGCAAACGTGCCAACAAACGTCGCTGTGCCTTATGCTCACGCAGACTATAAAGCCATGCATCGAACTCAGGAAGCGTCTTGATGACGATTTTTTTATTGTAGTCGAACGAATACATAAAGTCAAATGCATGCATTGAGTGAAAGATTAGTCCATGTTCAGGCTTTCAATTAACCGCCACAATCGCTATCCATTTGAATCGTTGTAGGAATATGCCTTGACCTTGTGTCAGAAAATACTGAGAATGAAATATCGCCCTGATGTGGGGTATATGTGTAGTTAGGCGCCACCGAGGACTTATGCGGCTTCAAACATTCCTTATACTATTTTCTGTAGCTAGCTTGGTTCATGCACAAGACCAACAAAGTACGTCAGATGTCTCAACGTGCCCCGAGCATAAGATAAAATTTCATCCCGACACACAACTTCCCTATAAACTTGTTCTTGTTCAACAGAAATCATATTCTGTTGCGGTTTCTTATGATCTCGACGGCTCTGGGAAAGCACAAAACGTGCGATTGACCACCGCTTCGCAAAACACAAAGTTCGACAATGCATATATAGCTGCTGTCAGGAGGGCAAGTATTACTAAAGGCTTAAAAGGCACCGCTTGTAGTCTCGAGTCAAGTTTCGAACTGCATAAAACAACCACCACTTCTGTCGGTGGCGCCTAACAACTCCAAATCAAATAAAGGGTCAGAGTAAATTTCCAAATAAGGGGCCAGAGTAAATTTCTGTTTCAAACACATATTTACTCTGGAACAATTTTTGGAACAATTTTTGGCCACAATCACTTTCCGTTTGAATTGTTGTAGGAATATGCCTTGACCTTGTGTCAGAAATTACTGAGAATGAAATATCGCCTCGAGTGCGGGGTATAAGTGTAGTTAGGCCTCATGTCAGAAGAAGTCGCTCTACCAGAAATCTTCAAGCGCGACCTTGGCCTGCCGCATGGCATGGACTATCACTTGGTGGACATTAGGCTTAAGGACGGGCGCACGTTCCGCTCTATTCCAGTAATGCATGAGGCCGTAGTCATTGGCGTCAGGGCAGACGGCACCAAATTTGACCTAGATTTTGCAAGTGGTGACATTCTTTCTGTGCACCGGGCACATTCCGCAAGCATCAAGCGCCTACTAATTCTGGTTATTATTCTTGTTGTCGCGGTCCTGATCGCACTATTGATAAGCTGAGGTCTAATAATTCCGCAAGTAGCTTCCTGTCAAGTTCCGACACATAATTTCACGTCTATTTCCAGTCGCTTGAGCCAGACACATAACGCTCATTTTTCCAAATAGCCACGCGCGACTTCACTTCATCAAGTATCCAGCGGCAGGCTAAAAATGCCGCATCGCGGTGCGCGGCCGATACCCCAACCCAAACCGCCATTTCGCCAATAGCCACATCGCCATAGCGGTGAATGCAGCGTGCATCGGTAATGTCAAACTTGGCCAAGGCCTCGGCCAGAATGGCTTCGCCCTCGTGCGTGGCCAGCTCTGGGTAGCAGTCGTAATGCAATGCATCAACCACTTTGCCATCGTGATGATTGCGCACCCAACCCTCAAAACTGGCGTATGCACCGCATTGCGGATTATTGAGCTGCGTGCGCCATTCGGAAAAATCAATCGCAGTGTCAGTCACTTTAAAGCGCATCTCAACCACCTGAAACAGGAGGAATAAATGCCACGCTGTCGCCATCATTCAAAGATGTTTGCCAAGGCACGAACTGTCCATTAACCGCAACCCGCAAGGCGTTTTGTTCAAACGCAAAACCGTATTGCGCGTTTAATTCGGCATACAAACGCGGCAAAGATTCAGGCAATGCGCACTGCTCGCTGGATTTATTAGCGGCATCTTTAAGGCTGGCAAAATACAGCACGGTAATGCTCATTGTTTGCCCACATCGCTTTTGCCGCCGCGCTTTTGCAGCAACTTCACTGAACTTATTTCAATATCATGGCTTAATGCTTTGCACATGTCATACACCGTTAAGGCCGCCACGCTTGCGCCGCATAAGGCTTCCATTTCAACGCCGGTTTTTCCGTGCACGTTTACTGTGCAAACAATGCGCAACGTGGTTTTGTTTTGCCAAACTATGTTGAAATCGCAGCCTTCAATGGCAAGCGCATGACAAAACGGAATCAGCTGCGCGGTGTTTTTCACCGCCATGGTGCCGGCAATAATGGCAGTATCAATCACCGCGCCTTTCTTGCTGCGCATTGCTTGCGCTTGCAACTGCTTGGCAATATCTTTCGGGAACACCAACTCTGCTTGTGCACTTGCCGAACGCGCACTCATCGACTTCTCGGACACATTGACCATCTGCGGCAAGTTTTTTTCGCTCACATGCGTTAAAGCAGATTTTTTGGCATTGGCCATATTGTCTTTCGTTTTGCTCACTTTGATTTTGCTCACATCAGCCACCAATAAAATACATTTCAATTTTCTTGCGATCAGAAACGGCAGCATGCCGAATCTCGCTGTAGCGATCACTGCGATGCCGCCATAAACTGGCTAGTTCCAAATCAAGCAAATCTGGCTGCGCCATAAAAGGGCGAAGATCAAAACCGGCGCTTGCAAACAAACAGGTAAATAGCTTGCCATCGGCTGAAATTCTGGCGCGGTTACAATTTCCGCAAAACGGCTTGCTAACCGACGCAATAAAGCCCACTTCGCCAACGCCATTATTCACCGAATAGCGCTCCGCAACTTCGCCTGGCGTATTTTTGCTAAGCGCGTGTAATGGATATTTGCTTGAAATAAGCGCGTGCATTTCGTGCACAGAAAAAACCTGAGACGCCTGCCAATTATTGCAGCTTCCCACATCCATAAACTCGATGAAACGCAACAGATGGCCTTGCTGCAGGCAATAGTCCAATAACGGCAGCATCTGCGATTCATTGATGCCGCGCTGAACCACACAGTTAATTTTAATTTGCGTAAAGCCTGCTTGCTTTGCCGCTTCAATGCCGTTTAAAACCGTTGCAATATCGCCGCGCCCGCCACTCATCTGCTTGAAAATTTCCGCGTCCAGCGCATCCACACTCACCGTAATGCGATCTAGTCCTGCGTGCTTCAAGGCCACCGCTTGCGCGGCCAACAAAGAGCCGTTGGTGGTTAAGGCTAAATCGTCTAAGCCGTTAATAGCTTTAAGTTGTGCCACTAATTCAGGTAAATTTTTACGTAGCAATGGCTCGCCACCGGTTAAGCGAATTTTGCGCACACCGTGTTTAACGAAACTGCGTGCTGCGGTTTCAATCTCCGCAAACGTTAAACGATTCTGTGCGCCCAACAACTCATCGCGCACCGAATCCTCGGGCATGCAATACGGGCAACGAAAATTACAGGTTTCAATCACCGACACGCGCAGATCACGCAATGGCCGATTCAGCGCGTCGGTTATTGGCTGATGAATGGCAGTTTTAATTTGCGCATTCATTGCGTAAGCCCAGAGCTTGGCGCGGCTAATGCAAAACCTTGCAACTGCTCAGCCACCAAAAACCCTTGCGCGCGCATGATTTCTGCATCTGTCTTGCTGGCGTAGTGATACAAACACAGCTGTTTTTGCAGTTGCACAGAATATTCGCGTTGAATATCTGCCAAGCCGGTATGCGAAGGATTACCTTGCAAAGCGCAGTCATGTGCAATCAGCTCAGCATTGCCTGCATATTGCTCCAAATACTCGGGAATCGGGCGTGTGTCGCCAGTCCACAACATACTGCCGGGCAA
>JAYTVJ010000121.1:0-4030 GCA_043744535.1 Arenimonas sp.
ACGCATGAATCATCAGGGCGGCCACAGGGGGCCGCCCCTACGATGGGTTTGGGCTTACCCCACCAACAACGATTGCCCGCCCGACATTACCAAGGAAAACCGGCAGCCGCCACCGGAAATGGGTTCATAGCGCAATTGCGCTTGGTTGGCCTCGGCCAATTGTTTGGCAATATACAGGCCAAGGCCGGTGCCGTGTTCGCTGCTTGAGAAAAATGGGCTAAACAAATTTTTCGCCACTTCAGCGCTAAGCCCGGGGCCGTGGTCAATCACGTCAATAATCGGTTGGTCGGTGTCCATGCGCAGTGCAATCTGCACAAGAGCGGTTTGGTAGGGGTGGTGGCCATAGCTTAAGGCATTGGTCAGCAGCACATTCAGCACCTGATACAAATGCAGTGGGTCGAATAAACCCAACGCCGCTTCGCTGCTGACATGCAGGTGGATTTTTTCGTGGTCATTGGGGTGTGTGCTCAAAAATTCTTGCACAAACTGCTCGCAAAAATAGTTTAGCGCAATGCTTTCAGGGTGCGCCGCTTCGCGCTTGGCTAAGCGCAATACATTTTCAATAATGCCATTCATGCGCTGGCTTTGGGTGCCAATAATGTCGAGCAGGCGCTGGTCTTCGGGCGCTGCGTGGCCCGACTCGCACAGCAGTTGCTGGGCATAGCTAATGGCTGCCAGCGGGTTGCGTATTTCATGCGCAATGCTGGCCGATAAACGCCCTAAATTGGCTAATTGCAATTCATCGGCGCGCCCGGAAAATACGCGGCTGTCTTCTAAAAATGCCAGGTATAAAATATCTTGCTGGGTTAAGGCCACAAAGCGTGGAATCACTTCGGGGCCATTTTCATACAAGGTCAGCGGCTGCGGTTTTAGATCGGGATTTTTTCGCCATTGCCATAGTCGTTTATTCAGCTCTGGTGCCAGTTGCTCAAGTGCTTGATCGCGTTCGAGAGCGGTTTGATTCAGGCCGCTGGCGGCTTCATTGCTTAAAATGATGTGGTGATCTTTATCCAGCAAAATCACTCCGGTGCGCATGCGTTTAATGATTAACTCGTTCATCTGCGCCATTTCTACCAATTGCACGCCGCGTTCTTCAGCCAAGGCTTGGCTTTGCTGTGCTTGTTTGGCCAGCATTTGGCAAAACAACACGGTGCTGGCATAAATCATCGCGAACATTAGTGATTGCGCCACATCGGCTTGCGCCGAGGCCGTGAAGGCATTGAACAAGAATTGGCCAAGCAACACGGCAATGGCGCAGAAGGTGAGCATCGCGCTTTGGCGACTGCTCAGCAGCAATCCGCCGGCGGCTAAGTTCACCACCATCACCAACGCCACACTAAAAAACCCAACCGGCAATAGCCATGCTAAACAGCCAAACACCCACACATCCACACATAAGCTAAACAACACACGGCGTTTGCTGTAGGCGCGTTTTTCCATCATAAACAACACGCACGACACCACTAAGTGCACAACGCTGAGCGCATTCAACGGCGTAACCGGGTTTAACAGATTGAAATGCGGTGCAAATGGGCTAAATACCCACAAGGCCAATAAGGCCGCTTGCAAGCACCGAAATAGCGCAAAAAAGTAGTGTTCGCGGGCGCTCAGGTTAATGCTTTTGTCGGGCAAGTGGGCTGAGAACATTGATTTAACGTAGTGTTGGCCAAATGGCGATGTTTGAGTATAAGCCGTAAAGTAGCCGCTTTTGCCTTTAGCACCATAAAAGGCGACAATAAACACCCTTTTCAGGGTCTTAACCCGCTCACCACAGGTGTCGAATGAATTTTCACGAATATCAAGCCAAACAATTGTTTGCCGATTACGGCATTGCTGTGCCCAAGGGCATTGTTGCACGCACTCCTGATGAAGCCGTTGCGGCGGCTAAGCAGATCCCCGGCGATTTATGGGTAGTGAAAGCGCAAATTCATGCCGGTGGCCGTGGTAAAGCCGGTGGCGTAAAGCTCGCCAAATCGCTGGATGAGGTCAAGCAGTACGCCAAAGCCATGCTCGGCACCAAAATGGCCACCTACCAAACCGCTGGTGTGCAGCTGCCGATTGATTCGGTATTGGTTTGCGAAGGCACCGACATTGCCAACGAAATGTATTTGTCAGTATTGGTGGATCGTGCCAGCAAAACCATTACTTTCATTGCCTGCGCTGAAGGCGGCATGGACATCGAAGAAGTGGCCAAAACCAATCCAACGGCTATCAAAAGCGTGCATGTGGATTACGTGCAAGGCCTGCAAGCCTACCAATGCCGTCAGCTCGGTTTCGATTTGGGCTTAAACGCCAAACAAGTGGGCCAGCTCAGCAAAATCATGTTGGGCTTGTACAAATTATTCAACGAAAAAGATTTGGCCTTGGTGGAATTAAACCCACTGGCTATTTTAACCAATGGCGATTTAGCGGTGCTAGATGGCAAGATTAATACGGATGACAATGCCACGTTCCGTCACCCAGAATTAGCCGCCATGCGCGACATCCGCCAAGAAGATGAAACCGAAGTATTGGCCAGCCAGCACGATTTGAACTACGTGACCATGGATGGCGATATTGGCTGCATGGTGAACGGCGCTGGCCTTGCCATGGCCACCATGGACGTGATTTCCTTGAGCGGCGGTTCGCCAGCCAACTTCTTAGATGTGGGCGGCGGTGCAACCAAAGAACGCGTTACCGAAGCGTTTAAATTAATTTTGAGCTCAGATAAAGTCAAAGCCATTTTCGTTAATATTTTCGGCGGTATTGTGCGCTGCGACATGATTGCCGAGGGCATTATTGCTGCGGTGATTGAAGTGGGTGTGAAAGTGCCGGTAGTGGTGCGTTTGGAAGGCACCAATGTGGAAAAAGGCCGTGAGTTGCTGAAAAACAGCGGCCTTGCCATCACCTCCGCCGACGACATTAACGACGGCGCGCAAAAAGTCGTTGCTGCCGCCCGCGCTTAAACTTAATTATGCCCTCACCCCAACCCTCTCCCAGCGGGAGAGGGGGAAGGGAGAATGTAGGAGGGGGCTCTGCCCCCGATTAACAGCCAACAAAAAATTCGAGAATTTACTATGAGCGTTTTAATTAACAAAAATACCAAAGTTATCGTGCAAGGCTTCACCGGCACACAAGGCACCTTCCACGCCCAGCAGATGCTCGATTACGGCACACAGGTTGTCGGCGGCGTAACACCGGGTAAAGGCGGCAGCCAGCATATTGGTTTGCCGGTGTTTAATACTGTGCAAGATGCCGTGAAAACCACCGGCGCCAATGCCTCGGTGATTTATGTGCCACCTCCGTTTGCTGCCGATGCCATTTTAGAAGCGGCTTCGGCCGGTATCGCGGTCATCGTGTGCATCACCGAAGGCATTCCAGTGCTCGATATGTTGCGCGTTAAGAACAGCCTGAAAGCCTATCCAGATACGGTTTTAATCGGGCCAAACTGCCCGGGTATCATCACCCCAGGCGAATGCAAAATCGGCATTATGCCGGGCCATATTCATTTGCCAGGCCAAATTGGTATTGTGTCGCGCTCCGGCACCCTCACTTATGAAGCGGTGAAACAAACCACCGATGCTGGCCTTGGTCAATCCACCTGCATCGGCATTGGCGGCGACCCCATGCAAGGCATGAATTTCATCGACTGCCTGAAATTATTCCAAGCCGATCCGCAAACCTTAGGCATCATTATGGTGGGTGAAATTGGCGGCAGCGCTGAAGAAGAAGCCGCCGAATACATTGCCGCGCACGTCACCAAACCTGTGGTTGGTTTTATCGCCGGTGCTAGCGCGCCAGAAGGCAAGCGTATGGGCCATGCCGGCGCCATCGCGTCTGGCGGCCAAGGCACAGCAGCCGGTAAATTCGCCGCGCTGGAAAAAGCTGGCGTAACCACCGTTAAATCGCCCGGCGATTTGGGCAAAGCCATTGCGGCGCGAATGGCGAAATAATACGCCCTCACCCTAACCCTCTCCCGGCGGGAGAGGGAACAGCCGTTGGTTATCCTTTTAAAATTCTTGAATCGTGAACCAGAAGACCGTCGTGGTTT
>JAYTVJ010000122.1:0-14394 GCA_043744535.1 Arenimonas sp.
GGTATTTCAGGGAGCTCTTTATTACAGCCCGGATCCAGCATAGTTCTCTACTCGTTCTTTTAATTTTTGCCCAGGACGAAAGGTTACCACGGTGCGAGCGGTAATGGGAATCTCTTCACCGGTTTTTGGATTACGACCAGGGCGTTGGTTTTTATGACGCAAATCAAAGTTACCAAATCCTGACAATTTCACTTGTCGGCCAGACTCCAAAGCCGAACGCAGAGTATCAAAAAACATATCGACAAATTCTTTTGCTTCGCGTTTATTCAATCCAACTTCTTCGAACAAACGATCCGCCATTTCTGCTTTTGTTAACGCCATAAATCACCTCAAATAAGAAAAATTATCCGCGCAATACGGCTTGGCAGTCCTTGCCGAGCTGGGTTATTACATCGGAAACTGATTGCTCAATCTCCAAGTCGTTTAGAGTGCGCGAAATATCATGTAAAATCAAGCCTATAGCCAGACTTTTTGTATTTTCCGGCAGACCGCTGCCGTAGTATTGATCAAAAACACTTACCGATTGCAAGCGCGAACCAAGCACAGTTTGCACACAACGCGCAATTTCACCCCACGTTACCGACTCAGGAACCAGCAAGGCTAAATCGCGGCGCACGCTTGGAAAACGCGATACGGCAACAGCCTTCGGCAATGTGCGCAAAGGCAATGCTGATAAATTCAACTCAAACGCATACACATCGGCCGGCAAGTCTAGGGTTTTATTCAAGCCCGGATGCAACGCGCCGATGTAGCCAATGCGTTTGCTCTCGATGAACACATCGGCGCTACGGCCTGGGTGTAAAAATGCTTGCGTTGAGGCTTGATAACGCGCAGCAAAACCGGCGCACGCGAGCGCCGCATCGAGCACGGCTTTAACGTCATAAAAATCAACTGGCGTAGATTTAACCGACCACTGTTCCGCTAAGGCTGTGCCCGTAAACACTGCAGCGAGGGTTTGTTGTTCGAGTGGCGCGGCATTATCTTGCTGACTGAATACACGGCCCAATTCGAATAAACGCAAGCGTGTTTGCTGGCGCGCGCTGTTATTGGTCAAGGTTTTCACCAAGCCCGGTAACAACGACGTGCGCATCACCGCCAATTCGGCGCTTAATGGATTAGCCAGCGCAACGGCGCCTTGGCTGAGCTGGCAATCGTTCAGTAAATTAGCATCCACGAATGCATAATTGATGGTTTCTTGCACATCCATCGCCAGCATCTGTGCCCGCAACGCGGCTTCATCCAAGCTTAACTCAGAGCGCGACACTAACGGCACTTCGCCACTTGGGGTGCGCACAGGAATGTGCTCGTAGCCAACAATACGGGCGATTTCTTCAATTAAATCTTCTTCAATGGCAATATCGAAGCGTCGGCTTGGCGCTAATACCTGCCAGCCTTGCGCCTCAGGCTGAACCTGCATGCCCAGGGCGCGAAGAATCTGCTCAACGCGCGCATCAGGCACGCTCATGCCCAAAACGCGTTCTAAGCGCGCACGGCGCAAACCAACCGGCTTGCCGATTTCAATAAATTCTGGTGCTTCAGCAAGAGTTACTGGGCCCGCTTTACCGCCCATGATTTCTAGCACCAAGGCAGTGGCTCGCTCTAATGCTAGCAAAGGCAAGGCCGGATCCACGCCGCGCTCAAAACGGTGCGAGGCATCGGTGTGCAGGCCAAGCTTGCGCGAACGGCCAATAATCACACTCGGAATGAAATGCGCACTTTCCAGAAACACCGAGGTGGTGGCATCAGATACGCTACTCGCTAAACCGCCCATTACGCCAGCTACGGCAATGGCTTTATCGTTATCAGTAACCACCAAGAATTCTGGGCTAAGCGTAACTTCACGAGCATCTAACAACTGACAGCTTTCATCGGCATGGGCGCGGCGCACACCAATCGAGCCGCTTAATTTATCGACATCAAAAGCATGCATCGGCTGGCCGAGTTCGAGCATCACAAACTGGGTGATATCCACTAACGGGCTGATGGGCCGAATGCCGGCGCGTTTTAATTTTTCACTTAACCACAACGGCGATTTCGCAGCACTGTTTAAGCCTTCAATAATTCGTCCGCAATAGCGCGGGCAGTCCGCTTTTGCATCAATGCTAATCGCTAAAGATTTATTGCTGGTGACTGGCACGTTCGGAATTTGCATAGCCGTAACGTGGGTCTGCAAGGCCGCGGCCACATCAAACGCGATGC
Source organism: Arenimonas sp. (assembly GCA_043744535.1). Taxonomy (GTDB): domain Bacteria; phylum Pseudomonadota; class Gammaproteobacteria; order Xanthomonadales; family Xanthomonadaceae; genus Arenimonas. Next base: position 2,200 of record JAYTVJ010000122.1, read on the forward strand.
CGCGAATGGAAAAGCAATCGGCGCGGTTCGGAGTTAATTTCAACTCAAAGCGTGCATCTGGCAAGCCAAGGTATTGCGCCAAGGCAACGCCCGCAACCGCATCTTCCGGCAATTCCAGCAAGCCAGAGGCTTCTGCATCAATACCCAATTCTTTAGCCGAACACAGCATGCCAAACGATTCAACGCCGCGCAGTTTTGCCGCTTTAATTTGAAAATCGCCTGGCAGCGTGGCATCAATTTGTGCCAGTGGTGCTTTCAAGCCAACACGGGCATTGGGCGCGCCGCACACAATCTGCACCGTTTGCTGATTGCCAATAGCCACCTGGCAAACATTCAAGCGATCGGCTTCGGGGTGCTTTTGCATGGCCACAATTTCAGCCACAATAACGCCTTCGAGCGCAGCACCGATGGCGGTGTCTTCTTCCACTTCCAAACCAATAGCGGTTAAGCAGGCAGAAAGCTGCTCATGGCTGGCTGTTGTATGCACATGTTGGCGTAACCAACTTTCAGGGAATTTCATAGCTCAATAATCCATAGGGTGTGCCTTGGCACGCCGATCATATATAAAGCAGGCACGCCGTTCATATGAAACCCTTCGCGCACCGATCATGCAAATTGTTTCAGGAAGCGTGTGTCGTTTTCGAAAAAGCTGCGTAGATCGTTCACGCCATAACGCAACATCGCGAATCGCTCAATGCCTAAGCCAAACGCGAAGCCGGTGTAGCGTTCTGGGTCAATCCCGCAATTACGCAATACATTCGGATGCACCATGCCACAGCCCAATACTTCCAGCCAACGTGTGCTGCCATCGGGCTGTTGCCAGGCAATGTCCACTTCAGCGGAAGGTTCGGTAAACGGGAAATAACTTGGCCGAAAACGCATATCGAAATCTTGCTCGAAAAAGGCTTTCACGAATGCCGCCAAGGTACCTTTCAAATCGGCAAAGCTAGAGGTTTCATCCACCAGCAAGCCTTCCATTTGGTGGAACATCGGCGTGTGTGTTTGATCGGAATCGGAACGATACACTTTGCCCGCAGCAATCATCCGAAATGGCGGCTGGTTATTCTGCATAAAACGCACCTGCACACCCGAGGTATGCGTGCGCAATAGATGGCCACTCGGAAAATAAAAGGTGTCATGCATGGCGCGCGCGGGATGGTGCGGCGGAAAATTCAGCGCTTCAAAATTGTGCCAATCGTCTTCAATTTCCGGGCCTTGCGCGGTTTGATAACCCAAGCGCGAAAAGATTTCGCTGATGCGCTCCAAGGTTTTACTCACCGGATGCGCATTGGCTGGCAATAAGCCGCGGCCTGGTAATGTTATGTCAATGCGTTCGCTGGCTAAGCGTAAATCCAGCGCAATGGCCTCTAGCGCCAGTTTTTTATCGGCCAGCGCGTTTGAAATAGTGTCTTTGCTGCGGTTGATTTGTTCGCCGGCGGCTTTTCGCACATCAGCCGATAATGCACCCAATTGCTTGAGTTGCAGGGTTATCTGGCCGGTTTTACCTAATAATGCCACGCGTAGCGCATCAAGCGCTTCTAAGCTATTGGCGCTGGCAATTTGCTGCAAAGCTTGCTCGGTTATTGTTTCGATGTCGGTCATCACACACCAGGCGGGTTTTAAAATGAAAATGGGGAAGGACATCTGCCCTTCCCCATTCGTATATCTGTTGCAATCGCGGCAAAAGGCGCGGCTAAAGCCGCTCCTACTAGCCGCTCCTACAGCGGTTTACGCAGCGAGAGCGTTCTTGGCTTGCTCAGCGATTTTTGCAAACGCATTGGCATCATGAATGGCGATATCGGCCAAGGCTTTACGATCAAGCTTGATGTTGGCTTTCAAGACACCGTTCATGAAACGGCTGTAGCTCAGGCCGTGCATACGGGCTGCCGCATTAATGCGAACAATCCATAAGCTACGGAACTGACGTTTACGTTGTTTACGGCCGATGTATGCGTATTGAGCAGCTTTAGTGACTGCTTGTTTGGCTACACGGAAAACTTTACGACGTGCGCCGTAATAGCCTTTGGCCAGTTTAAGAATTCTTTTGTGACGGGCGCGTGCGGTTACACCACGTTTAATTCGTGCCATGGTTCAATCCTCCTTATAGGTACGGTAGCATGCGATCTAAACGACCTGCGTCTTCTGCACGAACATGGTTCGCTTGGCGCAGATTACGTTTACGTTTAGTCGATTTCTTGGTGAGGATGTGGCTACGGTTGGCGTGGCCGCACTTGTATTTGCCGGAAGCTGTCTTTCTGAAACGCTTAGCTGCCGCCCGGTTGGTCTTGATTTTATTCTTGGCCATTTGGGGTATATCCTTTTTGGGGTTAAGTTCTGACTAGGCGATGGCTTGCGCCATTCTTTCCGTCCTGCCTATGCCGCGAGTGGGCTCAAATGAGCCCGAAGTCCATTACGTTGCTCGAAAGCTAACGGTTTACGCAACCGCTTGGCGAACCAAGAGCCGATTATTATGCCCGTTTTTTCTAGCCCAAGCAAGCTTAAAAAGCTGAAAGCTGAATAAAAACGAGCCCTTACTGACACTAATTCAGCAAAGGCTCATGATTTTTACGCATTTATGGCTGAACCGCTTACTTTTTCTTCGGCGCAATCATCATAATCATCTGCCGGCCTTCCAAGCGCGGGCGCGATTCGATCACGGCTTCTTCAGCTAAATCGGCTTCGATTTACTTCTCAGAAGTGCCCTGAGGCGCAGTTGCAACAGCAGCAACTGGATCGACGAATTTACGTATGAATACGACGCTGTGTGTAAAGCCCGTAAAGCCACCTTCACGGTTCTTTCCGTTAATGTCGTACTCGACTCGTGTGCCAGCAGCCCCGAAAAAACTACTACACTTGCTGATCATTCTGATTGAGCACCATGTGTAAATTTTATGCTCGCCAATAGTCAGCCCCTTAATTACTACCGAATCAGGGTCAAAAGCGACATTCTGATAGTAAATAGCCAAGACTTTGATAATCTCTCCCTCACTTACTGGGTCGCCGAGAACGAGTTTTGCACGCAGCTTTACAAGGTGTTTATTTTTCTCGTCAGCATCATTTGTCGGCTCTGACCATTGAGTCTCAGGTTTAAACTCGTATATTGAAAACGAGGCGCTTCCAAGCGTAACAACAGGAATATTATTAACCAACTGATAGTGCTCATCAGGACGGTCTTTCTTAAATTCGACTGCCTCACCATAAAGCGGCGTGAGTAACATACAAACAAAGATAACTTTATTAAAGTTCATCGATATCGAATACCTAACGGAATCGACAAGAAAATTTACTAAATGCAACCTACACCTACTAACGATGGATGTGAGCAATCTGAGCGTTAAGCCGACGTCGTGTGCGCTGGCTGAATGCACCGTCATTTTTTCTTCGGCGCAATCATCATAATCATTTGTCGGCCTTCCAAGCGCGGCCGCGATTCGATCACGGCTTCTTCAGCTAAATCGGCTTCAATGCGTTTAGTCATTTCAATGCCGAGCTCTTGGTGCGACATTTCGCGGCCTTTAAAGCGGACATTGATTTTGACTTTATCGCCATCTTCCAGGAAGCGGCGGACGTTACGCAATTTGATGTTGTAATCGCCGGAGTCGGTGGTTGGGCGGAATTTAACTTCCTTGATTTCGACCACTTTCTGCTTTTTCTTAGCAGCAGCGGCTTTCTTCTGCAGCTCAAAGCGGTATTTACCATAGTCCATCACGCGACAAACCGGTGGATCGGAGTTTGGCTGAATTTCAACTAAATCCATGCCGGAATCTTCCGCAAGGGCCAAAGCCTCATCGCGGGAAAGCACACCGACCATTTCACCGTCTGCACCGATCACACGTACACGTGGGACGCGGATTTCGTTGTTTTTGCGATTACCTTTTTCTGTAACTGGCGTATTGATTATTGAATCCTCTTGTGAAATAAAACCCACCGCTTAATGCAGTGGGGTCTCATGTGTTAGCCGTTCAATGAAAGCATCTAACGACATTACACCTAAATCTTCGCCTGAGCGCGAACGCACGGCAACTTGACCATTCTCTTTCTCGCGATCACCAATCACCAACAAATATGGGATGCGTTGCAAAGTATGTTCGCGAATTTTATAGCCGATTTTCTCATTACGCAAATCTTTTGCTACACGGAAGCCTTTTTGGACTAAGGTTTTCTGAATGGATTGTACATAATCGGCCTGTGCATCGGTGATGTTCATGACCACCGCTTGCACCGGTGAAAGCCAAGCGGGAAGCACTCCTGCGTGGCTTTCAATCAGAATTCCGATGAACCGTTCCATCGAGCCAACGATGGCACGATGCAGCATGACTGGATGTTGGCGCGTTGAGTGCTCATCAACGTATTCTGCGCCAAGACGCTCGGGCATCATGAAATCGACCTGCATGGTGCCAACCTGCCAGCCACGACCAATCGAATCGCGCATATGGTATTCGATTTTCGGGCCGTAAAAGGCGCCCTCGCCCGGCAATTCCTGCCATTGCACGCCACAAGCCGACAACGCTGAACGCAGGGCATTCTCTGCCATATCCCACGTTTCGTCGGTGCCTAAGCGCTTTTCAGGGCGCAACGCAATCTTCAAGGAAATGTCGGAAAAGCCGAAATCGCCATACACTTGCATGGCTTGCTGGTGAAAGGTGGTCACTTCCGCTTCCACTTGCGCTTTGGTGCAAAAAATATGGCCATCGTCTTGGGTGAACGAACGCACTCGCATAATGCCGTGCAATGCGCCAGATGGCTCATTGCGATGGCAAGAACCAAACTCGCCATAGCGGATTGGCAGATCGCGGTAGCTGTGCAGGCCTTGGTTGAAAATTTGAATATGGCCTGGGCAATTCATCGGCTTTACGGCATAGGTGCGTTTTTCCGATTCCGTGAAAAACATATTTTCTTTGAAGTTATCCCAATGCCCAGATTTCTTCCATAAGCTAACGTCCAAAATCTGTGGGCAACGCACTTCCTGATAGCCAGAATCGCGGTACACGCGGCGCATGTATTGCTCAACCACTTGCCACAATGCCCAACCTTTCGGATGCCAAAACACCATGCCCGGCGCTTCTTCCTGCTGATGGAATAAATCCAAGGCTTTGCCAATTTTACGGTGATCGCGTTTTTCGGCTTCTTCAAGCTGAAATAAATACGCTTTCAGGTCTTTGTCGTTCAGCCAAGAAGTGCCATAAATACGGCTCAGCATGGCGTTATTGGAATCACCACGCCAATACGCACCCGCCACTTTCATTAGCTTAATGGCGCGCAGTTTATCGGTGCTTGGCACGTGTGGGCCACGGCACAAATCGGTGAACTCGCCTTGCGAATACAACGAAAGAGCTTCGCTGGCGGGAATCGATTCAATGATTTCGGCTTTGTAATGCTCACCCATATTTTTAAAATAGGCTATGGCTTCATCACGCGATTTCACGCTGCGCGATACCGCATGCGCCTCTTTGATAATGTTAGCCATTTCAGCTTCAATCAACGGCAAGTCATCGGGCGTGAATGCGCGCTCATAGGCAAAATCATAGAAGAAGCCGTTGTCGATCACTGGACCGATGGTGACCTGTGCGCCAGGGTACAAGCGCTGCACCGCCTGTGCTAATAAATGCGCAGAGGAATGGCGAAGAATATCGAGTGCGTCAGGGTGTTTTTCAGTGACAATTTCAAGCAGGCTATCTTTAGCGATAATGAAGCTGGTATCCACCAGAACGCCATCTACTTTGCCAGCAAGTGCGGCTTTAGCCAAACCCGCGCCAATCGATGCGGCGACTTCAGCCACCGTAACAGGATGTTCAAACGGACGTTGCGAGCCATCAGGCAGAGTTACATTAATCATCATTCTAAGCTATAAAATAAAAAAGACGCTACGCGTCACAGATAGCTATAAATTAGGCGTTTTTCGCTGAAAAGTCAATGAAATAGACTGTTTATGTCTAGTCATTCAGCAAAAAAAACACCGCCGAAGCGGTGTTTTTTATCAAACATGCGCAAACCTTAGAAACCACTAACATTCAAACGGCCACCGGTTACTACTTTTCCAGCACAGGCTGTTGTTGGCGTTGCAGACCCCAAGATGGCTGCTTTAATTTGAGCAGCAGTGGCTCCTGGGTTATGCGCTTTATACAAAGCTGCAGCACCGGTTACATGCGGCGTTGCCATGGATGTACCGCTGTAGCTGGCGTAACCGCCCACGATGCTCGCGTTACGGCCTTTGCCGCTGGCCACCGGCACGGTGGAATAAACAGCAGAGCCAGGCGCACAGATATCTACTGTCGTTGCACCGTATTGCGAGTAAGAGGCCATTGTGCCGTTACTGTTTAGCGCAGCCACTGCAATAATATTGGCATTGGTGTAATTACTTGGGTAAGAAGGCGTGGTGTCGTTGTTAGCACCGCTATTGCCGGCTGCTGCAACAAACAAAATACCGGCGGTATTGGCGCGTTCAATGGCATCATACAAGCCTTGTGAAAAACCGCCGCCGCCCCAGGAATTGTTAGTTGCTACAATATTCATACCTTTGTTTTTCAAGCCAGTGAAATAATCCACGGCCAAAATAGCATTAGCAGTTGTACCGCCTTGGCTGCCCAAGAATTTTGCATCCATAATTTTTACCGAATGGCAGATACCCGCAACACCGATACCATTATTACCTACGCCGCCGATGGTGCCAGATACATGGGTGCCGTGATCGTCGCCTGCACCGTCGAAGACGGAATTATTATTGCCATCAAAATCCCAGCCATACACGTCATCAACATAGCCATTGTTATCGTTATCAACGCCGTCAAAGGTGCTATCGCCAGGGTTTTTATACGCATTGGCTGCTATATCTGGATGGGTATACATATACCCTTCGTCAATCACGCCAACCACAACGCTGGAGCAATTGTTGTTGCTAGCCGCGCCTGCGCCTGCGCCGTAGGTATTCGCTGGAGTGGTAGCTGCGCCATACATACCCCACAACGAACCATTGGTATAGTAAGGATCGTTCGGAGTGGTCATATGGTGAACTAGCCAGTTTGGCTCTGCATAATCAATGGCAGGATCACGAGCAAGTGCATCAATTGTATTTGCTAAGCTTGTTGCCGACGAAAAGCTCACCAAGTCGATATCGCCGCGCAAATTCATGCGGCCGCCACGTGCGCCAATTTTTTCGGATTTACTGGCACCCAGAATTTTCTGCACCCGTAATTTATCGGCGGCAGTTGCAAAGGAACGGTATTGAATAATCAATTGACCCGCAGCAAACGGCTTACCATGCTGCAAATCTTGTTTAACTAAATCAGGGCGACCGCCGGCTTCAACCGAAGAAGCAGCACCTAAAGCCAACAGAGTGGCCGCAGCCAATAGTGAGAATTTCATCATTGAAGTAAACCTCTAAATGTGAGTGCCTGAACGGCACACTGCCGTTTAGTACTCATGAACATATGATGAACGCAGGGGAAAGTCAACGAAAGGCGGTCATTTTTGCGTATTTTTTAAGCATAAATTGAAATCAAACCGGACCCATCAATTGATTAAAACTGTGAACTGAATCACAATTCCTTAAGCTTCAGGTATTTACAGTAAACTTTTAGCAACCTAGCTTCAATTGCCCCTTAAATCGGAACCTACGCATGAGCACCAGCATTCACGACTTTCACGACGATTTGCGCAACGCTGAAATTAAAATATGGATTAACGGCCAATTAAAATCGCGCGCAGAAGCAAGTGTGTCGGTTTTTGACAGCGGCTTTGTGTTGGGTGACGGCGTTTGGGAAGGCTTTCGCGTTGTTGCTGGCCAGCCGGTGTTTTTGGCAGCGCATCTTGATCGCTTATTTGAAGGCGCCAAAGCCATTGCGCTGGATATTGGCTTAACGCGCACGCAACTGACCTTAGCCATTGAAGAAATGCTCCGCGCCAATGCCATGACCGATGACGTACATGTGCGCCTGATGGTTACCCGTGGCATAAAACGCACACCGTACCAAGACCCACGCGCCTGTGTTGGCAACGCCACGGTGGTGATGATTCCCGAATATAAAACCCCGAAACCGGAAACCCTTAACGCGGGCTTGAAGCTGTTTACTGTGCATGTTCGGCGCGGTTACCCCGATGTACAAGACCCAAAGCTCAATTCGCACAGCAAACTCAATTGCATCACCGCCTGCATACAAGCCACCGAAGCCGGTGCAGACGAAGCACTGATGCTTGATCCGCACGGATTTGTGGCAACCTGCAATTCCACGCATTTCTTTATTGTGCGTAAAGGCGAAGTGTGGACCTCAACCGGCGATTATTGTTTGGCCGGCATTACCCGCGCCAATATCATTGATATTTGTCACCGAAACGGCATTGTATGCCTTGAGAAAAATTTCAGTCTGGCGCAAGTGTATAGCGCTGAAGAAGCTTTTTGCACGGGCACATTTGCTGGTGTGGTGCCGGTTAGAACCATTGATGGCCGCGTGATTGGCGACGCTCTACCCGGCCCGATGGTGCAACGCTTGCAACAACTGTACCAAGAACTGGTGCAGCGTGATGTGGTGGTTGCCAGCGGCCAACAGCTAGCATGAGCGGCGTGCATCTTAGTCGCTCACGGTATCCTGCCTCCCGCGACACTAGCGCGTCCATGCGCGTTGCCATGTGGAGTGGCCCGCGTAATATTTCCACCGCGATGATGCGTAGCTTTGAAAATCGCGACGATTGTGTGGTGTCTGATGAACCGCTGTATGCTGCATTCCTAAAGCAAACCGGTTTGAACCATCCCGGCGCAGACGAAGTGATTGCCGATGGCGAATGCGATTGGCGCAAAGTTACGGCATCGCTTACTGGCACAATTCCCGAAAACAAAGCCGTTTGGTACCAAAAACACATGAGCCATCATCTGCTCGATGGCATGGATCATGCATGGATTTATGCACTGAGCAATGTGTTTTTAATTCGGCACCCCGATGCAGTGGTTGCTTCCTATATCAAATCCCGCGCCGAGATTGCGCCTGAAGATATTGGCCTGTTGCAACAAGCCGCGCTTTTTGATGAATTAATCCGCGAAACAGGAAAAGCTCCGCTAGTCATCGATTCCACTGAGTTCCTGCTGAATCCACGCGGATTTTTACAGGCATTGTGTGCGCATGTAAACATTCCCTTTCAAGAAGCAATGTTGAGCTGGCCAAGCGGTACGCGCTCTAGCGATGGCATATGGGCTAAACATTGGTATGCCTCGGTGTGGCAGTCCACAGGCTTTGAATCTCGCCCTGAGCAACGGATGCAACTAAGCGCAAAACATCAAGCAATTGCCGATGCCTGCCTACCGGCTTACCAGAAACTCTATCAGCAGCGTTTGCTGCTTAAACAAAAGCCCATGATTTAAATCATGGGCTTTAATTTGGTGGGCGATACAGGGATCGAACCTGTGACCCCTTCCATGTCAAGGAAGTGCTCTACCGCTGAGCTAATCGCCCTAATGGGGAGCCTATTGTACGATAAAGGCGCGCATTCAGGCAAATTGTTAACGTAACAGCGCCAGTTCCTTGAGTTGCGTCATTTCATCTCGGCAGGCGGCAGCTTGCTCAAACTCCAGATTCTGTGCATGTTTGAACATTTGGCTCTCTAGTGTATTCAAACGCTTGGCCAACTGCACCGCAGAAAGTGCCGACAATGCCGCGCCCGATTCCTGAAAGCCTTTTTCAAGCGAAAGATCTTGGCGAGCGTCTTGCATCACATCCATAATGTCGCGCTTAATGGATTGCGGCACAATGCCGTGCAGCACATTGTATTCTTCCTGCTTGGCGCGCCGTCGGTCGGTTTCGTCAATGGCGATGCGCATTGAATTGGTGATTTTATCGGCATACAAAATGGCGGTGCCGCGCAAATTGCGCGCAGCCCGGCCGATGGTTTGAATCAGTGAGCGCGATGAACGCAGGAAGCCTTCTTTATCGGCATCCAAAATCGCCACTAAGGACACTTCCGGCATATCTAAGCCTTCGCGCAATAAGTTGATGCCTACAATCACATCGAATACCCCTAATCGCAAATCGCGGATAATTTCTACGCGCTCCACAGTGTCCACATCCGAATGCAGGTAACGCACTTTCACGCCATGCTCCGACAAATAATCGGTCAGATTTTCGGCCATGCGTTTGGTTAAAGTAGTAATCAGCACACGATCGCCAAGCTTTACGCGCTCAGTGATTTCTGAGAGCACATCATCCACTTGGGTGGCAACCGGGCGTATTTCAATTTGCGGATCCACCAAGCCCGTTGGCCGAACCACCAATTCCACCACCTGCCCTACGGTATGCTCAAGCTCGTATGGCCCGGGCGTGGCGGAAACATACACACAGCGGGGCGCACGGCGCTCCCACTCATCAAATTTTAATGGTCGGTTATCCAGCGCTGAGGGCAAGCGGAATCCGAAATTAACCAAGGTTTCCTTGCGCGAACGATCGCCTTTATACATAGCGCCCAATTGCGGAATAGTGACATGCGATTCATCAACCACAAGCAACGCATCCGGCGGTAGGTAATCGTATAAACACGGCGGTGGCTCGCCGGGCATATGGCCGGTTAAGTGCCGCGAATAGTTTTCTACGCCGCTGCAATAGCCCACTTCCAGCATCATTTCAATATCGAATTGGGTGCGCTGTGCTAAGCGCTGCGCTTCCACCAATTTATTTTCTTTATAAAAGTATTCTAGGCGATCTTTTAACTCGACTTTAATGGTTTCTATGGCATCCAAAATAGTGCGCCGTGTTGCTACATAATGCGATTTTGGGTATAGCGTATAGCGCTGCAGCTTGCGGCGAACTTCACCGGTGAGTGGGTCAAACAAGGAAATATTTTCAATTTCACCGTCGAATAATTCAATGCGCACCGCTTCAAAATCGCTTTCAGCCGGATGCACGTCAATCACTTCGCCGCGCACCCGATAACACGCGCGTTTAAGCTCAACATCATTACGCGTGTATTGCATTTCGGTTAGGCGTCGAATCAACTCGCGCTGATCAATAAAGTCGCCACGCACCAAATGCAGCACCATGCGGAAATATTCATTCGGGTCGCCCAAGCCATAAATCGAAGACACCGACGCGACAATAATTGCATCGCGCCGTTCAAGCAACGATTTGGTTGCCGATAAGCGCATTTGCTCGATGTGCTCGTTGATGGAACTGTCTTTATCAATGAAGGTATCTGAGGCGGGAATATAGGCTTCGGGCTGGTAGTAATCGTAGTACGACACGAAATACTCCACGGCATTATTTGGGAAGAAGCTTTTGAATTCGCCATACAACTGCGCGGCCAAGGTTTTATTCGGCGCCAGCACCAAGGTTGGCTTTTGCACGGCCTGAATCACATTGGCAATGGTGAAGGTTTTGCCTGAGCCGGTTACGCCCAGCAGCGTTTGCGCAGCAACCCCCGACTCAAATCCGGCAATGAGTTTTTCAATCGCTTGCGGTTGGTCGCCGGCAGGCTGAAAAGGCGAAACGAGCTGAAACGGCTGATCCATGGAAAATTCTCAATGCCAATTCAGAATTTTCTCACAAGCAGCGGCGGTATTCACCTAATTCTTTCATTCGCCAATAAAGACAAACTAACTGAACTTACTCACGGAGAATGAAGATGACCCGCAACAACCAAGGATTTACCTTAATTGAACTACTGATTAGCCTAGCGGTATGCGGTGTGTTGATGGGCGTGGCGGTTCCCTCCTACCTCTCAGCCAGCTATTCGGCCAACGCCGGCGCCACACGCGCAGCGTTGCTTACCGACGTGATGAAAGCCTCAACCAAAGCCGGCATTCATGGTGTGCGAACCACCCTGTGCCCCAGCTTCGATGGCCTTGCGTGTAGCTCGGGCTATAACTGGAGCAATGGCTGGATTGGTTTTATCGATCAAAACGGCAGCCGCGAGCGCGAACCTAACGAAGCCTTGATTGCCAGCCAATCGGCCTTGCCTGAAACACATCTTATTAGCAGCAGCGGCCGCGCACGCATTGAATTTCAAGGCAATGGCGGCAATGCAGGCAGCAATGTCACCTTCACCCTATGTGATAAGCGCGGCGCCAGTAAAGCGCAGACCTTAGTGCTCAGCAACACCGGTAACTTACGCGCTGGCCAGCCGAATGCCACGCAAATCGCGTTGGCCTGCCAATTCTAAGCATTTTATTTCGGTAATTCATCACTAAACACGCAAACAAATATTGACTCAGCACCGGTT
>JAYTVJ010000123.1:0-14355 GCA_043744535.1 Arenimonas sp.
TCGCCGTTTGAACACGGCAAAACCGCGCAGCGCGATGCGTTGCTCACCCAGCGCGTGCAGGAAAGCCGCACCGCCATTGCGTATCTGAATGTAGTGGGCGGCCAAGATGAAGTGGTGTTTGATGGCTCCTCAGTGCTGGCCGATGCCGATGGGTTTATTCATGCCAATGCCGAATGTTTTGCCGAACATTTGCTGATTGCCGATTTTGATGTGGCTACTGGAAAATTCAGCAAATATGCCTGGCCAGAGGAGCGCGACGAATCGTTCGAATCCTTGGCGTATCGCGCGATGCTGCGCGGTATTCGCGATTATTGCGCCAAGAATGGCTTTAAGAAAACCCTGCTGGGTTTATCGGGAGGCGTGGATTCATCACTGGTGTTGGCTTTAGCGGTGGATGCGCTTGGCGCTGAAAACGTGACGGCGGTTCGACTGCCTTCGCGTTATACCTCAGATATCAGCAACGATTTAGCATTGGTGCAAGCCGAAAAACTGGGCGTGGCATTAGAAACTATTGCGATTGAAAAGCCATTCCAAGGATTTTTAGCGGCATTAGCCGACTCATTCCAAGGTTTGCCTGAAGATGTGACCGAAGAAAATTTGCAATCGCGCTGCCGTGGTGCGTTGCTGATGGCACTGGCCAACAAGAAAGGCGGTTTGTTGCTCACCACCGGCAATAAAAGCGAATATGCGGTGGGCTATGCCACCATTTATGGCGATATGTGCGGCGGTTATGCGCCGATTAAGGATTTATACAAAACCGAGGTGTATCGCGTGTGTGCTTGGCGCAATCAACAAGCTGATGGTGGCGTTATTCCGCAGGCGGTGATTGATCGCGCACCATCGGCGGAATTGCGCGAAAACCAAACTGATCAAGATTCGTTGCCGCCGTATGAAGTTCTTGATGCGATTCTGCAGGCGTATATCGACCAGGAATCTTCGCCAGAAGAAATCATCGCTAGTTTAAGCGCGCAATTTGGTGCGCAAGATTACACCGAAACGGTATTGCGCATGCTGCGCTTGTTGAAAATATCGGAGTGGAAACGCCGTCAAGCGGCGCCAGGGCCGAAGCTATCGCGGCGCGCATTTGGCCGCGAACGCCGTTATCCAATTACCTCAGGCTATACGCGTTAGAAATTGTTTTTGTCGCCGGCAAATGGGTTAAGCTGGCTCCATTGCGAGCGGCGGTTTGGCCAATTGCCTTTCAAATATGCGTGTTCTGGGTAGTTTTGCTCAAGCACACGTTTGGCATCTTGCGAGAGCACATCTTGGCCTAAGGCTTTGTAGCTGATGGCTAACAATGCAATGGCATCGTCATCAAATTCCGATTGCGGATAGGTTTCTAACACATACTTGGCGCGGCCAATAGCCGACACATACGCATCACGTTCGTAATAATACAAACCCACGGTTAAATCATGTAGCGCTAAACGATTGCGCAGATAAATCATACGTTGGCGAGCTTCTTCGGCATATTTGCTGGTTGGAAAGCGCCGAACGACTTCGTTGAAGTCGTTATAGCTTTGTGCTGCTGCACCCAAATCTCGTGCTGAAACATCAAGGCGGGCAATTTTTGCCAACCAGCGATTTTCGCGGTCGAAGTTGATCAGCGCCTTTAAGTAATAGGCGTAATCGATGTTGGGATTGGTTGGATAGGTTTTGATGAAGCGCGAAATGGTTGAAGTCGCTTCTTCCGGCTTGGAAAGTTTATGTTGTGCAAAGGCTAAGTCAATTTGTGATTGCTCAGACAGCTCGCCATACGGAAAGCGCGCGATTAAGCGAATATAGGTTTTTTCCGCTTTGTCGTAATTTTCATTATCGAGATTTTTTTTCGCCAAGGCATACAGTGGCTCAATGGCCAAGGTTTCGGTTTCGGCTAACTTTTTGGAACCATCCATGCCGAAAAAATTCTTGGTGGTTTGGCAGGCGCTCAAGGAAGCCACTAACAGCAGCAAAGACAGTATTCGGACAGGTGTAAATAACTTCATAGCATTCATAGTCAAGCGCTTCATTGGCAATTAGTGGATAATACCCTAAGCGCGCCTTTTGCTCCACGATTATTTCATGCACTATGAGCTAAAACATTGATTCTTATGAACCAGACTGCACAGCACAACACCGATCACGAAAATACCGAAGAGCAGGACAACGAACTTATTGAAACCACTGTGCCTGAGCACTTGGCGGGTAAACGTTTCGACCAAGCCTTGGCGGAAATGTTCCCCGAGTTTTCTCGCTCGCGTTTAACCGAGTGGATAAAATCTGGCGATGCCTTGCTAAACGGCGAGCAGATGAAGCCCAAGATGTCGGTTAATGGCGGCGAAACGGTTAGCTTGGTGGCTAAATTGCATATTGAGACGGATGCAAAGGCTGAAGATATTGCTTTGGAAATCATTTTTTCGGATGCCGATATTATTGTGGTGAATAAACCCGCTGGTTTGGTGGTGCACCCGGGCGCAGGCAATGCCAATGGCACCATGGTGAATGCCTTGTTGCATTTTGATGCCGAGTTAGCCAATTTGCCACGCGCTGGTATTGTGCATCGCTTGGATAAAGACACCTCCGGCCTGATGGTGGTAGCGCGTTCGATTCGCGCGCATGCCAGTTTGATTGAGCAGTTGTCGTCGCGCGCTGTGCACCGGCAATATGTAGCCGTGGTGCAAGGCCCTATGGTGGCTGGCAATACCATCAACGCCCCCATTGACCGGCATCCGCGCGATCGCGTGCGTATGGCGGTGGTGAAAGAAGGCGGTGGCCGCGAAGCTATTACGCATTACCGCGTACGCGAAAAATTTCGTTCGCACACGCTGGTCGAGTGCCGCTTAGAAACCGGTCGCACCCATCAAATTCGTGTGCATATGGCGCATGTTAAACACCCATTGATTGGCGATCCGCTGTACGGTGGGGCATTCAAATTGCCGAAAGCAGCCAGCGATTTTTTGGTTGAAACCTTGCGCAGTTTTAAACGCCAAGCGCTGCATGCCGAGAAGCTCAGCTTTATTCATCCATTAAATGGCGAGCAACTAAGCTTTGATGCCGAGCTGCCCGTTGATATGCAGATCTTGATTAAAGCGCTGCGCGAAGACACCGAAGCATTCAAGGCCGGATGAGCCCTTGCATTGCCGCCGATTGGCCGGCACCGGCCAATATCACTGCCTTCACCACCACGCGGCAAGGGCCGGGCGTTTCTGTTTCGCCATTCGATGCATTTAATTTAGGTAGTCGCTGTGGCGATGTGCTTGCCGCCGTGCAACAAAACCGCGCGGCGTTAATCAACACCTATCACTTGCCTGACGAACCGCACTGGCTGCATCAGGTGCATGGTGTTGATGTGGTAAGGATTGGCTTGCGCCCCCACACACGCCCCCACCCCAACCCTCCCCCACTGGGGGAGGGAGGCACGCACGACGTGCGTGCGGGAGAGGGCGAACCGCTTGCCGATGCCTCGATTACCGACACGCCAAATACTGTGCTGGCAGTATTAACCGCCGATTGCCTGCCTGTACTTTTTTGTAACCGCGCTGGCACAGAAATTGCCGCGGCGCATGCCGGTTGGCGCGGTTTAGCCAATGGAATGCTAGAAGTAACTGTTTCGGCCATGCACAGCAAGCCTGAACACATACTGGCCTGGCTTGGCCCTGCCGCTGACGCAATGCACTATGAAATTGGCGAAGAAGTGCGACAAGCATTTTTATTAGCCAGCGCTGAAGCGGAAACGGCGTTCACAGCAACGCGCCCAGGCCATTACCGCATCGACATGGTTGCCATCGCGAAACAGCGCTTGCGTGCTGTTGGTGTTAGTCAAATATATGGCGGCGCGCATTGCACCATCAGCGATACGCGTTTTTATTCGCATCGGCGTGAGCAACGCACCGGCCGCATGGCCAGTGTGATTTGGATGGCTTAAATCACGGTTGTGATTATTCCCCATGATTAAAATCATGGGCTGAAATAGATTCACGCACCCCCATGATTAAAATCATGGGCTATAGATTTATCAATTTATGACCAATGGCACTCATTTCAGTAATGACTTTTCGCTACTGTATGACGTATAGCTTTTAATCTCACGGAATATATACCTATGCAAATTCGTCACTGGCTGTTGTTTACTGGATTGTTGTTGAGCACCACAGTGCTAGCTATTACACCGCAAGAACTGAAAAGTCAGCTAGATGCGGGCGATAAAAAAGCCTTGCCGAATGCCGAAGCATTTGCCAAAGCCAATCCAAAAAATACCGAGGCCATAATTTTCCTCACTCGCGCACGTTTGCAAGCAGGCAAAGGCGAAGCAGCGGTTGAATCGGCCGAAACTGCAGCCGAGCTTGCACCCAATAATGCCCAAGCGCAATTTTGGCTAGGCAATGCCTATGGCGCACATATTGGCGAAGTGGGCATGTTGTCGAAAATGAGCTTAGCGCCAAAGCTGCGCGATGCCTTTGAAGCTGCCATTAGGCTTGATCCGAATAACCTCGATGCCCGCGAATCGATTTTGCAGTTTTATTTGCAGGCACCGTCGATGGTGGGCGGCGGCCGAGATAAGGCGTTGTTACAAGTCAAAGAAATTACCAAACGTGATGTGGCGCGGGGTCATTTAGCACAGGCGCAGATTTATCTTGCCGATAAAAAAACAGCTGCCGCCTTGAAATCGTATGAAGCTGCCTACGCCGCTAAACCCGGCGATGCATCGATACGCTTGGCCGTGGGAATTGGCTATCAGCAGGCCAACCGTTGGAACGATGCGTTCAAACATTTTCGTGCTTGGGCCGCGCAAGATGATAAAGCCGGTGTGGCTTGGTATCAGATTGGCCGTAGCAGTGCACTAAGTGGTCAGTTGTTGGATGAAGGCATTGCTGCGCTGAAAAAATACTTGAGCTTGCCGCATAGCGCCAATGAGCCACAAAATAAACACGCGTATTATCGGCTTGGCCAACTGTATGCCAAAGCTGGAAACAAAGCTGAAGCGAAAACGGCATTTCAAAGCGCATTAAGGCTTGATCCAGGCTATAAGGAAGTCAAGGCTGAATTGGCAAAATTATAGTTTTAAAGCTTGTTTTTGCGCTGAATCAAGGTTTCACCCGGCTTGAAGCGTAGCATTAAGCCCATATCTACTAAGTAATGGCCAATCGGCTCTTTAGGTATGGGAGAACAGCATGCGCGTTGATAAATTCACCAGCAAATTCCAACAAGCCCTAAGCGAGGCACAAAGCCTAGCCGTTAGCCGCGATCATAATGTGATTGAGCCTGCGCATTTAATGCTTGCGCTGCTTGAGCAACAAGGCGGCAACAGTTTGCCTTTATTGCGCCAAGCGGGCGTGAATGTAGGCTTGTTAAAGCAACAACTGCAAGAAGCGTTGGGTCAGCTGCCAAGTGTAGCGGGCCAAGAGGGCGCTGTGTCGATGGGCAATGATTTGGCGCGCTTGCTGAATGTGACCGATAAACTCGCGCAACAGAACAATGACCAGTTCATTGCCAGCGAATGGTTTTTAGTGGCGGCTATGGATGATAAAGGCGCGCTCGGCAAAAGCCTAAAATTAGCGGGCGCGGATAAAGCCAAACTGCAGCACGCCATCACCAGCCTGCGTGGCGGTGAATCAGTGAATGATGCCAATGCAGAAGACAACCGCCAAGCCTTGGAAAAATACTGCATCGACTTAACCGCGCAAGCCGAGAAAGGCAAGCTTGACCCAGTAGTTGGTCGAGATGAGGAAATACGCCGCACCATTCAAGTGCTGCAGCGCCGCACCAAAAACAACCCGGTGTTGATTGGCGAGCCGGGTGTAGGCAAAACGGCAATTGTTGAAGGCTTGGCACAACGCATTATCAATAACGAAGTGCCGGAAGGTCTGCGCGGCCGGCGTGTATTGTCACTCGATATGGGTGCCTTGATAGCCGGTGCAAAATTCCGTGGTGAATTCGAAGAACGCCTAAAAGCAGTGCTCAGCGATTTATCGAAACAAGAAGGCAATGTGATTTTGTTCATCGATGAACTACACACCATGGTCGGCGCCGGTAAAGCCGAAGGCTCAATGGACGCTGGCAATATGCTAAAACCCGCCTTGGCGCGCGGCGAATTGCATTGCATTGGTGCAACCACCTTAAACGAATACCGGCAATACGTGGAAAAAGATGCGGCACTCGAACGGCGTTTTCAGAAGGTATTTGTTGGCGAACCGAGCGTTGAAGATACCATCGCTATTTTGCGTGGCTTGAAAGAGCGCTACGCGGTGCATCATGGTGTGGAAATCACCGACCCGGCTATTGTGGCCGCAGCAACGCTTTCGCATCGCTATATTGCTGACCGGCAATTACCTGATAAAGCCATTGATCTGATGGATGAAGCGGCTTCACGCATCCGCATGGAAATCGATTCCAAGCCAGAAGAATTGGACCGCATGGAGCGCCGCTTAATTCAATTGAAAATGCAGCGCGAGGCCTTGAAAAAAGAAAAAGATGCCGAGTCGAAGCAGCGTTTGGCCGATCTTGAACAAGACATTGCAAATCTCGAACGCGAATTTAGTGATGTCAATGAAATATGGAAATCGGAAAAAGCCACTTTAACGGGCGCTACTAAAATCAAGGAACAAATCGAACAGGCCAAACTTGCTTTGGAAGCTGCACATCGCCAGCAGGATATCGCCAAGATGAGCGAAATCCAGTATGGCCTTTTGCCAGAGCTTGAGAAGCAACTAACAGCGGCATCCGAAGTTGAACATAAGGGCTTTACTCTGCTACAAGATAAAGTCACGGCCGATGAAATTGCCGAAGTAGTGTCGCGTTGGACCGGTATTCCCGTCAGCAAAATGCTGGAAGGCGAGCGCGAGAAATTGCTGCGCATGGAAGACGAGTTGCATAAAAAAGTGATTGGTCAGCGTGAAGCCGTTACCGCGGTTTCAGCCGCGATTCGCCGTTCACGTGCCGGCTTATCGGATCCGAATCGGCCGAACGGTTCGTTTCTGTTTCTTGGCCCAACCGGCGTGGGTAAAACCGAGTTGTGTAAAACGCTGGCCGAATTCCTGTTCGACAGCGCCGATGCGATGGTGCGCATCGACATGAGCGAATTTATGGAGAAGCATTCGGTTTCGCGCTTAATCGGTGCGCCGCCGGGCTATGTGGGTTATGAAGAAGGCGGCTATTTAACCGAAGCGGTGCGCCGCCGGCCGTATTCGGTGATTTTGCTCGATGAAGTGGAAAAAGCACACCCAGATGTGTTTAATATTTTGTTGCAGGTGCTCGATGATGGACGCTTAACCGATGGCCAAGGCCGAACCGTGGATTTCCGCAACACAGTCATTGTGATGACCTCCAATTTAGGCTCGCAGCATATTCAGGAAATCGCTGAACGGCAAGGCTTAACGCCAGAAGCCTACACCCAGATGAAAGCCTCGGTGATGGCGTCGGTGCAGGCGCATTTCAGGCCAGAATTTATTAATCGCTTGGACGATATTGTGGTTTTCCATCCGTTAACGGCAGAAAATATCCGCGCCATTGCCGCCATCCAAACGCAGTCTTTAGCCAAACGCTTAGCTGAGCGCGGCATTAAATTGCAATTAAGCGATAAAGCTTTGGATTTGCTGGGCTCCGCTGGCTTTGACCCCGTGTATGGTGCACGGCCCTTGAAACGTGCGATTCAGCAGTTGCTGGAAAATACCTTGGCCAATAAAATATTGTCGGGCGAATTTATTTCCGGTGATACGGTGATGGTTGATGCCGATGGTGCCGGATTGCAGTTCAGCAAATAAGCCGCGCGTGTTGAATTATTTAAAACCGGAGCATGCTCCGGTTTTTTTGGCATCGCAAAGCCAGCGCACCCTAAATTGGCAAGGCACGTTATGATGTCAGGGCAAACCAATTGGCGGGGAAACGAATATCATGGCAACAACAACTTTGTCGGACACGCGCGGCGCTGGCCGCTTAGCGATTTTTATTTTGGTTGCCATGCTGGCCGGCATATTTTTTGGATGGCTGGTCAATCAAAAAATACTGTCCATCGACATGTCCTACATCAGCTTACTCACCACCTTATTTTTGCGCGCGATCAAGATGATCATTGCGCCCTTGGTGTTCTCCACCTTGGTGATTGGCATCGCGCAAATGGGCAGTTCTGGCGGCGTTGGGCGCGTGGGATTAAAAGCTTTAGGCTGGTTTGTCAGTGCGTCCTTGTTGTCGCTTTTATTAGGATTAGCATTTGCCAATGCGCTTAAACCCGGTGAAGGCGCTGGCTTAACGCCGCCCAATGCCGAACAAATTGCGGCCAGCAAAGACAAGCTCGATAGCTTCCAAACCGGCGTACACGATTCTGGATTTGTGGCTTTTGTTACTAATCAATTAGTGCCAACTTCCATTATCAATGCCGCTGGCGGCAATGAAAAAGGCGAAAACCGGCTGTTGCAGATTGTGGTGTTCTCTTTGTTTTTCGGGGTTGGCTTGGCGGCGCTCGGTAAAAAAGGCCAGGCCTTGCAAGATGTCATCGAGCAGATTTCGCACGTGATGATCAACATCACTGGCTATGTGATGCTGTGCGCGCCGTTTGCGGTGTTTGCTGCCATGGCCACGGCAGTTGCCAATCAGGGCCTAGGCATTCTCGCCACCTACTTGAAATTTATCCTGTGTTTTTATATTGCTCTGCTCACGCTGTGGCTGCTGCTGGTTGCGGTAGGCTATTTTTTCCTTGGCAAGCGCGTATTCGCATTATTGCGGGAAATTAAGGAAGCATTTTTTCTATCCTTCGCCACCGCCTCTTCGGAAGCGGCCTATCCGAAGATTCTCGATGCATTGGATCGATTTGGGGTTAGCCGGAAAATCTCCAGTTTTGTGATGCCGCTTGGCTATTCGTTCAATCTGGATGGCTCGATGATGTATTGTTCGTTCGCCGCTATTTTTATTGCGCAAGTGTATGGCATTGATATGCCGGTTGGTACTCAAATTGCGATGCTACTCACCTTAATGGTAACTTCCAAAGGCATGGCCGGCATTCCCTCGGCGTCCTTGGTGGTGATTGCCGGCACGCTAGCGCAGTTCGGTTTACCGGTGGAAGGTATGGTGCTGATTTTGGGCATTGACCGCTTTTTAGATATGGGCCGTTCGGCTACCAATGCGGTCGGCAATTCGATTGCGTCTGCCGTTATCGGCAAATGGGAAGGCGAATTATTGAGCGAACAAGATGCCGAAATTCGGCGTTCGGCAAAACATGCCGATTGATGTAGGGGCGCATCGTGATGCGCCCGTCGGTGTTGCGTAAAACGTCTGGGCGAACACAAGGTTCGCCCCTACGGTTTATTGATGATATTCACGGCTAAATTCGTGCACCGCATCAACCAGTACCTTCACGTGCTCTGGGTTCATATCGGGCGACATACCGTGGCCAAGATTAAACACATGCCCAGAGCCTTTGCCATAGCTGGCTAAGCAGCGTTTTACTTCAGCGCGAATGGTTTCTGGCTCTGCATACAGCGTGACGGGATCGAGATTGCCCTGCAATGCCACTTTACCTTGCGTGCGACGGCGCGCCTCTTCCAGCGATACCAACCAATCCACACCCACGCCTTCAGCGCCCGTTGCGGCTAATTCTTCCAGATACGGCGCGTTGCCTTTGCCGAATAAAATAAGTGGTGTTTTTGCATCGCCTTCGCCACGCTTGAATTCCTGCGCAATGCGGTTGATGTAGCGCAAAGAGAATTCGCGGTAGGTGTGCGGCGCCAATACGCCACCCCAAGTATCGAATACCATCAAGGCTTGCGCGCCCGCGTCGCGTTGTGCGCTTAAATAGGCAATCACGGAATCGGTGACCACTTCCAGCAATTGATGCATCAATTTGGGTTCGTTCAAAGCTAAAGATTTAACCCGCGCAAAATTATCCGAACCACCGCCTTCCACCATATAGCAGGCTAAGGTCCATGGGCTGCCGGAAAATCCAATCAACGGCACGCGGCCATGCAGCTCTTTGCGAATCAAACTGACGGCATCCATCACATAACGTAATTCTTGGCCCATATCTGGCACAGCCAAGCGCGCAATATCGGCGGCTGTGCGAACTGGCTTTGCAAAGCGCGGGCCTTCGCCCTCCGCGAAGGTCAGGCCTAAGCCCATCGCATCGGGAATGGTTAAAATATCTGAAAATAAAATCGCGGCGTCTAAATCAAAGCGCGCAAGTGGCTGCAGAGTCACTTCGCAAGCTAATTCCGGATTTGTAGCCAATCCCATAAAGCTGCCGGCTTTGGCGCGTGTGGCGCGATACTCTGGCAAATAACGGCCGGCTTGGCGCATTAGCCACACAGGCGTGGCATCTACTTTCTTGCCGGCAATAGTATCTAAAAAACGTGTGTTCATGATTTTGGCTCGGTTATGCCCTGCACAAACATTACCTGAAAGCCTTTTTTGATGTGCGCTGCTCGCGCTTTTTCAAAGGCCTCATAGGCAGGCTCGGTGTAAAGAAATTGCTCGCGTTTAAGCTGGCTTTTGCCGCCAATAAGCCCGGATTCGCGAAGCAACAGCCAGCCGCCCAACAGATCTTGCTGTAGGCTGATGCTGACATAGCGGGGGGATTCCAGCCCTTGGGGTGGTTGTTGCATTAGAACGCGCATAGCTGTGTATTGTAGCGCATGCATATAGCCCATGGTTACAGCCCATGGTTTTAACCATGGGGTTTAGGAGTCGATTTTATTTTGCAGAAATTGCAATAACGCCTCTGCGCTCACATCCTGAGCAATAAATGCTTGTCCAATACCCCGCCAAAGCACAAGCCACAATTCGCCGTGTCGGGCTTTTTTATCCAACCGCATTTTGTTGAGCATAGCCTCGGCATGTATGCCATGGGGAATGGCTGTTGGCAAACCGAACGCTTGCAACAAGCGTTTGAGCCGAGCTGCATCATCCGCACTTGCCACGCCAAGTTCAGCTGAAAATTCAGCAGCCAGCAACATGCCAATCGCTACGGCTTCGCCATGCACCAAGGCGCTGTAATCGAGCAGCACTTCCAAGGCATGGCCAAACGTGTGGCCAAAATTTAGTAAGGCGCGATCGCCTTGTTCGGTTTCATCGCGTGCCACAATCGCCGCTTTATGCTGGCAACTGCGCGCAATGGCTTGCTCGATGAGCTCGTTTTGTTTGCTTAATAATGCCGCGCTATGTTGTTCGAGCCAAGTAAAAAATTCCACGTCGATAATCGCGCCGTATTTCAGCACCTCGGCTAAGCCGGCGATGAATTCGCGCGCGGGTAAGGTGCGCAACACACTCGGATCAATCCAAACTGCTTTGGGCTGATGGAATGCACCCACGAGGTTTTTTCCGGCGGACAAATCAACCGCGGTTTTACCGCCAACCGATGAGTCAACCATCGCCAAGAGCGAGGTGGGCACTTGAATAAAGGCGATGCCGCGCATATAGCAGGCCGCCGCAAAGCCTGCTAAATCGCCAACCACGCCGCCACCCAATGCAACAATGCAACTGTCGCGGGTGAGTTTTTGTTCGGCCATAACCGCAAGTAGTTCACCGAATCGGGCTAAATTCTTTTCTTGTTCGCCAGCAGGCATTTGCCAAACCGGGCAATCTGGCTGGTTGATATGGTGTTTTAGTGCGTCGGCATACAGTGGCCCAACGTGTGCGTCGGTCACAATGAGCATAGCGCCATGCTCGCTCAGGCGTGCATTGGCTTCGGTATGCAACAGGCCAGATTCGATAAGAATGGGGTAGCTGCGCTGTGCAAGTGCAACGGTGATAGTGGGCATATTAAGACTTTACTTTATCGAAATCGATGATGGATTGTAAAAGGCGAGGGCGAATCTGCGAAATGGGCATGCTGCTAATGTCGAGCTTGATGTCGGCGCAGCTGGCATATAGTTCGTTCCGTGTGTCGGCAAGCTGCTGAAGGCGTTCAGCGCGATTGTCGGTTTGCAGCAAGGGCCGTTTTTTGTCATTAAGCAAGCGCTGCAGCTGCATTTCGGGCGGAATATGCATGTATACCACCACGCCGCGTTGCTGCATGAGCGCACGGTTTGCTTCACGTAAAACACAGCCGCCACCGGTGGCAATAACATGGTTTTCTAAATCTAAAAGTTCCGTCAAGGCATGCGCCTCGCGCTGCCGAAACCCCGACTCGCCTTCCAACTCAAAAATATGCGTGATGCTAGCGCCGGATTTCTGTTCAATATAGGCATCCATATCCACAAATTTTTTACCCAACTGCTTCGCCAGCCATTTGCCATTAGTGGTTTTGCCAGCGCCCATCGGGCCAATAAGGAGGATGTTTGACATGCGATTCATCACTCAATGCTACCATTGAGAACATAATTTGCGGAGTTTGTATGTCAATATCCTTGCTTGTAATCGGTGCTGGCGACTTAGGTTTGCGCGTTGCTAAGTTGCAGGTTCAACAGGGTAACCACGTTTGGGCTTTACGGCGCCGCAAGCTGCCCATGCCCGATGGCGTGCAAGCTGTTTATGGCGATATGCAAGAAGCAGAAACCTTGTTGCTTTTGCCGACCACACCGGATGTGCTACTGTTTTGCCCCACGCCCGATACGCGCACCGAAGCCGGGTATCGTAAAACTTATGTGCAGGCTTTAGGCAAAGCCATGCACGTGCTGAAACCTAAGCGCGTGCTGTTGGTTAGCTCCACCGCGGTGTATGGGCAAAACAACGGCGAATGGCTTGATGAAAACAGCCCAGCCAATGCCGAGACATTCAATGGCAAGGTGCTGCGCGAGGCCGAACAGTTGTGTTTAAGCCAGCCGAATAATGGCGTTTTGCGGCTAAGTGGCATTACTGGCCCTGGCCGACAAATGTTGATCAATAAAGCCTTGCTCGGTGAAGGCCTGAATAACACCTGGACCAATCGCATCCATAGTGACGATGCCGCTTCGGCGATTTCGTTTTTAATGGTAAAAGGCCTGCCAGATTCTACCTATAACATCACCGATAATGAGCCTGCTTTGCAGATTGAGGTTGCCAATTGGATTCGGCAAAAACACGCGTTGCCGCTTTTGCCCATGCCGCAAACGCAAGCCAGTGGAAAACGGATCAGCAATGCACGCATCAAAGCCTTAGGTTGGCAACCGCACTACCCGAGTTTCCGCGAATGTTATACGTAATTTTGTAGGGGCGGCCCCCTGTGGCCGCCCAACGCCCACACCCCAACCCTCTCCCGGAAGGAGAGGGAGATAATAATTTATTTACGTAATTGATTTAAATCACAAAACATTCCGCTAAATTTGCGACAATAACAAAAAATGGAGAACGCCATGGACGCCCTGTACCAAACTGCTTTAGATACCTTTGCCGAGTTGCTCGCGCAGGCCAAACAAAGCCAAGATCCAGAACCCACCGCCATGACCGTTGCTACGGTTGGTCGCGATGGCCGGCCAGCAGCACGTACGGTTTTATTAAAAGGTATGGATGCCCGCGGTTTTGTGTTTTATACCAATTTTAATTCGCGCAAAGGTCAGCAATTAGCCATTAATCCACAAGCCGCGCTGTTGTTTCATTGGCGATTTTTGCAAGAAGGCGTGCAGGTTAAAATTGAAGGTACGGTTGAGCCGGTTACTGCTGCAGAAGCCGATGTCTATTTCGCCTCGCGGCCTCGCGGTAGCCAAATTGGTGCATGGGCATCTTTGCAGTCGCAAACCTTGGCTTCGCGTGAGTTATTTGAACAACGCGTAGCTGAAGTAGAAAAACGCTACGAGGGTGTGGATGTACCGCGCCCGCCGCATTGGTCGGGCTTTCGTGTGGTGCCTGAGCGCATTGAATTTTGGTATGGTGCGCGCTTTCGTTTGCACGAACGACAATCCTTTGAACGCGAAAATGGCGTGTGGACGCAGCGTATGCTGTATCCATGAGCGGACCGCGCCGAATTGTCTGCTTAACCGAAGAACCCACCGAGGTGCTGTATGCCTTGGGCGAGCAAGATCGCATTGTGGGCATTTCCGGGTTCACTGTGCGGCCAAGCAGTGCGCGCAAGGAAAAGCCAAAAGTTAGCGCCTTTACCAGCGCTAAAATTGGCGAAATTCTGGCACTTAAGCCCGATTTTGTAGTGGGCTTTTCCGATATTCAAGCCGATATTGCCAGCGCCCTGATTAAGCATGGCATAGAAGTGTGGATTAGCAATCACCGCAGCGTTGAAGGCATTCTTGACTATGTAACGCGCTTGGGCGCGCTGGTGGGCGCGGCCGATAAAGCAGAACAGTATGCGGCGAGTTTGCGTGCAAATCTGGCACAGATTGCCCAGCAGGCAACGCATTTACCAAAGCGGCCAAAGGTCTATTTTGAAGAATGGGACGAACCGTTGATTTCCGGTATTCAATGGGTGGCTGAGCTGATTCGCATAGCTGGCGGCGACGACATATTTCCAGAGCTGGCGGCAGA
>JAYTVJ010000124.1:0-13709 GCA_043744535.1 Arenimonas sp.
CAAAGATACCCCCGAAGCGAGGCGACACGCGTTTGCAACTCAGCGATTTGGTTGCGGATTGGGTTCAATTCCATGATGCTTAACTCAAAAATTCTAAGTAACTATTTTAGCAGAGCTTCGACTTGAACTGCTTCTGTGTGCCGAATTAAACACTGAAAATCCCGCTTATCGCGAAAATCGTTGCTTTGCAGGTGATATACCGCGCGCAGTGAAGTGGCTGGAGCAATGCCTTTCCAAGCATTAAAGTGAATGCCACTGAAACTTGTTCGTTCGCCAGGCACTGCCAGTTGAAATTTTAGATGCTTATCCTTCAACACCTGCCACGCCCGAACTTCAAAGATATTGTCGAATAAGGGCTCGGCAAAGCCCTGCCCCCACGGGCCACATTGGCTAAGCAATTCGGCTGTTGTGCGGCTAAATTCCTCGGGCAGCAATTGGCCATCTGTTAACAATACTGAATCCAACGCATCTGGCGCAATCCAACGCTGTGCCGTGTTTAGAAATGCCTGTTCGAAGCGTGCCAGATTTTCCATCGGCAAGCTTAAACCGGCCGCCATTGCATGTCCGCCAAAGCGTGAAATTAAGCCCGGATGCATGGCATCAATATGCGCCAACGCGTCACGGATATGGAAGCCGGCAATGGAGCGCGCCGAGCCACGCAATTCTGAACTGCCCTGCTCGCTTGGCGCAAAAACGAGCACCGGGCGATTGCGTTTTTCCTTGACGCGCGAAGCCACTAAACCAATGATGCCAGGGTGCCAATGCGCCTGATGCAAGACATAGGCCAGTTGTTTGTGTTCAGTGGCTTCGTTGAATAATTGCGCAACCACCTGTTCCGCCTCATCAAGCATTTGTTCTTGAATGTCTTGACGCTCTGCGTTAATTGAGGCAAGCGAAGTTGCCATATCCATGGCAGACGATAAGGTATCTGCCAATAAGCATTCAATACCGAGCGACATGTCTTCCAAGCGCCCAGCGGCATTAATCTTTGGCGCAATGCGAAAGCCAATATCGGTTTCGGTTATCCGGCTTAATTCCAGGCCGCTTATTTGTACCAAGGCTTTAACGCCGGCATGGCATCGGCCTTGGTTGATGCGTGAAAGCCCTGCCCGCACCAAACGCCGATTGTTAGCATCCAACTTAACCATATCGGCAACGGTGCCAATGGCCACCAAATCCAGCAAGCTGGACAAATCAGCTTGTGCGCCCGGTAAATCAGTTTTGCGCATAGCCGCGCGCACTGCCAACAGCAAATAGAACATAACCCCCACACCGGCCAAAGATTTGCTCGGGAAGTCATCCCCAACTACGTTTGGATTAATAATCACATCGGCCTCTGGCAGTTGTTCGCCGGGCAAATGGTGGTCGGTCACCAACACTTGATAACCTAAGGCTTTGGCGCGTGCTATGCCTGGAATACAAGCGATGCCACTATCAACTGTAATGATTAAATCTGGCTTAAACTCAGCTAATTCATCAACTAAAGACGGCGTTAAACCATAGCCATGCAAAATCCGATGCGGCACTTTGAAAAAAACCTGCTTGGCGCCAAGCATCTGCAGGCCACGCACGGCAATCGCAGTTCCGGTTGCGCCATCGCAATCAAAATCGCCCACAATCACGAGTCGTTGATTGTTTTGTATGGCAGATAAAACCAAATCCACCGCTTGCTGCATGCAAAGTAATTGTTCTGGCCGCAACAAGTGGCTAAGCGTCAAGTCCGCCTCATCAACATGGGTTAATCCGCGCGCTGCATAGATTCGGTTGATTAAAGGCGACGTATGCAAGCCTGTTATGCGTGGGTCGTAACTGCGCTGCATTATGTGGTGTGTATCGTTCATGCCACTATGATACGGCTATTACAAGTATGTACATGTAGGAATAGTCTGAATATCTATTAAGAAATCACTTCACAGTACAAATACAAACAATCATAGATAATTTTACTATTATTTACGATTACTCCTTAATGAACAAATCACTTGCCTCTACCGCGTTGTTTAGTTTTGCTTTATTGCTAAATGCCTGCGCAAGTGTGCCCAAGCCCACAGGCAGTGCCTTATTGACTGATAAGCCGCTTGAAGTCATCACAGATCAACAAGGAAGACAGGTTTCGCGCTTTGTGGATGGCAAGCTATTGGCAGAACTTACTGGCTATGCCTTACCAGATGCTAAGCTGTTGTTGCCGAATAGCACCGAAGATATTAGCCAAACTCAGCTTGATTTAATCTCAAATGCGCTGAATCGTTCCATGTGCAAGCGTCTCGGGCAATATTTGACCGTACAACCAATACCTACAGATGCAGATTTGCGTATTGAATTCGCACTAACAGGTGTTACTGCGACATCACGGCTGGCATCCAGCGTTTCATCAGTGGCAGGTGTTTTTGTACCCGGGCCATTTCGAATACCGGTTGGGATGGGTGCTATTGCGCTTGATGCAAAAGCGATTAGCCATCAACAAACAGCCGCATTTCTGCGTTGGGCAAAAGGTGCAAATCCTGTATTTAATAGCGGTAAGGTATCAACCATTGCCGATGCTTATGAGTTAGTCGACACATTCTCGCGAGAATTTTCCGAACTGCTTTTAGAAGGTGCCAACGAAATCACCGTACGTGAAAAATTACCTGAAGTCAGTATAAAATCGAATGAAGCAATGTGTTTAGCGCGTTATGGCGAAGTTGATGCTGTCAGTAAGGGCGCCTCATTCATCCTGCCACTGTCTCCGGAATTTATCGACAAAGGCAAACCGAACGGTCCATTACCTTTAGTTGAACAGAAGTGATTTTTGTCGCCAAAAACACCAACGATCGCTAGGTTTCCATTGCCATTGCGTACCATCAGCAAAATCGAATACACATGAGTTGGTTGCATTAAACAATGCTTCAACTTCGCGCCAAACACGTTGCGTGCGTAAATCGACTAGGCATGTGTTGCGAGATGCATGCGTTGACTGCTGCTTAGCGAATAAGGCAAGTGAAGTAATATCGTTTGCATCACTGTGAATGTCATCAAAATCGTGTTCAATGGTTGAAGGTAAATGGCCTTGCGCCCAAAACCATAAGCCATTAATTGGCAATTGCCCAATTCGGGCGCGCTCTACATTGAGTGGATGATTGTGCAAAATGATTTGGCATTCATTGAAAAGCGCCAACCATTTTCGCTCTGTTGGCATATGCTCAGCTAAATCGCAACCGAGCAAATCTGGCGCGGCAGTAAATGCTGGAATGGGCGAGCCATGCAATGCGCGCACATAAAAAAAGCCGTGCTTGCTGGCTGAAAACTCAAAACCCAAATCGCCAAACACCGGCCGTAAAGCACTCAGAATTTGCGTTTGCTGGTGCGCACTGAGTGCTAGATTATCCCAAGCCATAATGCGCGCGCCATGCATTTCAGCCTGCAAATACACTGGATCAGCACGTAACCATTGAAAGTCTGCGGCATCACCAAACTCGGCTTCACGACAAAGCGCTGCTAATGGCCAGCCATCAGGTGTTAAATGAAAATGCCGTTTGAGTTGTGCGATTTCACCGATTGCTAATGGATTCTTAACCTGCATTTTTTTCGACAGCTTTTTAAATGCCGAAGAAAATGCCTGCCCTGCAAAGCGCCTTTTTTCGGGTAGCAGAATAACCAATGGGCGTGTTTTGAGCGGCATATCAATCGATATATCGCACCGCAGTGATTTCATATTCGCGCTGGCCACCGGGTGCTTCAATAGTCATTTCATCACCCTCATGTTTGCCAATCATGGCGCGAGCAATCGGTGAAGAAATTGAGATTAAACCTTGCTTGATATCGGACTCAAGATCGCCAACGATTTTATAAATCACCGTGTTATCCGAATCAACGTCAACTAATTCTACGGTTGCGCCAAACACAACGCGCGTGCCCGCATTGAGTTTACTCACATCAATGACTTGGCAATGCGATAGCACAAATTCAAGCGATTGAATTCGGCCTTCAATGAAGCCTTGTTGTTCGCGTGCGGCGTGGTATTCGGCATTTTCTTTTAAATCGCCATGTGCACGCGCTTCTGCAATAGCCGCAATAACTTTAGGCCGCTGTACCGCTTTCAATTGCTCAAGCTCTTCGCGTAAACGAATTGCGCCTTTATGCGTTAGCGGTGAAATATCGCTCATCCGTGAACTTCCTTGTGTAATTCTTGCAAGGACCAAACACGTGGATCATTGCGGGTTTCCATTGATTGAATAAGTGCTTTCGCACCCGGAATGGTGGTGGAATACACCACCCGATGCTGCAAAGCTTCGCGGCGAATTGAGAACGAGTCAGCAATCGCAGCTTTTCCTTCGGTGGTATTCACAATGTAATTAATTTCACCGTTTTTAATCAGATCAACAATATGCGGGCGGCCTTCCGCCACTTTGTTGATTGAATCACACGGCAAGCCTTGCGCATTTAAGTAATGGCTGGTGCCACTGGTGGCCACCAGGCTAAAGCCTTTTTTCAACAGCATTTCAGCCACTTCAACCAAACGTGATTTATCGGCATCGCGAACCGACACAAAGGCTTTGCCGGCCTGCGGCACTTTGATGCTGGCCGCTTCTTCTGCTCGGCCAAAGGCTTCAGAGAATGTGCGGCCAACGCCCATCACTTCGCCGGTGGAGCGCATTTCTGGGCCTAGGATTGGATCAACATTTTGGAATTTTGCAAACGGGAAAATCGCTTCTTTCACCGAATAATAATTCGGGATGATTTCACGGGTGACATTTTGCGAAGCCAAAGATTGGCCGGCCATGCAGCGTGCAGCGATTTTTGCTAATGGTACGCCGATTGCTTTTGACACAAATGGCACAGTGCGTGAAGCGCGCGGATTCACTTCCAAGACATAAATGGTTTCGCCTTGAATGGCGAATTGGGTGTTCATTAAACCAATTACTTTTAAGGCTTTGGCCATTTGCGTTACTTGCACACGCAATTTATCTTGAATTTCAGCGCTGAGTGTATAGGGCGGCAAAGAGCACGAGGAGTCGCCGGAGTGAATACCCGCTTCTTCAATATGCTCCATGATGCCGCCAATCAGCACATTGCCTTCGGCATCGGCGATGATGTCGACATCCACTTCCACCGCGTGATCCAGAAAGCGATCAAGCAACACCGGTGAATCGTTAGACACTTTCACTGCTTCGCGAATATAACGCGACAGATCTTCATCGGAATACACCACTTCCATGGCGCG
Source organism: Arenimonas sp. (assembly GCA_043744535.1). Taxonomy (GTDB): domain Bacteria; phylum Pseudomonadota; class Gammaproteobacteria; order Xanthomonadales; family Xanthomonadaceae; genus Arenimonas. The sequence continues at coordinate 5,201 of JAYTVJ010000124.1, forward strand.
GCCGCCTAGTACATAGCTTGGGCGAACGACTAATGGATAGCCAATTTCGTTGGCTAAGGTAATGGCTTGCTCTTGCGTGCGTGCGGTGCGATTTGGTGGCTGCAGCAAGTTAAGTTGCTCAACCAATTTCTGGAATCGCTCGCGGTCTTCGGCCCAATCGATTGAATCTGGCGAAGTGCCAATAATCGGTGCGCCAGCGGCTTCTAATGCACGCGCTAATTTCAACGGTGTTTGACCACCGTATTGCACAATAACGCCAACCGGTTTTTCTAGCTCAATAATTTCCATCACATCTTCGAAGGTGACTGGCTCGAAATACAAGCGATCAGAGGTATCGAAATCGGTGGACACGGTTTCCGGGTTACAGTTAATCATGATGGTTTCATAGCCATCTTCACGCAGCGCCAAGGATGCATGCACGCAGCAATAATCAAACTCAATGCCCTGCCCAATCCGATTCGGGCCACCGCCTAATACGATGATTTTTTTGCGCGCAGTTGGCAGTGATTCGCACTCCTCACCGTACGTGGAATACATGTAGGCGGTGCTAGTCGCAAATTCAGCGCCGCAAGAATCTACCCGCTTATAACTTGGGCGAATGTTCAACGCATGCCGTAAAGCGCGGATAGCTGGCTCATTGGTGTTGCACAATTGCGCAATGCGCGCATCGGAAAAACCTTTACGCTTTAATTGCCTGACGGTTTTGTAATCGAGCGAATCCAAGCCGGCCAGTTTAAGCTCTGCCTCAATAGAGACCAACTCTTCAATTTGATCTAAAAACCACGGATCAATAAAGCTGAGTTTAAATACCTCATCCACGCTTAAGCCCGCACGAAAAGCTTCAGCCACTTGAAACAAACGTTCTGGACCAGGCTCTTTCAACTCGCGCTTAATGCGCAGCAGGCCTTCTTCGCCTAACGCGGCGTCGCCGGTTGGATCAAAACCAATTTTGCCGATTTCAAGGCCACGCAAGGCTTTCTGCACGGATTCTTGGAAGGTGCGGCCCATCGCCATCACCTCGCCCACCGATTTCATCTGCGTGGTTAAACGCGCATCGGCGGATGGGAATTTCTCGAAGGCGAAACGCGGAATTTTAGTAACCACGTAATCGATGCTTGGCTCGAATGAGGCTGGTGTTGCGCCGCCGGTGATTTCATTTTTCAATTCATCGAGCGTGTAGCCAATGGCTAATTTGGCGGCAATTTTAGCAATCGGAAAACCAGTGGCTTTTGATGCTAACGCGGATGAACGCGATACGCGCGGGTTCATTTCAATGACCACCACACGGCCATCTTGCGCATTGATGCCGAACTGCACATTGGAGCCACCAGTATCCACACCGATTTTGCGCAGCACCGCAATCGACGCATCACGCAGGCGTTGGTATTCTTTGTCAGTCAAGGTTTGTGCTGGAGCCACGGTGATTGAATCGCCGGTATGCACGCCCATTGGGTCCAGATTTTCGATAGAACACACGATGATGCAGTTGTCGGCAGTATCGCGCACCACTTCCATTTCGTATTCTTTCCAGCCGAGCACTGACTCTTCAATCAACACTTCGGTGGTTGGCGACAAATCCAAACCGCGGGTGGCAATCTCAACAAATTCTTCGCGGTTGTAGGCAATGCCACCGCCCGTGCCGCCTAAAGTAAAGCTTGGCCGGATGATGGTTGGGTAACCCACGCGTGTTTGGATATCGAGCGCCTGCTCCAGCGTGCGTGCAATTTCGGCTTTCGGGCAATCCAAGCCAATTTCGGCCATGGCAATACGGAACAACTCACGGTCTTCGGCCATACGAATGGCTTCGCGCGATGCACCAATGAGTTGCACGCCGTATTTATCCAACGTGCCTTCATCGGCCATGGTCAGCGCGCAATTCAGAGCCGTTTGGCCACCCATGGTGGGCAGCAAGGCATCCGGTTTTTCTTTGGCGATAATGCGTTCAACAGTAGCCGGATTGATTGGCTCGATATACACGGCATCGGCCATGTCTGGGTCGGTCATGATGGTGGCGGGATTGGAGTTGATCAACACCACCCGATAGCCCTCTTCACGCAACGCTTTGCAAGCTTGCGCGCCGGAGTAATCGAATTCGCAGGCTTGGCCAATCACAATTGGACCAGCGCCAATAATCAGAATGGTTTTTATGTCAGTGCGCTTAGGCATTAGGTGTTCTCCATTAGCGCAATAAAGCGGTCGAATAAATACGAAACATCATGTGGCCCGGGGCTGGCTTCTGGGTGGCCTTGAAAACTAAACGCTGGCGCATCGGTGAGCGCAATGCCTTGGTTCGAGCCATCAAACAAGGAGCGGTGTGTAATGCGGACGTTGCTTGGCAAACTTGCTTCATCGACAGTGAAGCCATGATTTTGCGAGGTAATCATCACCCGCATCGAGTCTAAATCCTGCACCGGATGGTTTGCGCCGTGATGGCCAAATTTCATTTTTAGTGTTTGTGCGCCAGATGCCAAGGCTAGCAACTGATGACCTAAGCAAATGCCGAAGGTAGGAATTTTCTGTGCAATAAAGGTTTTGATGGCGGCAATGGCGTAATCGCACGGTGCTGGATCGCCCGGGCCGTTCGACAAAAAGATGCCGTCTGGTTTAAGCGCCAAGGCCTCTTCAGCAGAGGTTTGCGCCGGAACCACGGTAATCCGGCAGCCGCGCTCGGCGAGCATACGCAAAATATTGTGCTTCACACCGAAATCGTACGCCACCACATGAAAACGTGGCGCAACTTCAACAAATTTCTGCAAATCTAAATCAAGCTGGCCACCGTGCCATTCATAGCTGCTTTGGCAACTCACCACTTTAGCTAAATCCATGCCTTTCAAGCCTTGGAATTTGCGCGCCGCTTCAATGGCCTGATCGATGTCAATAACACCAGCCATCAGCGTGCCATTCTGTGCGCCTTTGTCGCGCAGAATGCGGGTTAGTTTGCGGGTGTCGATATCGGAAATGGCCACAATGCCGTGCTTTTTTAGCCATTCAGGCAAGTTCATCTGGCTGCGCCAATTGCTGGCTCGGCGCGGTACATCACGCACAATTAAGCCAGCGGCATACACTTGGTTCGATTCGTTATCCAGCTCGGTGATGCCGGTATTGCCGATGTGTGGGTAGGTTAAGGTAATCAGTTGGCGTGAATAGGATGGATCGGTCAGGATTTCCTGATAACCCGTCATGGCGGTGTTGAATACCACTTCACCAACCGAAATGCCGGTTGCGCCTACAGATAAGCCCTCGAATACAGTTCCGTCTTCGAGAGCGAGAATGGCAGATTGGGTCACAAAGCTCGCCTTTTATATAAAAGTGTTAGTTTCTTTCAACCACTTACATACATTGCGTATGTGCAGTCAAAAGGCGGTTTAGGCGAGTGAGAATTTTAGCGGAAAATGGTGCTTATGTCCAGTAATAATCGTCAATGTATAAGCTCTGAAGCAATCATCTCGGCTTGCTTCATGACAGTTTCAGTGGCTAGCAATTGCATATCTGGTGGATAGCCATATTTTCTTAGCAATCTTCTTACCACTACTTTTAACTTGGCCCGTACCGATTCTTTCATGGTCCAATCGATAGACGCATTTTCACGAATGCTTTGATAAAGAGCCACTGCCAATTCGCGCAGCACTTCCTGACTCATCAGTTCCCGCGCACTGTCATTGCTAGCCACGGCTGTATAGAAGGCATATTCGTATTCTGAGAGCCCCATGTTTTTAGCTTCGGTATCGGAAGCCACAATTTCTTTACTGAGTTTGATCAGCTCGTCGATCACTTCGGCAGCGGTGATGATTTTGTTGTGGTATTTCTTGATGCTGTTTTCCAGCATTTCCATCAACGATTTACTTTTCACCAAGTTGGTACGGGCACGTACCTTGATCTCATCATTGAGGATTTTCTTCAGCACTTCCAGCGCGATGTTCTTGTGCTTGTGGTTGCGCAGCTCTTGCATGAACTCCTCAGACAGGATGGAAATGTCGGGTTTCTTGATACCTGCCGCATCGAAGATGTCGATCACTTGATCAGACACTAAGGCCTTGTCGATCAGCTGCCGAATCGTGGTTTCAATATCTTCATCCGTGCGGCCTTCACCAGTGCCGTCAAACTTGGCCAAGCGTGCTTTCACCGCCTGAAAGAAAGCCACTTCGTCTTTCACATCCATTGCCTGCTCATGCGGCACGGCAATTGCAAAAGCCTGAGACAACGCAGTCACTTCGTTAATGTAGCGACGCTTGCCATCTTCCAAGCCAAGGATATGTTCTTCAGCAGCGAGAATCAGCGATAGTTTTTGCGATGTATCAGCATCGAAAAAGTCTTCATAAGCAAAACTATGAAACATCTGGCTAACCACTTCCAGCTTTTCAAGCATCAGCATCACGGCCTGTTCCTGCGCCTGTGCCGGGTCGCCCTTTCCACCAGCATCAGAGTAGAAGCTCAGAGCATCTTTCAAATCTGAAGCAATGCCGAGATAATCCACAACCAACCCACCTGGCTTATCAAAGTACACGCGGTTCACACGTGCAATAGCCTGCATCAGGTTGTGTCCCTTCATGGGCTTGTCGATATACAGCGTATGCATACATGGCGCATCAAAGCCGGTGAGCCACATGTCGCGCACAATCACCAGCTTCAGCGCGTCATTCGGGTCTTTCATACGATCGGCTAGAGCACGCCGCTGCTGCTTGGTGGTGTGGTGCTTTGACATTTGTGGGCCATCGCTGCTGGTGGCTGTCATCACTACTTTAATGGCGCCCTTGGTCGGGTCATCCGAATGCCAATTCGGGCGCAGGGCAACAATGGCAGCATAAAGCTCGGCTGCAATACGGCGCGACATGCTGACGATCATGCCCTTGCCATCAAATACCTGTTGCCTCGTTTCAAAATGAGTAACGATATCCTGTGCAATATTGTCGATTCTGCGTTTACTGCCGATCAGGGCTTCTAGCTGCGTCCACTTGGCTTTGGCTTTCTGGGTTTCGCTCAACTCATCCTGATCCAGTTCATCATCCAGTTCCTTGACCAGCTTCTTGCCCTCATCCGAGAGCTGCACTTTGGCCAAACGGCTTTCGTAATAGATGCGCACCGTGGCGCCGTCTTCCACCGCCTGGGCAATGTCATAGATGTCCACATAGTTGCCGAACACCGCTGGCGTGTTGACGTCGGTTTTCTCGATAGGTGTGCCGGTAAAGCCAAGGTAGGTGGCTTGCGGCAGTGCATCGCGAAGATACTTAGCAAAACCGTAAACAATTTTCTTGCCGATTACATCGCCTTCGGCATTTTTTTCATCAACCGTTTTTGCAGCAAAGCCATACTGGGTGCGATGCGCTTCATCGGCCACCACAACGATATTGCTGCGCGGGGATAACTCCTCGTAAATATTGCCTTCGTCCGGTTGAAATTTCTGGATGGTGGCAAAAATTACCCCTCCAGAACTCACGCGCAATAATTCTTTTAATTGTTGCCGGTTCTCGGCTTGCTTTGGTTCTTGCCGCAGTAATTGTTTGCACGCTGCAAAGGTGTCGAATAACTGGTCATCCAGATCATTGCGATCAGTAATCACCAAAACCGTTGGATTATCCATCGCTAAAACAATCTTGCCGGTATAAAACACCATTGAAAGTGACTTGCCACTGCCTTGCGTGTGCCATACCACACCGGCTTTACGGTCGCCGCGCGGTTGTTTTGTTATACCGGGCAAACCATAACTGGCCGGCGATTCGTTGATTTGTAGGGGCGCCGCTTGCTGCGCCCAGGGCGTGGTAAGCACCGCCCCTACATTTGATGCACGCAGTGTTGATTCAACAGCAGCATTGACTGCGTAATACTGGTGATAGGCAGCAATCTTCTTCACGGTGGTGATGCTGATTAGCCCCGTTGCTGTGTCTTCCTTTTTGGTTTGTTCATACACAATAAAATGTCGAAAAAGATCCAACAGCGTATTCCGGTTCAACATGCCGTTGATCAAGGTTTCTAACTGGCTTACCAGTTTCGAGGCTTCAGTTTTGCCATCTGCTGTTTTCCAAGCCATAAAACGCGTGAGCCCGGCAGATAAGGAACCAGCCTTGGCTTCCAACCCATCAGAGATCACCAGCAAGGCGTTGTAGGTAAACAAACTGCTGATGGTGTGCTTGTAGGTTTCCAATTGCTTGAAGGCCGATTTCAGCGTGGTGTTTTCATCCGCCGGATTTTTCAGTTCAATAACTACCAGTGGAATGCCATTCACAAACAGCACCAGATCAGGCCGCTTGTTGACGTTGTTTTCAATCACTGTGAATTGGTTGATGACTAAAAACTCATTGTTCTCAGGATGGTTGAAATCAACCAACCAAACTAAATCACCTCGCTGAACACCATCTTTTTGATAAGTGACATTCACGCCTTCAGTCAGCAAACGATGGAAAGCTTCATTGCTGGCCAACAAGTCGGGTGAATGCAGACGAGCTACTTCCTTCAAGGCGCTTTGCAAGATGGCTTCTGGCATATTCGGGTTGATGCGCTGCAATGCCTGCATTAACCGACCTCTGAGCAACACCTCATCCCAGCGATTGCGCTCAGGCTGTTCTGCATCCGGTGCGATGCTGGGGCCATACACATATTGATAACCGAGCTGCTCGAATTGCTCGATGGCGAAGAGTTCAATGGCAGATTCGGTGAGTTTGCTCATTGCTTTAGCCTTATGACTCGTTAAATATGGCCAGATACGCTGAAAACGCAAATAAACGATTTCGGCTTTGCCCGGTAATTTCCTGCAAAACATCCTGCTGTTGCATCAATGAAACAAGATCATTGGCGGCTTTGTAGCTTAGCCCGCAAATAGCTTGCACGTCTTCAACTTTCACAATCGGTCGGGCAAACAGCGCATTGAGCAACATTTGTGCGCTGGCACTTCTACGCCCGGCATTATTCTGAAGGCCCTGTTCTATTTTTATTTTTAGCGCCAACACCTTTGATAAGGTATTCACCGCCAACGCCGCCGTTTGCTCAACGCCGACCAAAAAATATTTCAACCATTGCAGCATATCGTTTTTATCGCGCACAACGGTCAGGTTGTCGTAATACAGGGTTTTGTTTTTTTCAAAATAGCTCGACAGATACAGCAAGGGCTTTTCCAGAATGCCTTCACTGACCAGAAACAAAGTGATCAACAAACGGCCAATCCGACCGTTACCGTCTAAAAATGGGTGGATGGTTTCAAACTGGTAATGGGCAATGGCAATACGAATCAGCGCCGGCAACTGAATCTCTTCGTTATGCAAAAAATGCTCGAGATCGCCCATCAGTTCATTCACATGCTGATGATGCGGCGGAATAAAGGCTGCATCGGCTAGGCTATGGCCGCCAATCCAGTTCTGACTTTTGCGAAATTCGCCGGGCAATTTCGTTTCGCCACGCACGCTATTGAGCAAAATTGCATGTGTCTGTTTGAGCAAGCGCGATGACAACGGCAGTGAGTCCAGTGCTTCAATCGCATTATTGAGCGCGGCAATATAGTTTTGCACTTCCCGCCAGTCGTCACGGTGCTCCGGCGACACGTCGGCTTCAGGCAACACCGCTTCCTGCATATTGATCTGGGTGCCTTCAATACGGCTGGAAACCACCGCCTCTTTGGTAACGTGCAATTGAATGAACAGATCGATGTTGGGCACCAAGCGTGCATAGGAGTTCAGCTCGCCCAGTTTCACCGCTGCCTTCTCAAGCAAGGTATTGATGGCGGGAGTTTGCCACAGCCAGGCATCGTTAATGGCGGAGGGCAGGAAATAGCGGTATTCAAAGCCTTTTTCGTAGCGCCCGGCGTTGAATTGCTCCAGCAGAATACTCATGTTTCATAGACCTGAAACTAAAATAAGAAATTCAGTATATTATATAATGACGTAAAAGTAACATAACAAGAAAATTGTTTTACCTTCTAAGGCTTCAGCTGATTCCAGAATTGAAATAGTTTGGGTGGCGAAGGTTTGATGGTGGATTCGGTGTGTTTGTTATTAAATTATTTTGCTTCAACTGGGGTTGTGTTTGATTCTTCGATTCCATCTTTCGCAACACTTACATAGTGATAACTTGTTAATTCGGATGTCAAAAAATCGTCCATTAATAACTTAATAAATAATGTTTTAGATCTTTTTGTATCAAGTAATATTTTATCTTCGTTTGAGTTAAATCTAATTTTCCCTGATAGCGAAGGATATACTTTACAAAATTGAATAATTTTATGGTTATCAATTCCTGATAATAATACGGGCGAATTTTTCGCAATTTTGGTAAGTTTTCTCGCAAACGAAATATCATCTAATAAATCAAGTAGGACTTCAGGATTTTCTAAAAGGCTAGATGCTTTAATTGCATTCAATCCAAGCGCCGCCTCCTTTTTTATTACTTCATGAAATCCAAACATACGTTCTAAAGATTGTAAGTCCAAGACAAACAAGCTGTCTCCCGCACTCATAAGTTGGAAATTTGGACTCACTCTGAAAAAATCTTCCTCAACTTTTACGAAGCGTGTATTTGATTTCGA
>JAYTVJ010000125.1:0-13589 GCA_043744535.1 Arenimonas sp.
TTGCATGGCCATAGCACCGAACAAGTAGGGAATCATACCGCCAATCATTAAGCCAATCACAACATTCGGATTATCAATCGAGAAATTAACCGGATCAGCGCCCGCACGCTCAGAAAGCTTATGCGAATAATCGGCAAACAATACCAAGGCCGCTAAGCCAGCCGAACCAATGGCATAACCTTTGGTGACTGCTTTGGTGGTGTTGCCCACGGCATCCAAGGCATCCGTGGTTTTGCGGATGTCTTTATCCATACCGCTCATTTCAGCAATGCCGCCGGCATTATCGGTAATCGGGCCGTAGGCATCGAGCGCCACAATCATGCCTGCCATCGACAACATCGACGTGGCTGCAACGGCAATACCGTATAAGCCAGACAACTGATAGCAGCCATAAATGGCTGCAGCAACGGCCAGCACCGGCGCTGCTGTCGATTTCATCGACACCGCCAGGCCTGCAATCACGTTGGTACCGTGTCCGGTTTCTGAGGCTTTCGCCACATCTTGCACAGGCGCAAACTCCGTGGCGGTGTAGTATTCGGTAATCACCACCAAAGCGGCGGTTAAGCCTAAGCCAATTAAGGCGCACCAGAAGATGCCGTTAGAATGTTCGAGCGCAAACATGGAGTCGGTGACGAAGTAAAACGCAATAGCAGCTAAAAGGCCAGAAACACCTAAGCCACGATACAGCGCATTCATGATTTTGCCGCCTTCACGGGCTTTCACGAAGTACGTACCGGCAATTGACGCAATGATAGACACCGAGCCAAGTACCATCGGATAAATCACGCCATTCCAGCCGTAATCGGCGAAGGAAATGCTGGCAATCAACATGGCGGCAATCACCGTCACTGCATAGGTTTCGAATAAGTCAGCAGCCATACCAGCGCAATCGCCCACGTTATCGCCAACGTTGTCGGCAATCACGGCTGGGTTGCGTGGGTCATCTTCCGGGATTCCCGCTTCAACTTTACCCACCAAATCGGCACCCACATCTGCACCTTTGGTGAAAATGCCGCCGCCTAAGCGTGCGAAGATTGAAATCAGCGAACTACCAAATGCTAAGCCAAGCATGGGCTGCAGCGCTGCTTTAACGGTTTCAGCCGTTTGCACACCGGCCGATTTAACCATCATGAAATAACCAGCCACGCCGAATAAGCCTAAGCCAACCACTAACATACCAGTGATAGCGCCGCCTTTAAAGCTCACATTCAGTGCGGCATTCAGGCCTTTGGTGGCGGCTTGAGCAGTACGCACATTGGCGCGTACCGAAACGAACATACCGATAAAACCGGCTGCGCCAGACAGTGTGGCACCAATGGCAAAGCCCGTTGCGGTGGTCCAATCCAAGGCAAAACCAATAAGCACGAACAACACCGCGCCGACTATTGCGATGGTTGTGTACTGACGGCGCAAATACGCGCCAGCGCCTTCTTGAATAGCCGCGGCAATTTCCTGCATGCGAGCCGTTCCGGCATCTTGCTTGATAATCCAGCTTGTTGTGTACAAGCCGTAAATAATAGCCAGTGCCGCACAGGCAAGGGCGAGTTCCAATCCGTATTGCGCAAACATTCTACACTCCCTAATTTAAGACGAATTAAACGGTCTATGCCGCTGTTACAAGAGTATGTCAGAGCTTGGCAAACTTAACTAGGGCTGAATAGAAAAAAAGCCTATGCAATGGCTCTTGTTTAGGACTTTAGTGCCTTTCGGCTGTATTTTTTTCGCAAGTGCTTGCCAAGCAAGGGAATACTTGTCATGCTTCAAGACGAAACTGTGATGTACCTCACATTACCGCCACACGGGAAAAATCATGCATAAAATCATTCTATTATTACTTGCAAGCTGTATTAGCACTGCTGTTGTTGCCAAAGGCACACCAACCTGGAAAGAGGCTGGCAACATCTACAAAAGTAAAACAGCCGTTCAAGTTCAATCCATAGCGCTTGGTGCGGTAAATGTGGATGTGGGCGTGCATCTGGAGCGCTTGTCGCTAATCAGCGGCGAAGGCCATATGGGCAAGAAAGTGGCTTCTGGCCTGTTGGCAGGCGCATTAACGTTGGGCGGCATCGGTGCGGGTGTGGATACCGCCTCACGCGAACCAATCGAAGAGCATTTAACTCCCGAAGACGCCAAACGTATTGCCGCCGATATTGCCCAAATCGTTACCGATCGCTTCAAAGCGATGCCGAATATGAAAGTGTATGCTGGCGAAGAAGTGACTTCATCGCCTTTTTATAAAAGCGTAACCGGCAGCTACGAGCAAGAAGATCATAAGAAGCATGTTGAAGAAGGCCGTTGGGGCGCAGAATATTTCTTCGGCTATTATTCTTCACCCGCTGGAACCTATAAATATCGGCCACTGGAAAAATTCAGCTTCACAGACAAAACCTTCTCGCCTGCGGTGCGCCAAAGTTTGGGCGTTGACGCCGTGGCCATTGTGAATGTGTTTCTTGCCAATACCCGCAAAGAATTTCGTATTCAAGAAATGACCGTTAAACTCACTGGCATTGCTTATGCAGGGCAAAAAATGGGCGATATGCCAACACTCACCTACACATTGGATGATTCGGGTGCTGTTGCTGTTCCGCTTGCCGGCAAAGAGAACGATAAAGACAATTACGCCGCCTGGCTAAATCTTAAACCGCAATTTGAAGCACAGATGGATGCGGTGGTAGCGAAAATGCGTGCCGCCATTCCGGTGGTTGCCACGGTGCCTGCTCCGTCATCGATGTAACCCACACGTAGGGGCACGGCATGCCGTGCCCTTACTTAACCCACGCCTTCAGCTTCTTCTTCACCAAAGGCATTTTGAGTTTGGCATGTAGCGGCAGGCCATTTTTACCGAGTGGCACGGGCGCTTGGCCTTGAATTAATGGTGACAAATACTTACGGCAAGCGGCGGTTATGCCAAAGCCATCTTTGCGGATAAAGTTATCCGGCATTTTCTTTTCATGATTAGCCACCAGGCTTAACGGCACAGGATCAATATGCCAACGATACGGCGCATCATGGGTTCGAATAATAGCCGGCATCACGCCGTTATTGCCCGCTAAAGCTAAATCCACCGCCGCTTTACCCACCGCTATGGCTTGGTCTAAATCGGTTTGCGAAGCCAAATGGCGGCCAGAACGCTGCAAATAATCGGGCACGGCCCAATGCACTTTCAAGCCAAGCTCATCTTTCACCATGCCAGCCAGCATGGGTGCAGCGCCGCCCAGTTGGCTATGGCCAAATGCGTCTACGCTGCCTTCGGCTTGCGCCAGAAATTTGCCGTCTTCGGCTTTCACACCTTCAGAAACCACCACTACGCAATAGCCCACCTTAGCAACGGTTTCTTTGACTTTTGCCATAAACGCCGCTTTATTGAAGGCGCGCTCTGGAAATAAAATAATGTGTGGAGCCTGTTTTGCGGTTTCGCCCGCCAAGCCCGCCGCGGCCGCCAACCAGCCAGCATGCCGCCCCATCACTTCGTACACGAAAACTTTCGTCGACGTTTCGGCCATAGCTTCTACATCAATGGCCGCTTCCAACACGGAAACAGCCGTAAAGCGCGCGGCTGAACCAAAGCCGGGGCAGCAATCGGTCATGGCTAGGTCGTTATCAACCGTTTTTGGCACCGCAACGCAGGTGAGCTCATAGCCTGATTGCTGCGCGAGCTGCGATATTTTCAAGGCTGTATCGGCTGAATCGTTGCCGCCGTTGTACAGAAAATAACGGATATCGTGCGCTTTAAAGACATCCAGCAAGCGTTGGTATTGCGCGACATCTTGTTCTAAGGACTTCAGTTTATAGCGGCAGGAGCCGAACGCGCCGCCCGGAGTGTGTGCTAATGCTTTGATTTCATTGGGGCTAAGGCCTGATGTGTCAAATAATTGTTCACGCAAAACGCCCAAAATACCGTTCTTGCCAGCTAAAACCTGAATCTTTTTGCTGCGCGCTTGCAGCAAAACCGCACTGGCACTGGCATTGATCACAGCGGTAACGCCGCCGGATTGCGCATAAAGTAATCTGCCTTTTGACATAAACATCCTTTAAAATTGACACAATTAACGGCAACGGTTAGGGTGTCATTATGGCAAACTTTTTGCTAATGCGACTTAGCTTCATCAAAAGCCGATAAAAATTATTATTTATTAAACTTGAGGTTTTATGCGATTGGTTCTTCTCGGTGCCCCCGGTTCGGGCAAAGGCACCCAAGCAGCGCGGTTGAAAGATTACTTAAATGTGCCGCATATTTCTACCGGCGAACTGTTGCGTGCCGCCGTAACTGCCGGTACCCCATTAGGCCTGCAAGCCAAGAGCATTATGGAGGCAGGCGGTTTGGTGTCCGATGATGTAGTGCTTGGCATGCTGGAGGAGCGTCTTTTGCAATCCGATACCGGCAATGGCTTCATCTTGGATGGCTATCCGCGCAATCTAGTGCAAGCCAATGCCTTGAATTCACTGCTGCAAAAACTCAAGCAGCCGGTAGATATTGCCGTGCAGCTTGATGTGGATACCGAGCTATTAGTGGATCGTTTGGCAGGCCGCGCAAAAGCCGAAGGCCGCGCTGACGACAGCCCAGAGTCGGTACGCAAGCGGCTAGGCGTGTATGAAAGTCAAACCGCGCCAGTGGTCGATTTTTACCGCAATTTGGGCAAGCTCGCGCATCTGAACGGTGTGGGTAGCTTGGATGATGTGTTTACCCGAATCACAGAAGCCTTGGCCGGATCACCGGACGTCGGTTAAAACAGCATGAACCTACATATTTTGGGTATCTGCGGCACATTTATGGGCGGTGTGGCGGCCTTGGCGCGCGAGTTGGGTCATCGCGTGCAAGGTTCCGATGCCAACGTCTACCCACCTATGTCAACGCAATTGGAAGAGCTCGGTATTGATTTGTATTCAGGTTATCACGCCGCTGATATTGCCAACGACACCGATTGTGTTGTTATTGGCAATGCCTTATCGCGCGGTAATGAGTGCGTTGAATATGTGTTGAATCAGGCGTTGAATTACCGATCAGGTGCGCAATGGCTGGCCGAAAATGTGCTGCCGAATCGACACACCCTAGCGGTTGCCGGCACGCATGGCAAAACCACCACAACATCTATTTTGGCTTTTTTATTAGAAGCCGCTGGGCGAGACCCGGGCTTTTTAGTGGGCGGTGTGCCGGAGAATTTTGGGGTGTCCGCGCGCATTGGTTCGGGCAAAGAATTTGTGGTGGAAGCCGATGAATACGACACCGCTTTTTTCGACAAGCGTTCCAAGTTCGTGCACTACGGCCCGCGGGTTGCGATTTTAAATAATCTGGAATTTGATCACGCCGATATTTTTCCCGATTTGGCCGCTATCCAGCGCCAGTTCCATCATCTAGTGCGTATTGTGCCAAGCGATGGCCGGCTTATTGTGAATGGCGAAGATGCCGCCTTAGCCGAGGTGTTGGCAATGGGCTGTTGGACGCCGGTTGAGCGTTTTGCTATTGATGCTGATGCCGAATGGCAGGCGCGTTTAATCAAAGCCGATGGTTCTGAATTCGCCTTGTTATATAAAGGCCAAGAACTTGGTGTAGTTCATTGGGCCATGCTTGGTAGGCACAACGTCATGAACGCGTTGGCCGCGTTTGCCGCTTGCGCGGCCGTTGGGGTTGATGTTGCAAGTCTTGTTGCAAGCCTGCGGGATTTTGTCAGTGTTAAGCGTCGCATGGAACACATTGGCGAAGCGCGCGGCATAACGGTGTATGACGATTTCGCGCATCACCCAACCGCCATCCGCACCACCTTGCAAGGTCTGCGTGCCAACGTGGGTTCAGCACGCATTATTGTTGCTATGGAGCCGCGTTCCAATTCAATGCGCTTAGGCGCACATGCTGAGCAAATCGCACCATCGCTTGTTGATGCTGATCTGGTGGTTTTTTTACATAGACCAGAACTTGCATGGAATGCTGAAGCCGTTGTTTCGGCCTTGAAAGGCGAAGGCTACAAAGTGCCAAGCGTTGATGAACTGATCAGCACGCTTAAAACAATTGCGAAAGCTGGCGATCATATTGTTTTCATGTCTAATGGCGGCTTCGAAGGCGCGCCGCGGCGTTGTCTGCAAGCGCTTCAACAGTAATTATTATTTAAAAAAGGGTGCGTATGAATCTGCACGGAAAAACGCTTTTTATCACCGGTGCATCGCGTGGCATCGGTTTCGCTATTGCTAAAAAAGCGGCCAGTTTAGGCGCAAATATTGTAGTGGCGGCTAAATCCAGTGTGCCGAATCCGAAATTACCGGGCACCATTCACAGCGCGGCCGCAGAGATAGAAGCGGTGGGCGGCAAGGCTTTGGCCATTCAATGCGATGTGCGCGATGAAGCTAATGTGGAAGCGGCGATGGCGCAAGCGGCTGAACATTTCGGCGGCATTGATGTGCTCATCAATAACGCCAGTGCTATTTGGTTGCGTGGCATATTGGATACGCCGATGAAACGTTTCGATTTGATGAATCAAGTCAACGCGCGTGGCACATTCCTGTGTTCGCAAAAGGCTTTGCCGTATTTATTGAAATCCGAAAATCCGCATATCCTGACGCTTGCACCGCCGCCCAATTTGGATCCCAAATGGTGGGGTGCGTTCACTGGCTACACCTTGGCAAAAATGGGCATGAGTTTTGTTACGCTCGGCTTAGCCGAAGAATTTAAAGGCCGTGTGGCGGTCAATGCCTTATGGCCAAAAACAGTGATCGCCACCGATGCCATTAACATGATTCCCGGCGTAGATACTAACGCTGCCCGCACGGCTGGCATTGTGGCCGATGCGGCGATTGTTATTTTGCAACAAAAATTCAGCGATGCGAGCGGCAAGTTTTATATTGATGAAGATGTGCTGCGCACCAGCGGTCTGGTCGATTTTGAGCAGTATGCCGTTGTGCCGGGAACAGCGCTTTTGCCTGATTTTTTTCTGTAAGGAATGCGTATGAAATTCCTGCACAGCATGGTTCGTGTTAAAGATTTGGATGCTTCGCTTAAATTCTTTTGCGATGCGTTAGGTCTAATCGAAAATAAGCGACGCGACTATCCAGACAGCAAGTTCACTTTGGTCTATCTAGGCGCGCCGGATAATCCTGAAGTTGAGGTTGAATTGACGTTTAATTATGACTCAGAAGATTACAGCTCGGCACGGAATTTTGGCCACTTAGCATTTGAAGTTGAAGATATTTATGCCGCCTGCGAGCGATTGCAGAAAGCGGGGGTTATTATCAACCGGCCGCCGCGTGATGGCCGCATGGCATTTGTCCGTTCCCCCGATTTAATCTCGATTGAATTGCTGCAAAAAGGCTCAGCGTTAGCTCCCCAAGAGCCATGGTTGTCAATGCCGAATAATGGGGTTTGGTGATCAATTCCAAAACAAAATACGTTCTTGCCAAGCATCGCTAGGTTTTTTGCTATTTGGCAGATAATCTATAGTTAGTGTCTGTGCGCCGTGTGGTAGTTCATGCACATTAATCATGGTTCGAAGTGCTGCAGGATGGCCATCGCTACTACGCTGGTATTGCCAAATAATTTTAACGGGTTGGTTGTTGAGTTGAATGCGCGCATTCTGCTTCATACATTCAGTAACTACTTTCGGATGATCATCTTGGCATTGTTGTAGGTCGTTTGTAGGCTGCTCGGCAGGGATTGGAATCGTTACATCTAGCCAACCATCTGTGACGCGTGGAGCAGGAATGCTGGCACGCATGGCGTATTCTTTATTACCACCTCTTTCATTGGCATAGTCTGCCGTTTCCATATCGTTAACCACGTTCGATTGCGCGCGCACCGACATTAAACGCGGAGCATCAGCCATCGACAATGCGCCAATCAACATGCCACCAAGAGCGAACAAAAATGAGGCTTTGCCAAAACTTTTGGCTTGGCTATACAGATACATAATTAAAATATTATTCGTACCATCCATGCCCAGCTTATTCAACAGCCGATAACTGCCTGTAATAGTTTTGCCCGGCATTGATTCAGCTGCAATGCGAGTCCCAACGTATTTATCCAGCAGCATAGGCAGCAACGAAAGTAGCATTATGGGAATGACAAGTACGCCCAATGCTACCCAGACAGCCATTTTTGAGCCAAGAAATGGGCTAAGCAATAGCGCCATTGCCAACGCAATTGCAACTAATAGGGTAGGAACTATCATGACCAGAGCAAAACCAACACCAAATCCAAACACCATAGTGGCGCGGTTATCGGCCCGTTCAATAAGCGTATCGATATTGTCGGCCATGTACTTGCTAAGGTGCGATTTGAAATGCGGGCCGTATTTCATGTGGTCGAGTTTGGGTCCGCCGGGGAACACCGAATCTAAACCAATCAGACCAACCCAATACGCACGCAAACACATATCTAGTAAAAAAGTAATAGCTAAGCAAATAACCGCCAGCTTGATATAGATAAATAAAGGGGAATAGCAAGGCATTCAGGTACTGATTATGATTCCAAATTAGCAGGTTCAGAAAAGCTTGATTTAGCCAGTTCGGTAATTGCAATAATGCAAAGGTAGAAGCTGCGGAGATCAGCAGCTCCATTTCCCACGTTGGTGTGGTTTGTTTTGGCAGTTTCAATGGATTATCGTTCATGCCAGAATTCATCAAACGAGCGCCTGCCGAATATCCTCAATCAAATCATCCGGGTGCTCAAGCCCAACCGATATACGCAGCAAGTTTTGCGGTGAGGTAGGATTGTTGCCTTCGGTGGATGCGCGGTGTTCCATCAGCGATTCCACGCCGCCGAGCGAGGTGGCATTCGTAAAAATTTTTACCCGCGAAGCAAAACGCAACGCCGCTTCACGCCCGCCTTTGAACTGTACAGACAACATGCCGCCGAAATCGCGCATTTGTTTTTTAGCAATTTCATGCCCGGGGTGTGAAGCTAAACCCGGATAATTCACCACTTCTACTTCGGATTGCGCAGCAAGAAATTCAGCAATTAACAGCGCGTTTCGGCAATGCCAAGCCATCCGAGCTGGCATGGAGCGCGCGCCGCGCAGAATTAGCCAGCTATTAAATGGCGAGGCGATATTGCCGGTGATGTGTCGGCGATGCGCAACTGCATCAAACAATGCATTGGCTTTGGCAAACACCAAAGCACCGCCCATCACATCGCTGTGGCCGCCAAAATATTTAGTGGTGGAATGCATCACCACATCGGCGCCAAGCATTAGTGGCTGTTGCAACGCGGGTGTGGCGAAGGTGTTATCGCAGGCTAACAGCGCGCCGTGCTGGTGTGTAATTTCCGCCAACGCGGCAATATCTGCCACCGCTAGCATAGGGTTGGAGGGTGTTTCCGCCCAAATCAGTTTTGTATCGCTGCGTAGCGCTGTGCGAACTACATCTAGATCGGCCATATCCACTGCGGTAGCCGTGATGCCGCGTTGTGGCAGAAATTCTGCGCACAGTATGCGCAAGCCGGTGTAGCAATCGTTCGGAATAATTAGGTGTGCATCATTCGGCAGGCATTCTAATAGGCCGTGCATAGCGGCCATGCCAGAGGCGTATACCAGTGCCCGTTCACCGCCTTCTAAAGCGGCTAAGCAAACTTCCAGGCGATCTTGCGTTGGGTTGGCTTCGCGTTGGTATTCATAGCCAGCTACGCGTTCACCAGCGGGGCCATGTTTGAAGGTGGTGCTTAAATGCAAAGGCGATGCAACAGCGCCAGTTTCAGAATCGGCTTCAGCGCCGGCGTGGATTGCTAGAGTTTCAAGACGCATACAAATTCCTTATAGGTTCATTTCAGTAAATACTTCGCGAGCCGCTTCGAGGGTGTGATTTATTTCGATGTCGCCATGCGCCGCCGATAAAAAACCAGCCTCGTAAGCCGAAGGTGCAAAATACACACCACGTTTTAACATGCCATGGAAAAATTGATTGAACAACGCGCTGTTTGAACGCATGGCATCGGCGTAGCTGTTAATAGGCCCTGCACAAAAATACAGGCCAAACATGGCGCACACGCCAGTGGTGGTGAAGGCAATCCCAGCTTCATCGGCAGCTTGCTGAAGCCCTTCGCGTAATTGCATGGTTTTCACTGCAAGGCGCTCATGAAAGCCCGGTGCTTGAATCAGTTCCAGCGTTGCCAAGCCAGCGGCCATCGCCACCGGGTTGCCGCTTAAAGTGCCAGCTTGATAAATGGGGCCGCTGGGAGAAATTTGGCGCATCAAATCCGCGCGCCCGCCATATGCACCCACCGGCATGCCGCCGCCAATGATTTTGCCGAATGTGGAAAGATCCGGTGTAATGCCATACAGCGCTTGCGCGCCGCCCAGTGCAACCCGAAAACCGGTCATCACTTCATCGAATATTAGAATGCTGCCGTATTGCGTGCATAAATCACGCAGATGCTGCAAATAGCCTAGTGCGGGCACAATGCAATTGGCATTGCCCACAATCGGTTCAACAATCACACCGGCAATATCTTCGCCGAGTTCAGCAAAGAGCTTGGTGGCGCCGTCAAAATCGTTGTAGCTTAAAGTCAGCGTTAAATCGGCCAAGGCTTTTGGCACGCCCGGTGAAGTAGGCACGCCTAAAGTTAACATGCCGGAGCCGGCTTTCACTAAAAACGAATCGCCGTGGCCGTGGTAGCAGCCTTCAAACTTCACAATTTTATTGCGCCCAGTGGCGCCACGCGCTAAGCGTATGGCTGAAAGCGTGGCTTCAGTGCCGGAATTCACCATGCGCACCATTTCGCAGCTTGGCACTAAGCGCGTTAGGGTTTGCGCCATAGTTACTTCCAGCGCGTTTGGCACGCCAAACGAAAGGCCGTCGCGCATCACGGTATTCACCGCATCAATCACCGCGGGATGTGCGTGCCCTGCAATCATCGGCCCCCACGAGCCAATGTAATCAACGTAACGATTGCCATCCACATCAATCAAATAGGCGCCTTCAGCACGTTTTGCGAAAAATGGCTCGCCGCCTACCGATTTAAATGCGCGCACTGGCGAGTTCACGCCGCCCGGCATTAAAGGCAATGCTTGCTGGAATAATTGGTGGCTATTATCAAAGTTCATGTGTCTTGCCTTGGGAATGTATTTAAGTAGGAAATCAGCGCGTGTTCTGGGTTTGGAGCACCAAAAATGCCGGAAATCACCGCAATGAAATCAGCGCCAGTGGCAATCACTTCAGCGCTATTATCGGGGCTAATGCCACCGATAGCGACAATAGGTTTGTGCAACGCCCTGGCTTTTTGCAATAAGTTCAGTTCAGCATGTTGTGCATTCGGTTTTGTCTGTGAGCTGAAAATGGCACCAAAAGCCAAGTAATCAACATCTAATTTAGCCATAGTTTGAGCGCGCTCGAAGTTGTTGTAGCAAGAAACGCCAATAATCATTTCTACACCAAGTTGTTTGCGAACCCAGTGCGGATCGGCATCTTCCGCGCCCAG
Source organism: Arenimonas sp. (assembly GCA_043744535.1). Taxonomy (GTDB): domain Bacteria; phylum Pseudomonadota; class Gammaproteobacteria; order Xanthomonadales; family Xanthomonadaceae; genus Arenimonas. The sequence continues at coordinate 11,396 of JAYTVJ010000125.1, forward strand.
ATGCACGCCATCGGCTGCAATATCTAGCGCCAGCTGCCAATCATCGTTAATAATCAGTGGCACGTTCGCGGTTGTTGTTAGCTCGCGTAATCGCTCGGCTTGTTGGCGCTGAAGCGCTTTTGTGGCGGTCTTATTTCGATATTGCAGCATAGCGATGGGCCACTTAAGCAGTGGTATAAGTTGCGCGCAAAGCATTTCCGTATCCATGTAATCTGGCGTAATTAGGTAAAGGCCGCTGGAATTTTTTAACCGTGCGTTCATCAAGCTGAAATATAATGGCAACAGTTTTCTATTCTAGGTGTTTTTTATGTTGGGCAATACGGAATTTCGACTTTGGGTTTGCGTGGTGTGTGGTTTTGTGTATAACGAAGCGGATGGTTGGCCGGAAGAAAATATTGCGCCCGGCACGCGCTGGGAAGATGTTGATGAAAACTGGTGCTGCCCTGATTGTGGCGTGGGTAAAGCCGATTTTGAGTTATTAGAAGACTAATTCAACTTGCCCCGAACTGTATTCTGGGCGATTAAATGCTGGCGAATTTCATCGGCGTCATTGGCTTCAGAGCGAAGCTGAAGGTAGCGCGCAAGGTCGTCACGTGCGCCCTGGCTGTAGCCCAGTTGTACATAGGCAAGGCCGCGGTCGCGCAAAGCTTCTGGTAGGTCGGGAGCGAGTTTAAGTAGCCGGTCGGCACTGCGTGCCACGCGCTCAAAATCACCTTGTTGCTGATAAATAGCTTGCAGGTTGCGAATCATGCGCATCGCTGTAACACGTGCTGTTGCTGGCTCTAATACATGAAACAGCTGTTGCTCGGTGGGCGTTTGCCCATCCATATGCGGCGCAATGCGCTCACACAGTTCCTCAATGCTCACTGGTCGGCCCTGATTAAACGGGTCAAGCACTAAAATGCCATCATCAACGGGAAACCGAACTAAGTAATGGCCCGGAAAAGAAATGCCATCGAGTGGTAAACCGATACGCCGCATCACTTCAATCTGCACCACCGCTAAAGATATCGGTATGCCCAACTTGCGTTCAAATACCTGGTTTAGATAGCTATTACGCGGATCGTTATACTCGAATTCATTGCCGCTAAAGCCGAGCTCTTTGTACAGGAAATGATTGATAGCCATCAGCTTTGAAGGCACATCAAAATCATGCTTCAGGCTCTGCTTTAGGCGCGTGGCGTAATCGTCCACCAAATTAAGGTAATCGTTAGCATTCATGTCGGGGTATTCGTCCTGTGCAATAAGCAGGCTGGTTTCGAATAAGCGAAGTTCTGAATCTGGCGTTGTGGCTAACGATGACCATGCAGGCAATTGGCATTTTTTACTCATCGGAATGCTCCTAAAAAAATGCTGCTGAAGGTGCTTTATTTACTGGTTGAAAATGCGTTGCTGCTGAGTTTATCGCCTGGCTTTAACTGCAGTGTTTCAGCCAGGCCTGCATTAATTTCAAGCACATATTCTGCAGGCCCAGCGCTTGGGTAAATAGGGCATTGGGCTTGCTCGCCACACGGCAACACGTTGAGTTGTGCGGAAACCAGTTTCTTTTCTTCGTCGAAATACAAAATATCTAATGGGATATACGTGTTTTTCATCCAGTACGCAACAGGGCTCATTTCATCATGGATAAATAACATGCCGGCATCAGCAGCCAGTTCGCGCCTAAACATCAGTCCGCGTTCACGCAGCTCGGGGGTATTGGCCAGTTCAATAGTAAAGCGTTTGCCCTTGATTTCAGCCCAAGGCGTTTTCGCTTGCTGAGCACAACCGCTAGCAATAAAAGCAAGGTTTAGAATAGCTGCAGCAAATACACTATGACGCATAAAAACTCCTATCAATTAAACACAGGATTTACTGAGAGGGTACGCGAAGTCAAGTAAAATCATCATTCGATAGCCTAAAACCATCGTCTTTCACGGGGCGCGTGCAAGTACGAGACATTTGCGCTGCAAAGCGGGCCGTTAAACTGAATTCAGTATTCATTTTTGAAAATGACGGTTGACGAAATGTGTCGTCGTCGTCATAATGTTCAGCTCACTTCAAGCAATTGCCTTGAGGTGATACCCAGTTAAATGCTCAAAACGTTCTGCGTTTTTAGTATTGACTAAATCAAAAAGGTCTGCCATACTGTGCGACCACTTTGAGACGAAATGTCGCAAAGGCTTAACTTCCGGGTTTGGCAAAATGTTCTTTG
>JAYTVJ010000126.1:0-13259 GCA_043744535.1 Arenimonas sp.
AGATTGAACTAGCACTCACCGACATTAATGGCCAAACAATAGCGCTGCGGCGTTTTAATCCGAACCAATACCTTAATAAAGATCACGCTTCGGATATAAAACCCAATCAATTGGTTTCTGTTGAAATTGCCCTGCAAGAAACCGCTAGCAAAGCCGTAGGATTTCATTTCAAGTTCAACTAATGCATTCATGCAAAAAAAAACAAATCACGCTAAACTACACGGCCACAAAAAAAATAATACGAGCGCTACGTGAACACGTTACAGTTAGTCCATTCAAACCCTGCACCACCGCAAAACCAACCCGCCTTAAAAGATTTGGTCAGCAAAGTGGTGCGCCGTTACCTGCACGACATGGGCCATTCGCAAAGTAGCAATCTGCATGAAGCCTTACTGGCTGAAGTTGAACCCGCGCTATTGCAAGAAGTACTGCAGCATTGCCGCGGCAATCAAAGCCGCGCCGCCGATATCCTTGGCATCAATCGCGCCACGCTGCGCAAGAAATTGTTGCAATACCACATTTCAACGGATTAACCCGCCCCACTCCAGCGCGCTCAGGGTTTATAATTAAGCCCCCGATTGGAGTGTATGTATGTCTGAAAGCCGCCACCCTGTACGCCGCGCCTTACTGTCGGTTTCGGATAAATCCGGTCTGCTCGATTTAGCGCAGGCTTTGCATGCCCTCAATATTGAATTGCTGTCCACCGGCGGAACCGCCAAATCCTTGCGTGATGCGGGCTTGCCGGTTCGCGATGTTAGCGAGGTCACCGGATTCCCAGAAATGATGGACGGCCGGGTCAAAACCTTGCACCCCTTAGTGCACGGCGGCCTACTGGGCCGCGCTGGCATAGACGATGCGGTGATGGCCGTACACGGCATTGAAGCGATAGATTTGCTGGTGCTTAATCTGTACCCGTTCGAGCAAGTGGCAGCTAATCCAAACAGCAGCTTCGACGACATCATTGAAAATATCGACATTGGCGGCCCCGCCATGCTGCGCTCAGCGGCAAAAAATTTCGCGCGTGTGGCCGTAGCCACCAGCCCTTCGCAATACCCAGAAATCATCGCTGAGCTAAACGCCAATCAGGGCGCGCTGTGTGCTAAAACCCGCTTTGCACTGTCGGTGGCGGCATTCAATCGCGTGGCGCAATACGATGCATCAATCAGCAATCATCTGTCTTCCTTGCAAGACGATGGAACGCAAGCGCTGTTTCCTGCGCAACAAAATAGCAATTTCGTAAAAATGATGGATCTGCGCTAGGGCGAGAATCCGCATCAACACGGCGCGTTCTACCGCGACTTATACCCCGTGCCGGGCACCTTAGCCACGTTTACACAACTGCAAGGCAAGGAATTGTCGTACAACAATTTGGCCGATGCTGATGCCGCTTGGGAATGTGTCCGGCAATTCAACAAACCGGCTTGCGTGATTGTTAAACATGCCAACCCCTGCGGCGTGGCTGAATGCGAAAATGCGGGTGATGCCTACGAATATGCGTATGCCACCGATCCGACCTCGGCCTTTGGCGGCATTATTGCCTTCAACACCCCGCTCGATGCCGAAACCGCAAAATCCATTCTTGATCGTCAGTTTGTGGAAGTGTTGATTGCGCCGGATTACGCCGAAGGCGCACTTGAATACGCCAAGAAAAAAGCCAATGTACGTGTGCTGTGCATTCCGATGGGCGACGGTAAAAATAATATCGACATCAAACGCGTTGGCTCTGGCTTATTGATGCAAACCGCGGATATTCGCGAAGTGAGCGAACAAGAATTGAAAGTAGTGACTACGCTTGCGCCAACGGCCGCGCAATTAGGCGATTTATTATTTGCCTGGCGCGTGGCCAAATACGTTAAATCGAACGCGATTGTGTATGCCAAAGATCATCGCACCATTGGTGTGGGTGCTGGCCAAATGAGCCGCGTGGTATCGGCTAAAATTGCAGCGCTGAAAGCCGATGAAGCAGGCTTAATTGTGCTTGGCTCGGTGTTGGCTTCGGATGCCTTTTTTCCGTTCCGTGATGGCGTTGATGCAGCGGCAGCGGCAGGCATCAAAGCGATGATTCAACCGGGCGGCTCAATGCGCGACAATGAAGTGATTGAGGCGGCAAATGAACACGGCATTGCCATGGTGTTCACCGGCGTTCGGCACTTCAGGCACTAAGGCGCACACATGAAACTCCTTGTCATCGGCTCTGGCGGACGTGAACATGCATTGGCGTGGCGCTTGGCGCAATCGTCGCGAGTGAGCGAGATAATTGTTGCACCAGGCAATGCTGGCACCGCGCTTGAACAAAAATGCCGCAATGTGGCCATTAGCGTTAGCGATATCGACGGCTTACTTGCCCTAGCCAGTACTGAGCAAGTGGCATTTACTTTAGTGGGCCCCGAAGTGCCTTTAGTGCTTGGCGTAGTGGATGTATTTCAGCAGCAAGGCTTGAAGATTTTTGGGCCAAGCAAAGCGGCTGCGCAGCTAGAAGGCAGTAAAGCATTTGCTAAAGATTTCCTTGAGCGCCACAACATTCCTACCGCGCATTATGCTGTGTTCGATAATGAACAAGACGCACTCGACCATGTTGCACATGTGGGCGCGCCGATTGTGATTAAAGCCGATGGTTTGGCAGCTGGCAAAGGCGTGGTGGTGGCGATGACCTTGCAAGACGCCAAAGACGCCATCACCGATATGCTGGGCAACAATCAATTCGGCGAAGCCGGTGCGCGCGTGGTTATTGAAGAGTTTTTAGTGGGCGAAGAAGCCAGTTTTATTTCGATGGTGGATGGCAAAACCGCTTTGCCGATGGCCACCAGCCAAGATCACAAACGCGTTGGCAATGCCGATACTGGCCCAAATACTGGTGGCATGGGCGCGTATTCGCCGGCACCTGTAGTAACACCCGAAATACATGCACGGGTAATGCGCGAGGTGGTTAATCCCACCGTGCAAGGCATGATTGCTGATGGCATGCCGTTCAGTGGTTTTTTGTATGCAGGGCTGATGATTGATGATGCCGGCAATCCAAAAGTCATCGAATACAACGTCCGCTTCGGCGACCCCGAAACCCAGCCAGTGATGCTGCGTTTGCAATCGGATTTAAGCGAATTGCTTGAAGCCGCGATTGAACAACGACTAGACCAAGTTAGCGCTGATTGGGACCCAAGACCCGCGCTTGGCGTGGTGATGGCCGCGGAGAATTATCCGCACGCGCCGCGCATCGGCGACGTTATTCATGGTTTGAATCAAGCAGCGCCCGCATTCAGCAAGCTATTCCATGCTGGCACCAAACTAGAAAACGGCCAAGTATTCACCAGCGGCGGCCGCGTGCTGTGCGCCACCGCTTTGGGCAGTACCGTGCAAGAAGCGCAACACAACGCCTATGCGCTGGCTGAACAAATTAGCTGGCTGGGCGAATTCCACCGCGCGGATATTGGCTGGCGCGCGATTGCACGTGAGCAGGAATAGTTTTTTCACGTTATAGTGGTTTTTGCTTTTTCAACCAAACGTCGCCATGGCACACAACCAATTCGAACTGCTCAAGCAACGCCGCTTTCTGCCGTTTTTTTTAACGCAAGCACTCGGCGCATTCAACGACAACGTTTTTCGCAATGCCACCCTAGTGCTGATTACCGCGCATATGGGTTTAAGCCTTGCTGATCAATCGTTGTATACCAATCTGGCGCCGGCTTTATTCATTCTGCCGTTCTTTTTCTTTTCCGCCACAGCTGGCCAACTTGCCGAAAAATACGAGAAAACGCGTATCATCAAGGCGGTAAAACTTTTTGAAATTTGTGTAATGTGTATTGCTGCGTGGGGCTTTTATAGTCATCATGCAGAACTGCTATTGGTGGTGCTGTTTCTGATGGGACTGCATTCCACGGTGTTCGGGCCGATTAAATATTCTATTCTGCCGCAAGCGCTGCGATCTGAAGAACTTACCGGTGGCAATGGCTTGGTTGAAACCGGCACATCGTTGGCCATTTTGTTCGGCATGATGCTTGGCGGCAGCCTAATGATTGACCAGCAACAAGGCCCTATTCTTGCTTCTATAGCGGTGATTGGCATTGCACTTGTGGGCTATTTTGCCTCGCGCTTTATACCCAATGCAGAGCCTACAGCGCCGAACTTAAAAATTAATTGGAACCCCATCTCCGAAAGTATACGCGCCATCCAACTGTGTAAAAAGCAAAAAGCCGTGTTTAATTCTGTGCTGGGCATTTCATGGTTTTGGTTTTTTGGCACCGCATTAACTGCGCAGCTTCCGGTATATGCAGAAATTAATTTAGGCGGTGGCAGTTCGCTGTATTTGCTGGCTTTGGGCGTGTTTTCGGTGGGCACAGGCATTGGCTCGTTGCTGTGTGAAAAGCTCTCGCTGCGCACGGTAGAAATTGGTTTAGTGCCGCTTGGCGCATTAGGCATTAGCATTTTCGGCATCGATCTGTATTTTGCTCGCACCGGATTAGCACCCAATAGCGGCCTAAGCATGATGGCGTTTATTCACGCCGCTGGCAGCTGGCGCATCTTACTGGATTTGACGCTAATTGGATTGTTTGGCGGTTTATATTTAGTGCCCTTATTTGCTTTAGTACAAAGCCGCACGCCGAAATCGGAATTGTCGCGGGTGATTGCCGGCACCAATATTCTGAATGCGGCATTTATTGTATCGGCGGCAGTATTTGGCATTGTTAGCCAAAAACTTCTGCATTGGAGTATTCCAACGTTTTACCTTTGCATTGCCATTTTAAATGCCATAGTGGCCTTATATATTTTCAGTATTGTGCCGGAATTCTTCATGCGTTTTCTGGCCTGGATTTACATCCGCATTATGTACCGCATTGATGTTCGCGGTGTTGAAGAACATGTGCCTGATGAAGGCCCAGCGTTGCTGGTTTGCAACCATGTGAGCTATATGGACGCATTGATTTTAAGCAGTGCCATTCCACGGCCCATTCGCTTCGTTATGTATTACAAAATTTTCAATGCGCCGCTTAGTAGCTGGGCATTCAAAGCCGCTCGGGCCATTCCCATTGCTGGCAAGCATGAAGATGCCGAACTGATGCAACACGCCTTTGAGGAAGTGGATAAAGCGCTGGCGGAGGGCGAGTTGGTCTGTATTTTTCCGGAAGGCCGATTAACCACCGATGGCGAGATTGGTGCATTCAAAAATGGCATGCAGCGCATCTTAGCTGCGCGCGCCGTACCAGTTGTGCCACTGGCTATTCAAGGCATGTGGGCCAGTATCTTCAGCCGCAAAGGGGTGAAATCGTATTGGCGCATTCCGGGCCGCCTTCGCGCACACATTGCGGTGATTGCGGATACGCCGGTTGCAGGCGATATCGCCAAAGCAGCTGATTTGGAAATAAAAGTTAAAACACTGCGCGGTAAATGGGCTTAAACCAAAAAAAGGAGCCATTACGGCTCCTTTTTCATGGCTACATGCCATCAACAATTAATTGATTGGCTGTACATTAACCGCAACGCGAATGCTTCGGCCTGGGTTACTGTTCATGTATGAACGGTAAGTTTGGTTGCCGTAGCGGTACGTTACGTTGTAGCCATTATAATTATTACGATTATCGTTATTGTCGTTTACTGTGCGGCAGCGACGAACCGTATTTGAACTGTCGGAATAACGATCATAGCCGTCACCACGGTTTGCGCTATTGCCGATTGCGCCGCCAATAACGGCGCCACCAATGGTTGCCGCAGTTCGGCCATCACCTTTACCTACTTGATTGCCCAACGCGCCGCCAATTAATGCACCCAGCACGGTGCCGCCTACATTGCCGCGGCTGTCACTGCGATATAACCGGCCACTGCTATCACGGTAATAGTTATTGTCGTAGTTATTGGTTTGCTCATTCCAGCATTCTTGATGTTGATACGACGCATAGCGGTTGTTAACACGTTGTACGCTGATTACTTGCGCATACAGGTTTCGTGAATTATTGTTATTGTCGTAGCGACCATCGTTGTTGTTATCGTAACGACCATCGTTGTTGTCATAACGGCCATCGTTGTTGTCATAACGGCCATCGTTGTAGTTACTGTTTTGCGCAACCGCAACGGTGCTTAATAACGAAGCAACAATGGCGATGGCGATAAGGCTGAATTTACTCTGTTTCATATGTATTTCTCCAAGCACACAAGCTGCGTGCGGTTTCAAAAAGTGAAAGGCTATACACGTTCAGTCAATCGAATCTGAGCGCCGTCTAGAGGCTAACGCGAAAGCGCAAGTGCGATTTCGTAGAGCCATCATAATGCAGCAAATTGTATTTATCGGTGCGCTGTCGCACATTGAATAATCAAGCGGTTATCAGCGCTACAACGCTTGTAACAGCAAGCTATGCTAATCTAAACGTGAATGCATAAAAGCCAATATCCGTTGGCATACGATTAGATAGCGCCAAAGCCAGGGGGGGATATGGACGCAGATTGGAATAAGCCATTTTTCGAAACACTGATGACCGCAATCACCCTAGTTGGACTGCTTGGCACCACAGTCGGCAGCTTTATTGCTTGGCTAGAAAAACGCAGTATCAAGGCCAAATACCAAGACGAGATTAACTTAGCCGAGCGCCGCATCGCTTTCTTAAACGCATGGTTCAAAGCACAGGAACCGGTATGCACCCCGCAGCGGCTTGAAGCCATAAAACTCGAAACCTCGCAGGAATTAGATAGCCTCAGAAGCCGTCTGTCGCAGTTTATTATTGAGTCTGAGCAGCATTCGGTATTATCGAAAGGAAAAAATTACCAGAAAACTTTCCTGCTGTTCATTCCACACAATATAGGCGGCTGGGTTAGCCTTGTGCTGTTTTATCTTTTGCTGGTGTTTGTGCTGCTCTTCATCACCATTCCACCTGAAGGCAACGACCTAAAAAGCTGGGGCGGCTGGCTCAGCGATTCACTGATGTGGCTGGTAATCTTCGCCGTTCCGCTGTTCTTCCTACAGCGCCTAGGTATTCGATTTAGTCGAAAGAAGAGCTGATAGGCTGGGCGGCCTAATTCACCAAACCCGCCAACACAAACACCGCCAATAAGCCAAGCCACAGCAGCAACATACGCCACGCTAGGCTCATCGCGTCGCGCAATTCAAGCAGTGCCGGTGCGCTGGCAGGGCCGTCGTCAGCATCGGCTGCTTCATCGGCCAATTCAGAGGCCACGCTAACGGTGGCGGCTGTGGCGAGGAAGCTGTAGTCGAAACGCAGGCCACCGTGTTGATACCACTCGCGCCATACGTTGATGACTTTATCGAAATTGGCGGCCAAGGCCATCGCGAATACCATAAGATGCGCAGGCGGGCAATGCGCTATGTTCAGCGCTTTCTTGGCAAATTCTTGTATTTCGCTAGGCAGCGCCATGTCGTGCTTGTGGTGCACTTGCAGGTATAGCAAGCGATAGGCCAAGGCGCCGGCTGGGCCTAACAGCAAAAACCAAAACAACACCGCAAACCAGCGTGTTAATGCATTTTCAAAGACAGCAGCAACCGCCACCGGGCCTTCCAAACTCACCGCTTGGCCTTCTTCATACAAGGCTTTGGCGGCAGTTTCTTTTTCCTCTAAGCTGGCCGCGTTGATAATGCTATTTACATCTAGGTCTAAATCGCGCGGGCCCCATGTGTATAGCATGGCGGCCAAGGCCACTATGAAGGCGAAAAATCCATCCAGCCAAAACACCAGTAGCCATAAGGCCACGGCAGGCAAGGCAATGCTAAGCAACAAGGCATTGCCGCTTCGCCAGAATTGTTTGGCGAAAAATTGCTGCTGCAGGTATTCAAGCCAGCGTTCGAACCAGCTAAAGTTGCGCCATTGGCTAACCTGCGGCATGGCATGGCCAATAATCAAGGCGGCTATTACTGCCATTACTGTCCAGGTCATCTTCGCTCTCCTTTAGCCGCTAGTATGCCAAAAATCAGGCAGCCCCGTTAACGCTGTCCAGCCAAGATTGCAGCAAATAATGAGAAATCGACATTTTGTCGGGTAACTCCATTTCACCGCTTGCTACTAAGCTGCGAATTTCAGCGGCGCTAAACCAGCGCGCGGCTTGCAGTTCCTCGCTCACCGTCACCGTTTGGTAAGGCGCATAGGCATTGAAGCCAAGCATCAGCGCCATGGGCATAGGCCAAGGCTGAGAGGTAACGTATGCCACGCGCTCAACCTTAACACCAGCTTCCTCCCAGGTTTCGCGAACCACCGTTTGTTCTGGGGTTTCACCCGGCTCAACGAATCCGGCCAATAACGACCATTTCTTTTCAGGCCAAATGGCTTGTCGGCCAAGCAAAACCCGCTCGCCGTCATTCACGCACATAATTACCGCGGGGTGCGTTTGCGGATAGGCGAGCAATCCGCAGGCCCCGCAACTTGCACTATAGCCAGCCACTTTTAAATCCATCAGCGTGCCACAGCGGCCACAAAACTCGGATTGCGCCTGCCAATGCAACAGTGCTTTAGCTTGCGCGAAAATGCTGGCATGCAACGCATTCCAGGTGTTGCCTGCCAGCCGAATATTCACGGTAAGACCCGGTGCGGCGTTAATGGCATTTAGGCTAATAGCAAAATAGCCCTGCTCGCCTTGCAGACCAAGGAAAGTGGCTTGCTCTGGGCGGCGTAGCGAGAGTTTTTCACCGGCATAAAAAATCTGCTCGGCATGCGCGCAGCAGGCTTCGCCTTTTTCATTTAAAACCAACACATGCGCGTGCGACCAAAGCTTATCCAGGCTTTGTGGTTGAGTGCGCAAATGTTCTGCGCGATCTAAGCCCTCATGCCGGAATGCGAAGTTTGGCATTGTCATCACACGCTAAAACTGCTGCCACAGCCGCAGGTTGATTTGGCATTCGGGTTGCGAATAACAAACTGCGAACCCTGCAAGCTTTCTCGGTAATCCACTTCAGCGCCCATTAAATACTGCAAGCTCAGTGGGTCCACAATCAGCGTCACGCCATCGCGCAAAATGGCTAAATCTTCTTGTTCTTGTTGTTCATCAAAGCTAAAGCCGTATTGAAACCCAGAACAGCCACCGCCACTGATATAAACGCGTAGCTTAAGCGCTGGGTTGGCTTCTTCTGCAATTAGGCTTGCCACTTTGGCTGCCGCACTGGCGGTGAAGTTCAACGGTGCTGCAACGGTTTGGTAGGTAGGGCTATTCATGATTTTCGCCAAGGTGCTTACGCGGGAGGAACATCGTGAACCAATTGGCCACTGACCGTAGCGCCAGCGGTGATTTCAATCAATTTATAATGGATATTACCTTGTATATGGGCAGTTTCGGTTAATTCAACGCGTTCCGAGCAATAGACATCGCCAATTAAGCGCCCTGAAATAACCACTTGCGGCGCTTTTATCTCGCCCTCAACACAGCCTTCTTTGGCCAACGTAATTAAAGAATCGGCGCCGCTTTCAGCCAACACTTTGCCAAGCACTTTGCCTTCAATATATAAGCCGCCAGCAAAGTTGATATCGCCATGTATAACGACGCGTTTGCCGATGATGGTTTCGACTTTATCGGAACCAAGCGCCGACAATTTTGTTTTCTTGTTATCAAACACACTACTCTCCAAATCTTAATGAATACGGACACACTATTTACGGTTTTGGTTGCCAATCAAACACTTTCTCGATTGTACCAAATGGGCCTTTCAAGCTTACGCGAATATGCTGCGGGGTAAAGTTAACGGGCAGCATCACGCTACCCTCCAACAATTGAAAATAGCGGAAAGAAAACGCTTGATTTGGCGCATTCGGCTTTTGCAGCAAATTCGCCCAGCTAACTGTTTTTAATTTTCCATCGCTCACGCCATCCACATCAAAACGCATTTGGCCTGAGGTGATGCCGCCACGATTGATATTTTGGGTTAAGGTGATGGCATATTGCCATGCGCCATCGCTGGCTTTTGCAAACTCGGCATTATGCACAAGTAGGCCGTGCCGTCGGCCCGATGAACCGACCAAGCGCTCATAAAAATCAAGGTCTGCTTTTAATCCAGCAATTTGTTCATCTTTTTCAGCAAGCGCTGTTTGAATTTGATTATTGGCGGTGCGCGAAATAAATTCTGAGCGCTTGCTATTGGCCAGTTCCTGCTTCATGACTTTTAATTCGTCAACAGCTTGCTGTTCGCTGTCTTGGCTAGTTGCTAAGCGTGTTTTTAAGCTGTGGGCATTTGATTCTGTGCTTTGAATAAATAACCAAACATACGCCAAGGCCAGCAATATCCATAATAGCGCCAACAGCAGCAAGATTCGCTTCACATACGGTTTATCCGCACGGATGGTGAAACGGGGCAGATCTTTATTTTGAATAGCCACAACAGAGCTCCCACGCCTTGCTTCAAGCCTACTATTATAGCGGTTACTGCCCGTTACAGTTGTGTTAATAACCCAGAGCAACTAGCAGCCTTGCTAGAATATGGGCATAATAAGCCATAGGGCGTGTACTATGCGTATGGGATACCCGTGATGAATACTTTTATGGAGCCTGGCAACTTTCGTCAGACTCAAATTTTGAGCAGTCTTGGGCAGCGCTTAGCCGGTTTTTGCGTGGGGCATTGGGATTTAAATGCCATGTGTTTATTGCGCGACGATCTGCAAGACTGCTTACAAATGCTCAGTGGCCAGCTGGGCAGTAGTGCGCAGCAATCAATCAGCAATATCATTCATGTGCTCACGCAGTGCATTGACACGACGCATTTCCCCGATAGCGGCCAAACAGCCCAACTCAGCGTTCTAAGCCAAGACTTAACCCTTAACGAAAGCGCTGATAGCAAACCCAATACGGAAGCAAGCGCCGTAGAGGTTGTGCAACATAGCGGCCTTATGCGCGCCGAAACGCCTCCAAAAGCCTATTGGCGTCAGTGGTCGGAAGATGCCATGCCAAGCCAGGCCTTGAGCACCCACGAGCCACTTGCAAGTGTAGCCCCAGAAGCACCGCTGCCAAAGACACCTACCATGCCAAGCCACATCGCACCCTCTTCCGAGCCAACATCCGTGGCACACGATATGCATACTCCCGCAAAACACTTACGCATTTATCACTTATCCGACTACAGCGCCTTATCTATCCAGCTTGATCAGTTGCTCGAAAAGCATGGCTTTGATGTTGAGCTTTTAAGCGCTGAGCTTGAGCTGCAAGAACTGTTACTGGCACTGCCCGCCGATTTGGTGCTGGTTGATGCCAGCTATAGTAAAAATTCAGCACTCCTGCAGTCTGTGATTGGTGAGTATAAAAAAACCAGCAGCAAGCCCTTAATTGCCGTGCAAATAAGCGCTGATGAGGACACCACAATGGCCGCGCGCCCAGCCAATGCCATTTTCGATGCCGTGTATAGCCAGAGCACAGATGCCAATACCTTGGTTGCACATATCGACCAGCTGTTAAAATTTGGCAAGGCCGAACAATTCCGCGTGCTGATTGTTGAAGATGACCGCTCGCAAGCCATGTTTGCTGAAGGCATTCTGCGCAATGCCGAAATCAGCACCAAGGTATTGCTTAGCGCAGAGAATTTACTCGTCACCATCGATGACTTCAAGCCCGATTTAATCCTAATGGATATGTATTTGCCCAATGCCAACGGCATTGAGCTGACCGAATTAATCCGCGGCTCAGCGCAATTCCAAAATACCCCGATTGTGTTTTTATCTGGCGAATCCGATGAAGAAAAACAAATGGATGCATTGGAAGCAGGCGGCGATGATTTCCTGACCAAACCGATACGACCACGCCGGCTTATTGCGGCAGTGCAAAATCGTATCAAGCGGCATCGTTCAATGCAACTAGGCACCCAAGCGGCAACACAAGCTGCCAACACCAATGGCGGATTATTGCACCGTACAGATATGCTGGATTTATTGAAAAAAGACAGCAATAGCACTAGTCATGCCTTGATGTATATCGAATTAAACGGCTTCAATTTGCTCAAAGACCGGCTTGGTTTGTCGGCGCTTGAAAGCTTGTTGAAAGAGTTTTCGCAATTTCTTGTAAAAACCTGCGCTGCGTATCCGGTGGCTCGCTTCGGTGATGGCGCATTCGTTATGATTTATCAAGGCGATTGTTCCGATAGTGCGTTGCATTCAGCAGCCGCTAAAATACGTCAGCAGTTAATGGCGCAGAAATTTACCATTCAAGAGCATGTTATTGAGCCGCGTATTCAAATTGGTATTTGCCACTTTGCACATGGCGATAACAGCGATTTACTCATCACCACTGCTGAACGCACGGTGCGCAATGCCCGCGCCGAAGCCTCAGGTATTTTGATTTACCAACCGCAGTCCAGCGGTGAAATGTTAAAAGAACAACGAATCATTAACTTACTGAACAAATCAAACCTAAGCCACGTGTTGTCGCATGTATACCAGCCCATTGTTGCAGTAGCTGGCAGCGATGAAAAGCAATTCCAAACACTGCTACGCATGACTGATGAAAATGACCAAATAATTCCAGCAGCTGAATTTATTCCCATTGCTGAGAAAAGCAATTTGATTGTTGCTATTGACCGCTGGTCAGTTAGCAAAGCAACGGCCACCATTGCCGAACAAGCTAGCGCACACAATGAAATGAAATTATTTGTCAATCAATCGAATGTCACGCTGCTTGATTCAGAACAACTGTCTTGGCTGAAAAATCTGCTGAAAGCCAATAAAATACCAGACAGCTGCTTGGTGATTGAAATTAATCACGATGATGCGCTATTAAACCAAAAATCAATCCATGACTTCTGCCAAGCACTGATTTATTCCGGCATTCAATTCTGCCTTAGCCGCTACAATCCTAAAAATGATGAATCCAATTTATTGGAAAGCCTGCCACTTAGCTACGTCAAGCTGGCGCATAAATTTACTTCAGGCTCAGCATCTCAAGCCGTGCGCGACCAAATAAAATTATTGGTCGACAGAGCGCATAGACACGGCGTTGAGGTGATAGGACACAGTGTAGAAGACGCGCAAACGGCCGCCACATTATGGGTGAGCGGCATTGATTACATTCAAGGCAACTTAGTGCAATCGGCGAATACCCATTTAGACTTTGGCTTCGACCAATCGGTTTTATAGCATGACAAATCCCAACGACATGCCTAAAAGCACTGTGCTTGTTCGCTGGCTGGCATTAGCCTCGGCTACTGGCGCGGCACTGAGTTCTGCAGTTAGCCTATGGTTAAATGATTCGGTATGGCTGAATGTTTCAATCATCTCCTCGTTTCTAACCATTTCATTTGTGGCGGCATTGTGGAATAGAGTTAACGCCCATTCCAAATTCCTACAGGAAACAGAAAAATC
>JAYTVJ010000127.1:0-3761 GCA_043744535.1 Arenimonas sp.
AGCAACCGCGCTTGGTTATAACGGCACCGAATTACAGAATGCGATTAACGAGGACAAAGCAGCACTGGCAAAACTCGAGGCAATTCGTGTGCATGCAGCAGTGCAAATGGGCTTGGTCGAGAATGTGGTGCAAGCAGCAAAAATGCCGCTAACACCGAAGTTGGTGTTTGTTGCACCGCCAAAAGATTATGTTTCATCCAGCGGAAAGTCTGTCTCTGCTGATGATATTGACCTACTGGTGCGCGCTATGTCGATGGGAAAATTACATCACGCGATGATGGGAACCGCATCGGTAGCGATTGCCGCGGCGGCGGCTGTGCCTGGCACCATCGTGAATTCAGCAGCGGGTGGTGGCAAGCGCGCGCTTGTGAACTTCGGCCATCCTTCAGGCATGATGCGCGTTGGCGCTGATGTTATTGAGCACGATGGGCAGTGGACCGTCAGCAAGGCAGTCATGAGTCGCAGTGCGCGCGTGCTGATGGAAGGGCATGTGCGTGTGCCTGCTGATATGTGATGAACAAGTTGGGCTTTGCAGCCCAACTTAGATTAAATCCCAGCCGCCAACTCCGCACCTTGCGCGATGGCACGTTTAGCATCAAGTTCAGAGGCAATATCGGCACCGCCAATCAAATGCGTTTTTAGGCCTAAGTCAGTTAGTTGTTGGTGCAAAGTGCGATTGGGTTCTTGTCCGGCACAGATAATAATATTGTCAACGGCAAGGGTTTGCTCCACACCATCTTTCTTAATGTGCAAGCCAGCATCGTCAATGGACAGATATTCAATATCACCCCACGCCTGCACGCCACCCATTTTTAGCGCCGCACGATGAATCCAGCCGGTGGTTTTGCCTAAGCGCGCGCCGGGTTTTCCAGGGCTTCGTTGCAATAGCCAAATTTGCCGAGCAGGGGCGTGCGGTTTCGGCGGCAACAGCCCACCTTTGCTTTCAAAGCTCGGATCAATGCCCCATTCCTGCATCCATTGTTTTACATCAAGCGTGGATGATTCTTTGTGCAACAAGTATTCGGCAACATCAAAGCCAATGCCGCCAGCACCGATAATAGCCACCGATTTACCGACCGGCTTTTTATCGCGCAACACATCCAAATAGCTCAATACACTTGCGTGGTCGCTGCCCTTTAAACGCAAGCTTCGTGGCGTGATGCCAGTGGCCAAAATGATTTCATCAAATCCTGCCTGCTGAAGTTCCTCGGCAGTTGCTGTATGGCCAAGTTTTACCTCAACAGCATGTTTGGCTAACAGATGTGTGAAATAGCGCAGTGTTTCGCTGAATTCTTCTTTGCCGGGAATCTGCTTGGCGTAGTTGAATTGTCCGCCAATTTCTAATGCGCTATCGAAGACTGTAACGCGATGTCCGCGTTCCGCCGCAACGCTGGCGAAAGATAATCCGGCCGGTCCGGAACCCACCACCGCGATACGCTTTTTCGTTTCTGTTGCAAGGTAGTTAAGCTCGGTTTCACGGCAGGCACGCGGATTAACCAAACAGCCAGCCTTTTTATGTTCGAATACGTGATCAAGACACGCTTGATTGCAGGCAATGCAGGTATTGATAAGCGCAGTATTGCCGGATTTCGCTTTATTCAGCCATTGCGCATCGGCCAACAATGGCCGCGCCATAGAGACCATATCGGCTTGGCCATTAGCTAGAATATGTTCGGCAACGCTTGGCATATTAATGCGATTGGTGGCCACCAATGGCAAGCGCACATACGGCTTGAGCTTAGCGGTTACTGAAGCAAACGCTGCGCGCGGTACAGAGGTCGCGATAGTTGGCACGCGCGCCTCATGCCAGCCAATGCCGGTATTAATTATCGTCGCGCCAGCTGCTTCAATGGCTTTGGCTTGCGCCACAATTTCTTCCCAACTCAAGCCTTCTGGAACTAGTTCAAGCATAGATAAACGATAGATAATGATGAAATCTGGGCCAACAGCTTCGCGCATGCGAGACACAATTTCAACAGCGAAGCGTCGGCGTTTTTCGGCATTGCCGCCCCATGCATCATCACGGTTATTGACTTGCGGTGAAACAAATTGGTTAATCAGATAGCCCTCAGAGCCCATCACTTCAACGCCGTCGTAGCCCGCTTCTCGCGCCAATACCGCGCTTTGCACATAGTCGCGAATGGTGGATTCTATGCCGCGCGCACTTAACGCTTTTGGGGTGAAAGGATTAATCGGTGCTTTTTTAGCCACAGAAGAAACCGAAAAGGGGTGGTAACCATAACGGCCAGCATGCAAAATCTGCATGGCAATGCGGCTGCCCGCCGAATGCACAGCTTCGGTAATTAGCTTGTGGCGCCCAGTTTCCATGCGCCAGCTCAATTTGCCTCCCAATGGCGCAAGCCAGCCGCGAATATTTGGTGAGATACCGCCTGTCACCATCAATCCCACACCGCCTTCAGCTCGCTCACGGAAATAGGCTGCTAATTTGGGGTAATCTGAACGCTTATCTTCAAGACCGGTGTGCATCGAGCCCATGAGCACGCGGTTGGGTAGGGTGCAAAAGCCCAAGTCAAGCTCAGAGAATAAATAAGGGTATTCAGAATTACTCATCATGTGGGTGTCTTAGCGAAAGGGTTTGTAGGAATGGCACTTTTTAGCCACCATACTTTGCAGTATAGTCAAAAATTAGGTGAAATAGCTGCCTAAACTATTAAAATTACTAAAGTTAGTTAAAACACCCCATTTGGCAATTCCTGCAAATATAAAATAAATTACTGCGGGGTAATAATATTCATGCTAATCAAACCTCACTATATGCAAGCATTTGTAAAATAGGCTTGCTTTTTTTTGCAGTAGTGTTATTTTAGCGTTAACGATTGGGGCGGGAAAGCGGTCGTTACGGTATATGGGTTTAATTATTTAACGCCTGTTTCGAATGTAATTTTGTATCCAACTTAAAAAATGGAGATTTCTAAGATGAAAAAGAATTTACTTGGTTTAGCACTTTTAGGTGCAGTTGTATTCGCGCAAACAGCTTCTGCGCAAGAGTTTGACAATCGTTGGTACCTCTCCGGCACAGTCGGTGTTTTGGGTACGGATGATGATCGCGGCACATCGAACTCCGAATTACTTGGCTTAGGTATTGGTAAGCGTTTTACACCAAACTTTGGCTTGGAATTATCGGTAGATCGCGCCACCCCAACCATCGATATCGATCCTATCAATGGCGATAGCGATTGGACCTTGACTTCCGTTTTTGTTACTGGCCGCTACTTCTTTGTTAAAGAAGGCCGTACATGGGATCCGTACTTGGCTTTTGGCTTAGGCGCAACTCGCCACGAAGACGAAACATTTAGCACATCTGATTCGCGTGATGGCACCGATTGGGCTGCTAAAGCCGGTGTTGGTCTTGAATCAGATCGCCGTAAACGCGTTGATTTCCGTATTGAAGCGGGCGTGCGTTACGACAGCGACAGCTACGATGCGAGAGATGTTCAGCCACAAATTACCGCATCTGATTTTTATCCATACTCAAACGGCACATTTATGGATTACTACGCCGCCGCTTCCTTGCTGGTGAAATTGGGCAACTTGCCTGTTCCAGTGGTCGCTGCGCCAATCACTTGCGACACCCAAGATGCTGATGGTGATGGCGTCAACGATTGCAACGATAAATGCCCAGGCTCAGCTGCTGGTCAAACCATCGGTGCCGACGGTTGCCCAGTGAAACTGACCATCGATTTGAAAGGCGTTAACTTCGATTTCGATAAAGACACACTGCGTCCTGACGCTGTTGTGAT
>JAYTVJ010000128.1:0-48819 GCA_043744535.1 Arenimonas sp.
CGGGGCGCACGCCACGGCGGACTAACTCAGGCAATATTTCTGCGGCATTGCCAAGCAAGGCAATGGATTTTGCTTGGCCATCAATGCAGTATTTTTCGATGCGTGCCAAGGCGTCGTCCAGATCATCAGCTTGCTCATCCACATAACGGGTTTTGATGCGCATATCAATGCGCGACTGCTGGCATTCAATATTCAGCGAACAGGCACCGGCCATGCTGGCAGCGAGTGGCTGTGCGCCGCCCATGCCGCCAAGGCCGGCAGTGAGAATCCATTTGCCGGTTAAATCACCGCCGTAATGCTGGCGGCCCATTTCCACAAAAGTTTCATAGGTGCCCTGTACAATGCCCTGCGAGCCGATGTAAATCCACGAACCGGCGGTCATCTGGCCGTACATCATCAAGCCTTTTTTATCGAGCGCGTTGAAGTGTTCCCAGTTCGCCCAGTGTGGCACTAAATTAGAATTAGCCAACAACACGCGCGGCGCATCGGGGTGCGAGGGAAACACACCGACCGGTTTACCACTTTGAATCAGCAAAGTTTCGTCGTCGTTTAATTCTTTTAGCGTTTCCAGAATTTTGTCATAGCACGCCCAATCGCGGGCGGCGCGGCCAATGCCACCATACACCACCAAACTTTTCGGGTTTTCCGCCACTTCGGCATCCAGATTATTCTGAATCATGCGGAAGGCGGCTTCGGTTTGCCACGATTTGCAGTTCAGCGTATTGCCACGTGGGGCACGGATTTCGCGCGATGCATCAAAACGAGAGTTGGGCATAGTGGGCTCCATTGGGATGCCCACTAGTATAAGCGCTTCTTACATCAATGCCCTGCCGCCGCAGGAATGGGAGGTGCTATTGACGGGCCAAACTGCCCGCCCGCGCGTTCAATGTCTTCTTGGCTAATGGAACGGCCATTGTTGCAGGTTGCTTTGTCGCGGCGTTTGATGCGCGAGCCGGTTTGTTCAACACAGCCTTCGCGGCCTTCGTTTTTAGCCACTTTCTTGCCGTCTTTCACGGCGTTTGCGTCTGGCACCGGCGCAACGGCAGGTGCTGGCTCAGAAGTAGCCACAACTTCCGCCACAGGCGTTACGGGGCTTACCGGAGCTACGGCGGGTGCTTGGCTTAAAACAGCAGCTAATACAAAACTGAACATAGGTGTTCTCCTTCTCAGGAAATAGCGGAATGCTTGCGTCGATAATACCCATAAACAAGGGCCAATGCAAAAGCGATCAGCGCCGGCACATACAGCACCGAAAAATGCCACACGCCAAAACCAAACGCACCTGAAATACCGCCAATAAAAAATCCTGAAATAACCACTACACTCAAAATAAGCCGACGACGCTCAATCGCCACACCGCGCACATAATGGCCAAGAAAAATACCTAAATCAGTGAACATACCGGTGACGTGCGAGGTGCGGATTACCGTGCCGCTGAACGTTGACGCCATGGCATTCTGCAAGCCGCAGGCTGCACCGGCCAGATAGATGCCGATGGGTGATTGTTGCTTAAGAAAATACACTGCCAATACCAAGGCCGCCGATTCAATCAACAAAGCCACGCCATAGCGCAAGCCCAGCTTTAAGGTACTATCACGGATAATTATGCCACTAACCACCGCGCCTAGAAAAAACGACCCAATAATGCACAGTAAGTGCAGCGCCAACGTTACGTCTGCATTGGCAATTGCGGCGCTAAGCATTGAGGTGGTGCCGGTTAAATGCGTGATGGCTTGATGCTCAAAACTCATGAAGCCCACCACATTAATAATGCCTGCCATAAACGCCAAAATCCACGCATATAAAAGCACCCATCGTGGCAAGCGCGTAATCAATTGGTCAACCTACTTTTAGCATGTTGTGGGGTTTCATGATGCATCTAACAATTGCCCCAACGCCAATTTATACGCCGCTTCAAAGGGCCGGCGAAACACATGCTGGCCTTCTTCAACGCGCACCAAGCCGAGTGATTTTACCGTGCGAATACAGGGCCGATTACCGGCAAAAATAAATCGATCTGCAAGATTTTCTGATGTGCTGTGATACAAAGCCGGTGCTTCGGCATCTAGCACAATTTCATCATCGCGCGCTTCAACGCCGCTGGCTTGCCAGCCGCCATCCATTGCGCCTTGTAGCAAGGCTGCGCCCACGTTAGCTTGTTGTTTGGTGGCAGCCATATTGCGCTGCTGATGTTTCAAACGCTGGCCATATTCCAACCAGCGCAGCTCTTCCACCAGCGACACCGAGGCATTCGAATCGGTGCCCACTGCCCAGCGGCCCGCGTGTTTTGTGTAGTCTTTAAACGGGAAAAAACCATCGCCTAAATTCGCTTCGGTTGTGGTGCAGATGGATACCACCGCATTCGATTTTGCCAAGGCTTTACATTCTTTAGCATCAATGTGCGTGGCATGCACTAAGCACCATTGCTCATTCACCTCAGCATTATCCAACAACCACTGCACAGGGCGCGCGCCACGGATGTCTAGGCACTCGTTCACTTCGGCGGCTTGCTCGGCAATATGAATATGCACAGGCAGTTTTTTCTTAGCAAGAATCGGCAGCAATTCGCTTAAGCTATGTTCGGGCACCGCGCGCAAACTATGCAAAGCTACGCCAATTTTGAGTAAATGGCTTTCTTGTTTTTGCAAGCTTTCAATTAGCGTTAAAAAATCCTCGGTGCTGTGTGCGAAGCGCTTTTGCGTATCATTCAAGCCACGGCCATCAAAACCACCGGTTTGATACAAAACCGGCAACAGCGTTAAACCAATACCGGCATCTTCGGCGGCGCGAATAATGGCTTGCGACATTTCAGCCGGATTGTCGTATGGCCTGCCATTAGGCTGATGATGCAGATAATGGAATTCGCATACGTGGGTAAACCCCGCTTCCAGCATTTCGCCATACGCCTGTGCGGCTATGGCATACAGCTGTTCGGGAGTAATACGGCTGGCAAATCGATACATCAATTCGCGCCAAGTCCAGAAGCTGTCTTGCGCGGCACTGCGGTGTTCGGTTAGGCCGGCCATCGCGCGTTGAAAGGCATGGCTGTGGGTATTGGCAATTGCGGGTAAAATGAGTTTATCCATCGGTGTATTGTAAGCGAGAAATTATGTCGGCATTAACTGGGGTTAAAGTACTGGATTTATCACGCGTTTTAGCCGGGCCGTGGTGCGGCATGATGCTAGCCGATTTGGGCGCTGAGGTAATCAAAATTGAATCCTTCGATGGCGACGACACGCGTGGCATGGGGCCGCCGTTTATTGGTGATATTTCCGCCTATTTTTCCTGCGCCAACCGCAACAAACGCTCAATCTGTATTGATTTGCACAAACCCGAAAGCGCCGAGCTGATGCGCGCCTTAGTGCTTGAAGCCGATGTGCTGATTGAAAATTTTCGTACCGGTACTGCCGAGCGATTAGGCGTGGGCTATGAGGCTATGCGCGCGATAAACCCGAAACTTATTTACTGCTCAATTTCCGGCTATGGCCGCACTGGCCCCGATGCCCAACGCGCGGGCTACGATTACGCGATTCAGGCCGAAGCCGGCTTGATGTCGATCACTGGCGCGCGCGATGGCGAACCGAACAAAGTGGCGGTGGCGGTGGTGGATTTAGCGGCTGGACATAACGCCACCATTGCCATTCTGGCGGCTTTGCTGCAACGTCAACAAACGGGGCATGGCCAGCAGGTCAGCATCGCTTTATTCGACACGCAATTGGCGTGGCTGGCCAATATTGGCGCCAGCGTTTTATTCACTGGCACAGATGCGCCGCGCTATGGCAATGAACACGCCAGCATAGTGCCCTATCAAGCCTTTCGCGCTAGCGATCAATCCTTCGTGCTTACGGTTGGCAATGAAAAACTCTGGCAGGCTTTGTGCCAATGCATTGGCCATGCCGAGTGGATTAGCGATGCGCGCTTTTGCAGCAATGCACAGCGGGTATTAAACCGGCAACTAGTTACCGAGAATTTACAACGTATTTTCAGCACACAGCCGGTGGCACATTGGTTGGCGGAGTTTGAACAACAGGGCATTCCGTGTGCGCCCATCAACAGTGTGAAACAAGCCCTGCACAGCGAACTGGCCCAAAGCAATGGCAATGTGGTGATGAAAGACGGCATTCCGATGATTGCCAGCCCATTAAAGCTAAGCGATTCACCGGTGCAGTACACGCGTGCGCCGCCTCACTTGGCTGAGCATTCGCAGGCCATCATGCAGGAAATCGGTTTGGATTATGCGCATTATGCACACGTAGGCGTTGTGAAATGAGCACCCACCTTCGCGCCAAACACGGTGCCATCATCAATGCTAACCTCGCCACACTGATTGGCTCGGATTATGGCATTATTCGCAATTCCTGCATTGCATGGCGTGACGGAAAAATTATCTACATCGGCCATGAACATGACAATGCACAATACTACATGGAAGGCGCAGAAAATGTGATTGATGCCAAAGGCGCATGGCTAACGCCGGCCTTGATCGATTGCCATACGCATCTGGTGTTTGCCGGTAATCGCGCGGAAGAATTCGAGCAGCGCTTGCGTGGCGTAAGCTATGCCGACATTGCTAAAGCCGGTGGCGGGATTTTATCGAGCGTGCAGCAAACCCGCGCCGCTACTGAAGATGACTTGTTTGCGCAAAGCCTGCCGCGCCTTGATGCTTTGATGGCTGATGGCGTGGCTTGCGTTGAAATCAAATCGGGTTACGGCTTGGATTTAGCCAATGAACGAAAAATGCTGCGCGTTGCCAAACGCTTGGCTGAACACAGCGGCATAACGGTCAAAACCACGTATCTTGCCGCCCACGCCCTGCCGCCGGAATTTGCCGGGCACGCTGATCAGTACATCGATGCAGTTTGCCAATGGATGCCGATTTTACACAGCGAACAGTTAATCGATGCGGTGGATGTGTTTTGCGAAGGCATCGGATTTTCTGCTGCACA
The DNA here is from genome assembly GCA_043744535.1 of Arenimonas sp. Classification (GTDB taxonomy): domain Bacteria; phylum Pseudomonadota; class Gammaproteobacteria; order Xanthomonadales; family Xanthomonadaceae; genus Arenimonas. The sequence goes on from JAYTVJ010000128.1 coordinate 4,947, forward strand.
AACGCGGCGTGTGTTTGAAGCCGCGCGTGCGCTAGGTTTGCCGGTGAAATGCCATGCCGATCAACTCAGCGATTTATTGGGTGCGGGTCTTGTCGCTGAATTTTCCGGTTTATCGGCCGACCATGTGGAATACACCAGCGAAGATTCAGTGCGAAAAATGGCCGAACGCGGCACGGTGGCAGTGTTGTTGCCGGGCGCATTTCATGTGTTGCGCGAAACCAAACTGCCGCCCATTGGTTTATTCGAACAACACGGCGTTGATATGGCCATTGCCACCGATTGCAATCCTGGCACAGCACCTTTACTGTCGCTGCGATTGGCCATGACGCTGGCCTGCACACACTTTAAACTCACCCCAGAGCAAGCACTGCGTGGCGCTACGGTGCACGCCGCCAAAGCGCTAGGGCTGAACGATCGTGGGCAATTAGCCATTGGCCAACGCGCCGATTTAGCGTTGTGGAATATCCAGCATCCCTCGGAATTGTGTTATTGGCTGGGTGGCAATCTTCTGCAACAGCTAGTCATTTGCTAAACCCTAGCAAATCTAAACTGAAGTAGTCTTATAGCTACAAAACAAGTATAATCATGCCATGAAAATGCGTAAATCATATCCTCTTCAGTCTTGGAATAGAATATTCTGCGCCTTGCTAGCTTTGGTAATGATGATTACTCCCATGGTTTCAACAATGGCCGAGCTGCACGAGTCTGAACACCTCAGCACCGGTGATTCGCATTTCAACATGCAAGCAAATCACTACACTCATGCGAATCCAAACCAAAATAGCGGTATCGATGAAAACGGCCTGCATTTTTTGGCGCATGCCAGTCACAACTGTGGTCATATCGTTGCCCTACTTCCCGATATATTACAGCTAATTGTGATGCCGGCTCAATCGGCCCTGGATATCGAGAGTGAACATTCACGGGTTGTCTTTTTGAGAATTATACATTTCCGTCCGCCCATAGCCTGAGGCGCAAGCGCTGTAGAAAGACTTGCATGCCAGTCTTTCACGAGTGACGTTGAACCGTTCGTAACTCCCCTTTTGTGAATTATCACAAACGACTCCTTTGATGGGTTGCGTTCTGTCGGCTATCTGCTCTACAGCTTTCTCTTTGCGCACTTTGACGCTGATAAAACACACAGCCTCCTTGCTGCGGACATAAAAAATTAATCCTTTCATTTAGTGGAGTTTCACCATGACCATCCGTTTTGTGAGCGTCTTGCTTTCCGTTGTTCTTTTTAGCGGTTGCAGCAAGACTCCCGAGATGGCTGCCGAACCGGCAGTTGTCACCAATGATAGTACCTCAGAACCCAGCAGCGAAAGTTCGCAACCAAAAGCCGAATTTGCGGTGAGTGCATCGCAGTTACAAGCCTTGGGCATCAAATTATTGAAGTTGGACCGCCCGACCGAAATTCGTGGCCTGACGTATCCCGCACGCGTGGTCGTGCCGCCACAAAGCGAACAAATGTTGAGTGCGCCGGTAGCAGGATTGGTCGATCAAATTCTGATTGCCGAACATCAAAACGTGCGCAGCGGCGATGCGCTGGTGCGTTTGAACAGTCCGGAGTTCGGCCAGTTGCAATTGGCCTTGATGGAAGCGGCCAACGGTGATCGAATGGCACGCCAAACGCTGGATCGCGAACGCAAGTTATTCAAGGACGGCATTATTCCCCAGCGCCGTGTTTACGAAGCAGAACTAGCCGCCAACGATAGCCAGGCGCGCTTGCGTCAATCACAGGCTGCGTTGCGTCTTGCCGGTTTGGATGCCGGCAGTATCAATCGCGTTGCCAATGGCGGTGCCTTGATGGATGGCCTGACACTGCGTGCTAAACAAGCGGGCACGGTGTTGGCATTAGAGGTGAAACCAGGGCAACGTGTAGCCAGTGCCGATCCGTTATTGCGCGTGGCCAATCTTTCCGAGTTGTGGCTCGACATTCAAATTCCGGCTGATCGTTCCAATGCCTGGTCGAAAGATCAAAGCATCACGATTGTCGGCAGCAAACTCACTGCAAACCCGATCAGCGTGAGTGCCCTCGTCAGTGAAAGCCAAACCGTCACCCTGCGTGCACAAGTCAGTGCCGGTGATGCCGAGTTCAGCCCAGGTGAATTTGTACAAGCGCAGGTGCCATTCGCCAATACCGAAGGTGCCTGGGCTCTGCCGATTGCTGCCGTGGTGCGTCAAGACGGTAATGCCTATGTGTTTGTTCGCACGCCTTCGGGTTTCTCGGCCCGCCCTGTCACCGTGATTGCCAGTGCTGCCCAGTTGGTAAGTGTGGAAGGCAATCTGAAAGCTGGCGATGAAATCGGCGTCAGCAATGTGATCGCCCTGAAAGCTGCGTGGCTCGGCGAAAGCGGAGGCGAATGATATGCAACGATTGATACAGTTCGCACTCTCGCAACGGTTGTTTATGCTGCTGATAGCAGCATTGCTGGCTGGTGCTGGTTGGTACGCGTTTCGTACGCTACCCATTGATGCTTTTCCCGATGTCTCCAGCACGCAAGTCAAAGTCATCATGAAGGCGCCGGGCATGACCCCGGAAGAAATTGAAAGTCGTATCGCCATCCCCATTGAAGTGGAAATGCTGGGTATTCCCAATCAACGCATTTTGCGTTCGGTCACGAAATACGGTTTGGTCGATGTCACGATCGACTTCCAGGACGGCACCGATATTTACTGGGCGCGCCAACAAGTCGGTGAGCGACTTAGCGGGATAATGGGGGATTTGCCTGATGGCATTAGTGGCGGCATGGCGCCAGTAACCACTCCCTTGGGCGAGATGTTTATGTTCACGGTGGAAAGCGACACCATGACGCTGGAGGAACGCCGCAGTCTGCTCGATTGGGTGATTCGCCCTGTGTTGCGATCGGTGCCTGGCGTGGCCGATGTGAATGCACTAGGTGGGAAAGTTCGCAGCTTTGAAGTCGAGCCCAACGCCATCAAACTCGCAGCGGTCGGTCTGTCCACTGCCGATATAAAAGAAGCGATTGAAGCCAATAATCGCAACGATGGTGCCGGTCGCTTAGGCGAAGGCGATGAAGTCTTGCTGGTACGCAGCGAAGGCAATATCAAGACGCAGGAAGATTTGCGGGCCGTTGTGGTGGGCTTGAACAACGACATTCCGATTCGTCTGGGTGATGTCGCCGTGGTACGCACCGGTTCGACCACACGTTATGGCGTGGTAACCAAAGATGGCAAAGGCGAAGCCGTGGAAGGCCTAGTACTGGGATTGGCCGGTGCGAATGCGCGTGATGTGGTTAGTGGCGTCACGGCAAAACTAGACGAGTTGAAACCCACACTACCCAAAGGCGTGGAAATTAAGGTTTTCTACAACCGTGCCGAATTGGTCAACAAAGCTGTCAACACCGTTTCCCGCGCTCTGCTTGAAGCCACCGTGATCGTGTTGATCTTGCTCGGTGCCTTTCTGGGTAATCTGCGTGCTGCGATTACGGTGGCCTTGGTGCTGCCACTTGCTGCGCTGACGACGTTTATTTTAATGCGGCTCAATGGCATGTCGGCCAATTTGATGAGCCTGGGCGGCCTTGCGATTGCGCTTGGTATGTTGGTGGATGCGGCCGTGGTGGTGGTGGAAAATATTGTTCAACATCTCAGCCACGACAAAGCGGGTGGAAAGTTGCCGCGATTGCATATCGTGTTTCGTGCGGTGCGCGAAGTGGCGGTGCCGGTCACAGCGGGCATCCTGATTATCGTGGTGGTGTTCCTGCCATTGATGACGTTGCAAGGATTGGAAGGAAAGTTTTTCGTACCGGTGGCATTGACGATTGCGTTCGCATTGGCCGGTTCGCTCGCTTTGTCCCTGACCGTGATTCCGGTAATCGCTTCTTTCCTGCTCAAAAAAGTGTCACACGAAGAGCCGTGGCTTCCCCGCAAACTGCTGGAGCGTTATGAACCGATCTTGGCTTGGTCGTTCGGCAATCAACGTATCGTGTTTATTGCTGCCGGTATTTTATTAACGGCCGCCTGCGGTATTTATTTACTGGTCGGCAAAACCTTTATGCCAACGATGGATGAAGGCGACATTATTGTCGGTATCGAAAAACTACCGTCGGTCAGTTTGGAACAGACCGCCGCGCTCGATTTGCAAATCCATCAAGCCATTATGTCCAGAGTGCCCGAAGTAACGGGCGTGGTAGCCCGCGCCGGTTCGGATGAAATTGGTCTCGATCCCATGGGGCTTAATCAGACCGATACCTTCCTGGTGCTCAAACCAAAAGACCAGTGGCGACCCGGTGGCAAAGAAGCGCTGATCGAGAAAGTGCGTGAAGTGCTCGATGATTTACCGGGTATCAAATATAGCTTCACCCAACCGATCGATATGCGAGTGTCGGAAATGATTATCGGTGTGCGTGGCGATATCGCGATCAAGGTGTTTGGGCCTGATCTGGATACCTTGAATGATTTGGCACTGCAAATTGAAGCCGTGATGAAAACCGTGCCGGGCAATCAGGATGTGTACACGGTGCAAAACGATGGCGTGCAGTATTTGCGCGTCGTGATTGATCGTCTGGCTGCTGGTCGCTATGGCTTGTCGATGGAAGACGTTCAAGATGCACTGCGTATTCAAATTGAAGGCCAACGTGCCGGTACGGTGATCGAAGGTAACCAGCGTATTCCGGTTGTGATTCGTGGACCGGATCGCGTGAAGTTTTCACCAGCCGAATTTGCCGCCTTGCGCATTGCCACGAAACACGGTGATGACGTGCCCCTGGAAAGCATTGCAGCACTGGTGCGTGATAGCGGCCCGGTTAAAATTGATCGCGAAATGGGCAGCCGATATGGCGTTGTCATTGCCAATGTAGTGGATAGAGACTTGGTGGGCTTTGTCGATGAAGCGAAAGCGAAAATCATGCAGAAGGTAAAACTGCCGCCGGGTTATCGCATTACGTGGGGCGGTCAGTTTGAAAATCAACAACGCGCTGCTGCACGTTTGTCCTTGGTGATTCCGCTCGCGTTGGGACTGATCTTCCTGATCTTGTTCTCGACTTTCGGTTCCGTGCGTCAAGCCTTGCTGGTGTTGAGCAATGTGCCGTTCGCCATGGTCGGCGGCATCGTCGCACTTTGGTTAACCGGAGAGTATTTATCGGTGCCGGCATCGGTCGGTTTTATTGCCCTGCTCGGTATTGCTGTGCTCAACGGCGTGGTCTTGGTCAGCTACTTCAATCAATTGCATTCGGAAGGTTTGGATTTATTGACCTGTGTGACCGAAGGCGCGAAGCGACGTTTACGACCAGTGATGATGACAGCCTCGATCACCGCCTTTGGTCTGGTGCCCTTGTTGTTTGCCTCAGGCCCAGGCTCTGAAATCCAACGCCCCTTGGCGATTGTGGTGATTGGCGGTTTGATCACGGCCACGGCGCTGACTTTGATCTTGCTGCCCATTTTGTATTTGCGATTCGCCTATTCCAAGCCGGAGGTCAATCATGGCTAAGCTCTGTTTTTCGATTATATGCACGTCCGAAATTGAAGAAAAATTATTGGACTTGATACTCACCAGTTTTCCCGACGATGTGTTTACCAGCATGCCGATTTTTAGTCACGGCACCTTGCCGGGACAAATGAGCGCGATCGAACAGGTCATCGGCCGCAGTACTTCGGTCTGCGTGCAAGTGGTGGTGAGCGATGAAGAATCGGTTGTCTTACAGGAACTGCTTAAACGCGATTTCACCGGAACCGGTATTCGTTTTTGGGCAACCCCAATTGTCTTTGATGGAGAGATTGCATGAAGCCCTTGTTTGTTTTATGTCTGGCAGCATTGGCCATGCCGGCCTATGCGCAGGAACTCGCCTCGCGAGAACCGGCAGGTTTACCGCCGACCGAATTGGCACAGCCCTGGTTGCAACAAGACCCAAGCGTGCAAGCGGCATTGAGTGATATTCAAGCCGCCGTTCACACAGCCGGTATGCTGCGAGTATCGCCCAATGAATGGAACGCCACTTATTCCTCGCAACGTCGTCGCTATGCGAGTGCGCCGGAATCCAACGAATGGACGGCGCAACTTGAACGCACCGTTCGGCTTCCGAACAAGCGCTCACTGGATCGGAGTTTGGCCACGGCAGAAACAGAACTTGCCGATGCCAACTACGGTACTGCCTTGCAAAATGCGGCACGCGATTTGGTCGAGCTCTATACAAAATGGGCGGGAGCGGTTCGTGCCCGTGAATTGATGCAAGAACAAATCTCGTTCGGTGAAGAAAGTTTGCGCGTTGTGCGACTACGCCAACGTGCCGGTGATGCATCGATGCTGGAGGTGAATAGCATCGAAGCGGATATGGCCGAGATTCGTCGGCGTTTGAGCAATGCCATTTCGGACGAACGCAAAGCACTCGCGAGTTTGAAAATCCGCTTTCCCGGTGCCGATGTTCAAGCCTTGGCATTAGCGGAGCCTGGTAATATCAACGAGCCGGAATCGGTCTGGAAAGCCCGTATTATTGCCACCAGCGACCCACTCAAGATGGCGCAGCTTCAACTCGATCAAGCCGAGCTCAATGCATCACGCGCCCGCGCCAATCGCTTGCCTGATCCGACCGTGGGAGTATTCACCGCATCGGAGGCGTATTCCAACGAGAAAATTGTCGGCGTCAGTCTTTCCATCCCGATTCCGGGCCGCTATCGCAATCATCAATTGGGCCTGGCCTTGGATCAAGTCAACACGGCGCGTGCCTTGCGGGATCGTCAGCAGCGCTTGATCGAGATGGAAGTAGCCGAGGCTTATGCCGATGCCACTGGCAACTACGAGCGTTGGCGTTTGGCCGAGGAAAGTGCTGCCAAGACTCGCGAGAGCGCCAACTTGACGCAGCGTGCTTACTCGCTGGGTGAAGTGGATTTACAAACCTTGTTATTGTCACGCCGACAAGCAGTGGAAGCTGTCGATTCCGCGCTGGATGCCAGAGTGAGTGCGCTGACGTCTTACAATCGTCTGCTTGTGGACGCGCATCTGATTTGGGGACTAGAAAGCAATTGATGCTCGGCTTTGTCGTTGAGCGTGCAAGACGATATGATTACTCATTACAGGAAAATAAAATGGCTCATAAACATATTTACGACAAAGACGGTAAACAGCTTTGCTGTACGCAGGAAGAAAAAATCTATTCCAAGGCGGGAGCATCGAATTTATTAAAAGACGGACACTCCGATCACGACGACCATGACCATGGCCGAAAGACAGCGGAAAAACGCAGCCACCTGCCGAAAGGCGGCGATGGGTGTTGCTCGCATGATGCTCCCGAGACTGGCCGTGCCCAGCATGATAGTCATTCCGACGATGACGGACACGACCATGGTTCTGGCAGCGATAGCTTGCTGAAAATGTTTTTGCCCGCGATTGTCAGCCTGGTGCTGTTGCTTGTCGCGATTGCACTGGACTCTTATCTGAAACCCGGCTGGTTTACCGGTTGGGTTCGGATTATTTGGTATGTGGTGGCTTATGTACCGGTGGGTTTTCCCGTACTCAAAGAAGCCTTTGAAAGCATTACCAAGGGCCAGGTGTTTTCCGAGTTTTTCCTGATGGGTCTTGCCACCGTGGGCGCATTTTCCATTAGCGAATATCCCGAAGGCGTGGCCGTGATGTTGTTTTATGCCGTGGGTGAAGTCTTCCAGACCCTTGCTGTGAAACGTGCCAAAGCAAATATCAAATCCTTGCTCGATCAACGTCCGGACGAAGTGACGATTCTGGAAAACAATCAGGCAAAAACCATCAAAGCCGACACGGCTGTTATCGGCAATATTATTCAATTAAAGGCAGGCGAAAAGCTGGGCTTGGATGGCGAGTTGTTATCTGAAACGGCTTCTTTCAATACTGCCGCGCTAACCGGTGAAAGCAAACCCGACACCAAGGCCAAGGGCGACACGGTGCTGGCGGGCATGATCAACCTCAATTCGGTATCGCAGATCAAGGTGACCACTGCCTATACTGATAGCAAGCTAAGCAAGATTTTGGAGCTGGTGCAAAACGCCACTGCTCAAAAAGCGCCGACCGAATTGTTTATCCGCAAGTTTGCAAAAATATACACGCCGATTGTGGTTTTTCTGGCCATCGGTATCTGCCTGTTGCCGATGGCATTTGTCGAGCATTATGAATTTCGGGATTGGCTGTATCGGGCATTGGTGTTCCTCGTCATTTCTTGCCCTTGCGCCTTGGTGATTTCCATTCCATTGGGCTATTTCGGCGGCATTGGCGCGGCCAGCAAGAACGGTATTTTATTCAAGGGCAGCAATTTCCTGGACATCATCGCCAATGTGCAGAATGTGGTGATGGATAAAACCGGCACCATGACCGAAGGCGTCTTCAAGGTTCAGGAAGTCGTTCTCAAGCCCGCGTTTAATCAGGCCGACATATTGGCCATGGTGAATGCACTAGAAAACCAAAGCACGCATCCGGTAGCTTCGGCCATCCACGAATATGTCGGCGACGTGGATACCTCGATTAAACTAGATAAGGTCGAAGAAATCTCCGGGCACGGTCTTGTCGCCGAAGTGAATGGAAAAATGCTGTATGTAGGCAACTTCAAACTGATGGATAAGTTTTCCATTGCCTATGACCTGGAGCCGGAAAGCATTGTTTACACGACGATCGCGATTGCCTATGACAAACAATTTATCGGGCACATCACCATCGCCGATACCATCAAGGAAGATGCTCCGCTAAGCCTTGAGAAACTTAGAGCACTCGGCGTCAAGGCCACCATGCTAAGCGGTGACAAAGCCAGTGTCGTGAAGTTCGTTGCCGACAAACTCGGCATTGGCAAATACTTTGGCGATTTGCTGCCCGAAGACAAGGTGAACAAGGTAAAAGAAATCAAGGCACGCGGCGAAACCGTGGCCTTCGTTGGCGATGGTGTCAACGATGCTCCGGTAGTCGCTCTCAGTGATGTTGGCATTGCGATGGGCGGACTCGGCAGCGATGCCACCATAGAAACTGCGGATGTCGTGATTCAAGACGATATGCCCAGCAAGATTCCGATGGCAATCAATATTGGCAAACAAACCAAGAAAATCGTCTGGCAAAACATCATGCTTGCCTTCGCAGTCAAGGCAGTTGTACTGATATTGGGCGCAGGTGGCTTGGCAACCATGTGGGAAGCGGTGTTCGCCGATGTGGGGGTAGCCTTGTTGGCCATCGTCAATGCGGTACGAATACAGAAAATGAAGTTTTGATTTGGTATCGCACTAACTGACTATTTCGACAACTAACTTATCAAAACTATAAAGCGTTATGCCACAGCATACCCGCTTCATGTTTGAGTTTGCAGTCATAAAAAATGACCCATCGGGCCATTTTTTTACACACGTGTGAGGCAAACTTACGCTTTAGGCGCGGCTTTTTTCGCAGGTGCTTTTTTGGCTGGAGCCGCTTTCTTAGCCGCTTCTTTTTTAACCGCTACAACAACAGCTTCTTTCTTCGCGGTGTTTGCACGTGCATTGCCATAGCTAGAAATGCTGCGCTTGCCTTTAGCTGTTTTACGATCGCCTCTACCCATGGTGTAAATCCTTATTCAATAATTGCTGTCTATGGTAGCACTTACACTGCATTACACCAAGCGTTTAATGCGCATGATGACAGCTGGCGTCATGCACGTGGCTATGATTGAGGCGCAAATTGATGAGATGTGCAACGGCAATCAGGGTGCCACCCACACTCATCACCACGGCGTGTAGCAGCACATTGTGGTGAATATCAGGCACCAACACGCCCATCCAAACCAATAGCAGGCCAGGAATCAGGAACAACAAGGCGCGATACACACGATGACGCTGATAGCCCATCCACAGGCTGAACAGGCCTAATAAACTGGCAAAACACACGAAGGCCCACTCAAAACCACTCCACACCAAGAAGCTAAGCCCTAATGCCGGCAGAATAGAAATAACAATCGGCAATAAAGCGCAGTGCACCGCGCAAACGATGGAGCTGGTGGTGCCGAATTTATCGAGAAAATGACGAACGGACATAGTGCCTTAAGCAGTAATTTGTACAGTTATAGTGTAACACATATCGCAATATTGTTATAAAGTAACATAAATAAAACAGCGAGGCGCCATGCGATACTATGCACATGGAACAACAGCTAATTACCTTCTTAAGCAAACTGGCAAAAGCCATGCATATTAGCGGTGCCAATTCGCACGATTTGGAGCGCTATGTGTTTCAGCTTGGCACCCGATTTGGCTATGAAGCGCATTGCTATGCCCTGCCCACTATGCTGACCATTACACTTGAAACCGCCCAAAGCGGGCAACAGTCTAAATTGGTTCGGCTACCCGCCTACGACTACAACATGGTGCGCTTAATCGCCCTGAAAGATATGGTGCGCAAGCTCAATCGCATTGAACAAATCGACAGCGCCGAACAGCAGCTAAATCAGATTATGCAAGCCGGTTCGCCATGGAAAGCCTGGCAAATGGTGCTGAGCGGCTTTTTGTTGTCGGCATCGATCGCCTTGTTGCTGGGCGGCGCGTTGCCAGAAATGGGCGTGGCTGGCTTGGTGGGTTTGTTGTTTGTGTTGGCATCGTTATTTTTATCGACCCGGCCAGGGCTTGCGCCCGTATTGCCGGTGTTGCTGTGCACGTTCGCTGCCATCGCCACCTACGCCATCAGTGTGTTTATTCCACTCACCTCGCATTTTGTGGTGATTTTAGCCGGCATTGTTTTACTACTGCCCGGCTTCACCATCACCATTGCCATGATTGAGCTAGCCACCGGCAACTTGTTGGCTGGCACAGGCCGCTTAGCGGGTGCGTTTATCCTGATGCTGATGATGGGCGCAGGCGTGGCTATTGGCACAAAAATCGGCAACGATTGGATTCCCTACCAAACACTCAAACACTTAGACAAACTGCCGGAATGGACGGTATGGCCGTGCATTGCGCTGCTTGGCGTAACGCTCATGGTGTATTTACAGGCACCGCTTCGTTCAATTCATGTGATGGTGGGCGCTTGCTTGCTGGCTTTCGCGGTCACTTCAAGCAGTTCAGTTTGGCTTGGGCCGGTGGCCGGTGCATTCACGGGTGCGTTTAGCGTGGCGATTGCCGGGCATATCTATCAACGCATCAGTGGCGAACCAGGCATTTTGGTGCAGATTCCCGGCTTAATCACCTTAGTGCCAGGCAGTGTTGGTTTTAAAGGCCTGCATGCGCTCATGGAACAAGATAATCTGGCCGGTATTAGCACCATCACCAGCATGGTGATCACTGGCGCGGCGCTGGTCATCGGCACTTTATTAGCCAATAGCTTAGCCTTGTCGCGCGTGGCGCGCGGGGCAAAATCCGAACTTGAACAGGAGCCGTAAATGTCTGCTTATACGTTATACATCGCGAATAAAAACTACTCATCGTGGTCGCTTCGGCCATGGCTATTGATGACCGAACTGAATATTCCATTCACCGAAAAACTGGTGCCGTTTGAACAAAGTAATCACGCCAATTTCAGCGCGTTTTCACCCAATGCCAAAGTGCCGTGCCTGCACGATGCCGGCACAATCGTTTGGGATTCCTTGGCCATTATGGAATACCTCGCAGAACAACATCCGCGCGTATGGCCAGACAATGTGCAAGCGCGCGCGTGGGCGCGTTCGGCCAGCGCAGAAATGCATTCGGGGTTTGCCGCACTGCGAAACCACTGCTCGATGAATTGCGGATTGCGTTTGCGTTTACATTCCACACCTGACAGCTTGCAAAGCGATGTGAAACGCATTGATGAACTTTGGAATGAAGGATTAACACGCTTTGGTGGTCCGTTTTTAGCAGGCCCTGTATTTAGCGCGGTTGATGCATTTTATGCGCCGGTGGTGTTCCGCATTCAATCGTATAATCTGCCATTAAGTGAATCCGCACTGGCATATTGCCAGCGCATTCTAGCGCTTGCCGGTATGCAACATTGGTATGCAGAAGCGCTGCGCGAACCATGGCGCGAACATAGCCACGAGCAAGATGTGCTGTCGCAGGCTGAATTGCTGCACGACTACCGCACCGCATGACTTTCGGCATTTTGCATTTCAGCAACAGCCAGCGTATTCTTTGAATGTAGTGACTTTAATCAACACAGGGAATGTCTAATGAACGATGAAACACCCAACTCTAGCGACAACAACAAATGGGCCGGCGGCGTACATGTGGCGGCATTTTTGACGGCACTATTCACTTCATGGTCGGCTGGTATTGGCGGCATGGTTGCCGCGTTTATTGTGTGGATTGCCAAGAAAGATGAATCGCCGCTTATTCGTGTGCATGCCGCTGAGGCATTTAATTTTAATTTCAGTATGTTTTTGTATAGCGTGATTGCGGTGTTTTTCGCCTTGATGACACTCGGCTTAGGCTTGATTATTGTGATTCCGCTGGCCTTAGTGCTTGCTGTTGTTTGGTTGTTCTGCACCATCAAAGCAGCTAGCGCTGGATTTGACGGATTGCCATACAGCTATCCATTGAGTATTAAATTACTTAGCTAAGAAAATTATTAGATAATAAAAACGCCGATTTATTCGGCGTTTTTTATGCCTGAATTTTAGCTGCGCACGCTTGGCATAGGCCATGCACTTCAAGTATTTGCGCGCGGGTTGTGAAGCCTAGGGCTTTGGCTTTTCGGTTTAAATCATTGGCAATGCTTTCATCTTCCAATTCAATAGCGCTTTGGCAACTATCGCAGATTAAAAACGGCACCGAATGCTCGATGCTCGGGTGATGACAGGCAACAAACGCATTGATTGATTCGAGCTTATGAATAAACCCGTGCTCCAACAAAAAATCTAAGGCCCGATACACGGTGGGCGGCGCATTGGCGCCCACTTCTGCTTTCATTTTTTCGAGCAAATCATAAGCTTTGATGGGTTTTTGATGGGTTGCGATTAAACCCAACACCTGTTCGCGGATTGGCGTTAGCCGCAGGCCTTTTTGTACGCAGAGCAGCTTAACAGCATCCACAAATGCCTGCGCATCATGCACATGATGATGCGGGTGGGTGCAGTCGTCTGAATGCTTGCTCATCCGCTTAATTTTTCCAAGGCTGCACGCAAACGCGCTAGCGCTTGTGCTTGGCCGCACAAATACACGGTGTGGTCTATTGAAGGCGAAACTGCTGTGCCGGTAATCGCCACACGCACTGCAGGGCCAACCTTGCCCATGCCTAGATTCAATTCCATCAAGGTATCGGCAAATGCTTGGTGCACACCGGCTAATGTCCACTCGCTTAAAGCACTTAATTTACCCATGAATAGTTCAAAGGGCGCACGCACCGCTTCGGTTAATTGTTTTGCTACCGCGGCCGAGTCAAAATCCGCTTCATTCAACGGCTGATACCAAACCTTGGCTTTTTCAGCCATTTCTTTCAAGGTATGTACGCGATCACGCAAGGCAACCACCACATCAGCCGGGTTCGGGCCATGGGCTTCGTTATAGCCTGCTTGCTGCAAATGCCAACGCAAATGCACCGCTACATCTTGTGGCGCATCGGTTTTCAAATAATGCTGATTGATCCAATTCAGTTTGGCGGGATCAAGCCGCGAGGCTTTTGAATTCACGTCTTCAATTTTGAATAAGGCAACCATGTCGGCTTTACTGAAAATTTCCTGATCACCATGCGACCACCCCAAACGCACCAAATAGTTCAACAAGGCATGCGGCAAGTAGCCGTCTTCGCGGTATTGCATCACGTTCGCCGCACCGTGGCGCTTCGATAGCTTGGCGCCTTCCGGGTCAAGAATCATGGGCATGTGTGAAAAATACGGTAGAAAATCGCCTAAGGCTTTATAGATATTAATCTGCCGCGGCGTGTTGTTAACATGATCATCGCCGCGAATCACATCGCTAATATGCATATCTAAATCATCAACCACCACCGCAAAATTATAAGTCGCGTAGCCATCGGAACGATAAATCACCAAATCGTCGAGCTCGGTATTGCTGAACTCAATGCGGCCTTTAATTTTGTCGTCCCACGCCACCACGCCATCGAGTGGATTCTTGAAACGGATAACGCGGTTTGGATCGTCACGAAACGGTGCATTGGCATCGCGGTAGATGCCGTTATAACGTGGTTTTTCAAGCTTAGCCATCGCTTCGTTGCGCATCGCTTCCAGCTCGTCTTTGCTTTCATAGGCATAGTACGCATGGCCTTCGGCAATTAAATGCTCTGCCACTTCTTTATAGCGATGCAAGCGATCGGTTTGGTAAATCGGGCCTTCGTCGTATTCCAAGCCCAGCCAATCCATGGCGTGCAAAATAGCGTCCACAGCCGCTTGTGTTGAACGCTCACGGTCGGTGTCCTCTATGCGCAGCACAAACTTGCCGCCGCGCTGACGCGCTTCTAAGTAGCAATACAAAGCAGTGCGCGCGCCACCGATGTGTAAAAATCCAGTGGGACTAGGGGCAAAACGGGTACGGCACGTCATAAAGTAACCTTGCTGAAATCTTCTGTATTTTAGCGAATTTAGTGCTCGAGATGTTTATTGCATTGGCTCGCTAGGTTCAGCAACAAAAGGCAATGGCTGGCCTGGTTGCCATTGCTGCGCCTGCATGGCGTCTAGCAAGGCTTGCACGGCCTCGCGTTCTTGCAAGCCGTGCACCGGCAAGGCCAACACATCGCCGTCTTGCGCCCATTGCAAGATTAAGCGCACCGCCGCCAGCTCATCCAAACAAATACGCAACTGGCTAGCTTGCAGGCCCGATTGTACTAATTGTGTTTGTAAAATAGCCGGCACTTCGCCCGGCTGACGGCCACGTTCATAGCCCGCCATATCTTTTAGCACCACCAAATCAGGTGAAAACTCGGCCACGGCATGTGCAAGCTTGCAAATATCGGCATCTTCCCGATTACCGGCCTGCCCCAATAGCACCGCAAGCCGGCCGGCATTATTAAACGCCTTGGCGATACGTAAAAAGCCCTGCATGCCTTCTGGGTTATGCGCATAATCCATCAACACACGCATGTTTGCAAACTGCCAAGACTGCAAACGGCCTGGATTATCTTGCCGGTTATTTCCGAACGACAGCAAGCTTTGTGCAATGATTTCTACAGGCATACCCAACAAAAATGCCGTGAGTGAAGCGCCCGCCAAATTTTCGATGTTGTAACGTGCTAAGCCTTTGAAGCTGATTGGCATATCGGCAATTGCGCCTAAATCATGACGTTGCCCATTTGCTTGCAAGCAAAGCTGGCCATTTAGCACTGCGCAAACCGGATGACCATTATTCAGTGCGTTTTGCAGTGTCTGGTTAGCCCACTCATCAGCAAACCATGCAAGCCGCTCGGCTTTGCCTTGGCCATGCGTCACCAACATCGGATCAGCGGCGTTCAAGATTAAGCTGCCGCCATGGCGAAGGCCTTTGGCAATACTTAATTTAACCTGCGCTAAATCATCTAAGCTGAACACGCCGTATTCGCCGAAATGGTCTTCGCTGATATTGGTCACCATTGCCACATCGGCAGCACTGCAAGCAAGGCCGCGACGCAACAAGCCGCCACGCGCCGTTTCCAAGATTGCCGCCTGCACCAAAGGGTGTCGCAAGGTGGCGCGCGCACCCGCAGGGCCCGAGTAATCATCAGCTTCAACCAATTCGCCATTGAAAAACAGGCCGTCGGTGCAGCTATGCCCGGTTGCCAAACCACTAGCGCGGCACATTGCCGATAACAAGCGAACACTGGTGGTTTTGCCATTTGAACCAGTCACCATCGCAATCGGCAAATGCACTGCCTGGCCAGCATTCAACACATCACAATTCGGAATTTCTTGGCGTGGCCAAATTTTTGCTTGTGCACCAAAGCCAATACTTATGTGATCTTCATCCAACAATACGGGCCAGTGTTTTTTTTGAGCTGCAGAAACAAATGCCATCAAGGCTGGCTCGGCTTCTGCCGTAGCAAGCCGCGTTAAAGTCTTGAACGCGTTATGGCTGTCTGTGCTGTCTAAAAAACCGGGCGCATAATACTCTGCCTGATTGCAGGCACGAAACCATGCCCATTCGTTAATTTCAGTGGCGCTATACAGCTGATCCAACGGTGCAGTGAAGCCCAAAGTGGCGCCTTTGCAATGCGCTTTCTGATGCACGCTGGGCGTTGGCCAATGCAGCACCGCACAGGCTTGCAAGACATTCTCGCGCCATAGCGCCATGCGCGCCGTGATGTCGCCTTTTGCAAGCGCTTCCAGCACCGCGCCGCAACCCAAAAAGTATACGTTTGGCCCGGTTAAACGACGGGAATCTTCAAGCAATTGCACGTCACTCAATCGTCTTGTTCCGGCGCATACACAATGCCGCGTTCGTCGCGGGTCATGCCTTCAAGGTGGCTGAAGCTTGCATCATTATTTTGATTTATCCAAGAAGCCATTGCCGCATTGCTATCGGCCACTTGTTTTTTCACCGCACCTTGATTAGCCACATCGCCGCTTGGATTAAATTTTGTGATTTGCTTCCAACAACGCGCCAGTGCGTCACCGAAAATCAATAACAAATCGCCCGCTTCCGCCAAATTTAAGGCCGCATCAATAGCTTGCTGTTCATCGGGAATGACATGGATGTTTTCGGCTGGCACGCCATTGGCTTTCAAGCGCGTTGCCAACATATTCGGAATTTCATCGGCATCGCGACCACGCAAGCCATCGTCGCGTTTCAACACATACACATCGAATTTATGGGATACCACATCGGCGATTTCAAGAATGTCTTCATCACGGCGATCACCCGGCGCAGCCAATACCACCACCCTACGGTTAAGCACATCCATACGCTGAATCAAATCAGTCATCACGCCTACGGCATGGGCATTATGGCCGTAATCTAGAATCACTTTAAACGGATGCTCCGAGAACACATTCATGCGGCCCGGTGCTTGGAAAAAACTGGTGTCGAAGGTGCGTAGGCCTTGGCGAATCGAATCTAAACTAACGCCCAAAGAGAACGCCATCGATGCGGCAAACATGGCATTTTGCACGTTGTGCATAGCCTTGCCTTCCAGCGTAGCGGGAATTAAATGCGTCCACATTAAAGGAATATGGCTGCCTTTGTCGTACAGCGTAATCATTTGGCCATTCACGCCCGCTTCCAAGGCGCAGGCGCGGCCGCCGGCACGAATATGTTCACGCACCAAGCCGTGATCGGGGTTCATGGTTACGTAGCAAATCACTTTTGCTTGCGTGTAGCCCGACATCTTCAACACATTGGCATCGTCGGCATTCAGCACCGCGCAATCTTCCGCCACTTCCACCACAATGCGTTTAACTTCGGCTAATTGCTCGAGCGTATCAATGCCTTTTAAGCCGAGGTGATCGGATTGCACATTTAGCACCGCACCCACATTCACATTGCGCACGCCCATACCTGCGCGCACTAAGCCACCACGTGCAGTTTCCAACACCGCTAAATCGATTTTTGGATCCGAGAGCACCATACGCGCTGACACCGGCCCGGTCATGTCGCCTTCAATAGTGCGTTGGCCATCGATATACACGCCGTCGGTGCTGGTCATACCGGGGGTGAAACCCGCCATTTTGCACACGTGTGCAAGCATACGCGAGGTAGTGGTTTTACCATTGGTGCCGGTAATCGCGGCAATGGGCACGCGCGACGGCGCGCCTGGCGGAAACAGCATATCAATAACTGGCCCCGCGGCATCGCGCGGCGTGCCTTCACTCGGCGCCACATGCATACGAAAGCCCGGTGCGGCATTCACTTCGCAGATACCGCCGCCAATTTCGCGGTACGATTCGGCAATATTTTTACTTAAGAAATCAACACCGCCCACATCCAAACCAATCGCGCGAATGGCGCGCACCGCCATATCGCGGTTATCGGGGTGAATAATGTCGGTAACGTCGGTGGCTGTGCCGCCGGTCGATAAATTGGCAGTAGAGCGCAAGGGCACAATTTGCCCTACAGCAGGCACAGACTCAGCGGTCATTTCCATGCGATCCATCATCATTTTTGCCTGCGCATCCAGTTCAATGCGGGTCAGCACTTTTTCATGGCCCACACCGCGGCGCGGATCAGAATTAACCACGTCCACCAACTCGGCAATGCTGCGAACGCCATCGCCAATCACTTGGCCCGGCGTGCGTTTAGTGGCAGCAATGAGTTCGCCATTAACCACTAACAAACGGTGATCATCGCCTTCTAAAAAGGTTTCCACAATCACCGAGCGCGAATGCTCTTTGGCGGCCGCAAAACCCATCGCCACTTCTTCGTCGTTCATCAAGCGAATGGAAATGCCGCGGCCATGATTGCCGTTGTAGGGTTTGGTGACCACCGGAAAACCAATTTTATGCGCTGCTGCAATGGCGCGATCTTGATGTTGTACCAACACTTGTTTTGGAATTGGCAAGCCAAGGCTGCCTAAAATTTTGTTGGTTTCTTCTTTATCAGAGGCCAGCTCAACCGAAATATACGGTGTTTTTCCGGTAATGGTGGCTTGAATGCGCTGCTGGTATTTGCCGTGCCCAAGTTGGATGAGCGATTGTTCGTTTAATCGCACCCAAGGAATATTGCGCTCTTCGGCAGCGCGCACCAAGGAAGCGGTGGATGGCCCCAACGCGCGGCGTTGTGCAAAGCGAATAAATTCATCGCGCGCGGCCGGCCAGGTCCAATCGGCTGGCACCGCACGCTCGCTACGCAATTCATCAGGCAACAATGAGCTTAATAGTTTCAGAGCCAGTTCGCCCGCTTCAATACCTTCTTCGCGCTGCGCGTATTCATACACCACCGAATAACAGCCCGGTTTGCCATCCAAAGAACGGGTGCGTCCGAAGGTTACATCTTCGCCGGCCATATTTTGCAATTCAATGGCCACGTGTTCAAGCACATGCCCAAGCCAAGTGCCTTCGTCTTCTTTCATGCGCCGAATAAAGCCACCCGGTTCTTTGTACGAGCAACCGTGCACATTGAGTTCGGGAACCGCTGCCACCAAGGCATCCACAAAGGCAGGCCCTAAACGGCCAGTGGGCCATTGTTCCAGAATGCCTAAATCCAGTTCCAGGCGAATCACCGGGAAATGGGCGTATTGCGATGGACCACCATAAACCGAACGAGACAAAATGCGCATAAAAAAACTCCTGCTATTTTTTCGAAGTAACAAGGCTTCCGGGCGAAGCCACGCGTGTGTGCAAATTAAATGTGCTGCCAGCAACCAGTATATGCACGCGCAAACCCAGCATGCACACTGGCGAGCCTTCATCCACTTGATCCATGGATGAAAATTCCAAATCGGTGGCATCCACCACCGTAACAGCGCCAGAGCCGCCTACTTCCAGCATTTGCTCGGGGCTAATAAACGCCGCCGAATCTTCGTCTAAGCCAATGCCAATGGCGAATGGGTTGTAGGCAAGCGCTGCAGTTAAACGCCCTAAGCGATCGCGCTGACGAAAATGTTGATCGATAATAAAACGGTTGGTTAAGCCTAGGCCGGGCGCTAAGCGCACGTTCCCGGCGATTGGCGTTGAGCCTTCTTCACCGAATGCAATCATGTGCTCGCTCATAAAGCTGGCGCCGGCGCTGGTGCCACACACATGCACGCCCATCGCATTCAATTCGCGCACCCGTTTTGCCACAGGCGTGCCGCCCAGCAAGGTGGCTAAACGTAGCTGGCTGCCGCCGGTAAAAAAAATGCCGCTCACGCCTTCCAGCACCGCTAAGCGTTTCGGGTCAGAGGCATCTTTGCGGGTTTCAAAATCCACCGACACCGCCGACTCCGCGCCCAATGCCATAAAAATACGCTCGTATTTTGGCCCCGTTTCTAATAAGCGGCTGGCGCTTGGAATAATCGCGATACGCGCATTGGCGCCGCCGCATAATTCAACGAAACGGCTTAATATTTGCGGGTTGTTTTCTTTAACTTCGGCACCGCCAACGGGAATAATCCAGCCGCGTGTTTTGCCTGTGGGTGAAATACTTGGGCACATAAAGTAAGCGAAATCTCCATAATTTTTATTGTTTTCGGCTCAAAACGCTGTTTTTGCCGCACATTCAACCATTATTCACTAAATTACCCGCTAAAAACACCCAGACTATTAAATTCAACAGAATACGGCATAAGCAATAATCATAAGAAAGTCGTAAATACTTGGGTTTTTGATAAAAGCCTTTGCTAAGATGAAATGAGAAAGGCATTACGCCAATACTTTAGTTCAGGATGTGTATGTGTGGTTTATTTGGCTCCTTAGGCAATGCCTTAGCGGCCCCAGCGTTTCAGTCAAGTTTTGCCCAGCTTCGCCACCGCGGCCCCGACGATACCGAAATTATCCAGCCCAATGGTGAGGTGACGCTTGCCTTTCACCGTTTGGCGATTATGGACCCAAGCCATGCCGGCGACCAACCCTTCCATAGCCAACAGCAAGATGTTTGGCTAATGTGCAATGGCGAGGTGTATAACTACCCCGAGTTGTACGCGCGCTATCAAAACAGCTACCCATTTAGCTCACACTCCGATTGCGAAGTAATCTTGCCTTTGTACCAAGCATTAGGCATTGCCGAAACCGCGCGCCAGCTGGATGCCGAATTTGCACTGATTATTTGGGATCAAAAGCGCGAAAAACTTTTCGCCGCCCGCGACCCCATCGGCATTCGCCCCTTGTTTTATGGCTACAGCGCACTGGATGGCAAAATCATGTTTGCCTCGGAAGTGAAAGTGTTATCGCCGCTTTGCACCAATGTGTTCGCCTTTCCGCCGGGCCATTATTACGATGGCGAGGGGCAATTCATTAGCTATCGTAATATGAGTGAGGTGACTGAATTTCACCACGACCCCATCGACAAAGTACTGCTTGAGATTCGCGAACGCTTAATTGAAGGCGTTAGAAAGCGTTTAGTAGCCGATGTGCCGGTTGGTTATCTGCTGTCGGGCGGCTTGGATTCCTCTTTGGTGTGTGGCATTGCCGCGCATGTCTTGAAAAAACCACTGATCACTTTTGCGGTCGGCTTGAATAAAAGCCCGATTGATTTGCCGTATGCCAAGAAAGTGGCCGATTTTATTCATTCAGAGCATCACGAAGTCTTATTTGATCGAGAACAAACGCTGAATTGTGTGCGTGATGTGATCTGGCATACCGAAACCTGGGATATCACCACCATTCGCGCCTCGATTGGCATGTATGTGGTGTGTCAATACATTCATGAAAAATCGAACATTAAAGTATTGCTGACTGGCGAAGTCAGTGATGAGATTTTTGGCTATAAATACACCGACTTTGCGCCCAATGCCGCCGAGTTCCAAAAAGAATCGGCCAAGCGTATTAACGAACTGTATATGTATGATGTGTTGCGCGCTGACCGCTGTATTGCTGCCCATTCGCTGGAAGCACGCGTGCCGTTCGCCGATCTGGATTTTGTGTCGTATTGCATGGCGATTGACCCGACCTTAAAAATGAACACCTATAAGATGGGTAAATATCTGCTGCGCAAAGCGTTTGACGGTATGAATATTGTGCCGGAGGAAATACTTTGGCGCGAAAAAGCCGCTTTCTCCGATGCGGTTGGGCATTCGATGGTGGATTATCTAAAAGATCATGCCGAAAGCTTGTACAGCGATGCCGAGCTCTTGGCTGCTCGCGATAAATACCCAGAAGCCACACCGTTTACCAAAGAATCGCTGTGGTACCGCGATGTCTTCGAACAGTTCTACCCAGGCCGCGCGGCGCTGATCAAGGATTTTTGGATGCCAAACAAAACCTGGCAAGGCTGCAATGTTAACGACCCAAGTGCCCGCGTGTTGGCCAATTATGGCAACTCAGGCCTCTGACGAACAGCCGTATTTGTGGCATAGTAATCACCTAACATCGACACAGTGCCTTTCTTTATGTATGTAAATCGCTTAGCAATACCCTTTAATGCAGGTTCGGCATGAATCGCCTGATGATACGTATGGCGGCGCAATCTGACTTAAAAATGCTTGCTGAATTGTTTGATGGCTATCGTCAATTTTATTTACAAAAGCAAGACATTGAGCGCGCCCGCGACTTCATTGGCGAGCGCTTAGCACGCAACGACTCATGGATTTTGGTTGCCGAACAGCAAGATGAATTATTAGGCTTTTGCCAGTTGTATCCAAGCTTTAGTTCAACCACCACTAGCCGCATCGCGATTTTGAATGATTTATTCGTGGCCAATTCGGCGCGCCAAAAAGGTGTTGGCGTGGCGCTAATGCGCGCGGCAGAAGAACTCGGCAAAAACCTTGGGGTCACTAGCCTTGAGTTAGCCACCGCCATCAGCAATACATCGGCGCAATCCTTGTATGAAAAACAAGACTGGAAGCGCGATCAAGAATTTTATTACTACAGCAAGAACATCCCAAGCTAAGCCATGCCCAAAAAAATACTTGCCCTGCTTGGCGTTGCCTTGGTATTTTTTTATCTAGGCCGCTATACCGAACAGCCAAGCGCGCAATTGCCCGAGCCAAGCGTTTCTGCGCAAACGGCGCCTGCATCGCAAGATAAGCCACCAAATCCGTCGCAAGCCCAACAAGCCAGCACAATCACACGCGCATTTGAGCAGCAGCAATCCGATATTCCGGTGCAAAGCAGCGGCCAAATTATTAAGGCATTGTCCGATGATAACAACGGCAGCCGGCATCAGCGTATTTTGCTTAAATTGCCGGACGGCTTAACCATTCTCATTGCGCACAACATCGATATTGCCGAACGCATAGAGCGCCCCAGTCCCGGTGAGCGCATTGAATTCAAAGGCGAATATGCTTGGAATGCAAAAGGCGGCGTTGTGCACTGGACGCATCGCGACCCAAGCGGCAGACACCCTGATGGCTGGCTGAAATACCAAAATCACACCTATCAATAAATTTTGTGCGCTTGAATGCATTAAACTAAGCACATGAATCGCCACTTTTCTCGAATACTCCTTTTTTGCAGCGTGCTGTTGCTAGCTCCTATTGTTTCAGCCAGCACACGCGTGGTGCAGGAAGTTGACTTAGGCAATAAGCCCAAGATTTCTGACTCGCAAAGCAGTAACGTAAACTCCGAGCAAATATCGCTGAACAACAACCCAAAAGTTGAGTTAGTTACCAACAAAGGTACGATTGTTATTGAATTATTTCCTGATCAAGCGCCGGTAACGGTCAAGAATTTTTTAGCCTATGTGCAATCCGGTTTTTATACCAACACGGTATTCCATCGGGTGATTAAAAACTTGCTCATACAAGGTGGTGCGTATAGCAATACGCTGAAAATAAAAGCTGATCGTGGCACTATTAAAAGCGAAGCGAATAACGGCCTAAGCAACAGCCGTGGCACGATTGCCGCTGCGCGCAGAGCCAACGACAGCGAGTCGGCCAGCAGTCAGTTTTTTTTCAACGTGGTAGACAATCCGCAGTTTGATTTCAGTTCAACCAGCACCATGTCGTCGCGCGGATATGCGGTGTTTGGAAAAGTCATTAAAGGCCAGGAAATCCTCGATGCGATGCGCTTAACAGCCACTACCCGCATTGATGGCATTGGTGACAATGTGCCAAGAAGCCCAATCGTTATTACGCAAGCGCGTGTACTGGAATAATGCAGTGACTCAAGTATTTATTTCTGATTTGCATCTGGATGACACCCGTCCTGAGACCACATCACAATTTTACCACTTATTAAAAACGCAGTGCTTTGGTATTGAAGCGTTATATATTCTTGGCGATTTATATGAGGCGTGGATAGGCGACGACGACGACAGCGCACTGGCGCAAAACACCCAAAACGCCTTAGCCGACTGCCGGGCCAGCGGCACACGCATTTTTGTGCAACGCGGCAACCGCGATTTTCTGCTTGGCACTTTATTTGCTGAACGCATTGGCGCGCAATTACTGCCCGATTATGCCGTGATTAGCTGTGCAGGCGAGCCCGCCTTACTGATGCATGGCGATTTACTGTGCACCGACGACACTGCCTACCAGCAATTCCGAAGCCAATCACGCAACCCCGCATGGCAGCAGCATATGCTTTCGCAATCTTTAGTTGCACGGCGCGCATTTGCCGAGCAGGCACGGCAAGCCAGCCAAGCGCGCCAAACGCAGTTGAAAGATACCCACCAGCTGGAAAGCATTACCGAT
Organism: Arenimonas sp.; assembly: GCA_043744535.1. Lineage (GTDB taxonomy): Bacteria > Pseudomonadota > Gammaproteobacteria > Xanthomonadales > Xanthomonadaceae > Arenimonas. The sequence goes on from JAYTVJ010000128.1 coordinate 28,978, forward strand.
GTGAACTCGCAAGCCGTGTTTGAAACCATGCAACGCTTTGGTGTGCGCCGTTTAATTCATGGCCACACACATCGCCCGGCTCGCCATGCGTTGGAAATTGAAGGCCAAACCGCAGAACGGATTGTATTAGGCGATTGGTATGATCAGGCATCAAGCTTGGTTGTTAACGGCCAACAAATTACCCTGAACGTTGCCCCAGGGCTATAATCCCCTGCATTTCAAAGGCGGTAAAACCGGATTGCGCACGCGCCTCTACATTAAACGGGCCACGCACCGAGCCTTTGGCAAAGCCGTTTAATAAGGCGATGAATTCTGTTTCGGGATTTTTGTTTTCTTGCACACAACAATAGTTAAACCACTGCGTGCCAATGGCCACATGGCGAATTTCTTCGCTAAGAATCACTTCTAAAACGGCTACCGATGGCAAATCATTCAGTTGCCGTAATTTTTCGATCATGCCCGGCGTTACATCCAAACCGCGCGCTTCTAATAGCCGTGGCACCAAGGCCATGCGCGCTAAGCAGGAATGTTCGGTTTTTTCGGCCATTTCCCACAAGCCGTTATGCGCTTTAAAATCACCATAAGTAAAGCCTAATTCGGCCAACCGCTGTTGTAAGAGCTGAAAGTGCCGCGCCTCATCAATCGCCACGCTGATCCAATCGCGGTAATACGCCTCTGGCAAGTCTGCAAAACGCTGCGCCGCATCGCAGGCCAAGTTGATGGCATTGAATTCAATATGCGCAATAGCATGCAACAAGGCTGCCCTGCCCTCCACGCTGCCCAGCCCGCGCCGTGGCACATCGCGCGGCTGCACAAGCTCGGGCAGTTGCGGCCGGCCTGGCGTTTCGAAGGCATCAAATACTGCTTTACAATCGAGCAAAGCGTTGGAGTTTTGCAAAGCATTCTGCAGGCACTGCACAGCGCGCAGTTTGTCAGCTACATTATTTTCCAAGAGTGCTGTGCGCGCCAAGTAGCGCAATTCATGTGGCATGCTTGGGTTACTGATTCTGAAGCTTCGCCGTGTCGCTGCGAGCCTGTTCAAGCTTCTCGAAATAGCCCGATTCAATACCCGTAATGTATTCGCCGGTAAAGCAGGATGAATCGAAATCACGCATTTTATGCTTAGGGCCAGATACGGCATCTTCTAAATCGGCAATGTCTTGGTAAATAAGCCAATCGCAGCCAAGCAAGGTTTGAATTTCAACTTCAGTGCGGCCATGCGCAACCAATTCAGAGGCGGCCGGCATATCAATGCCATACACGTTTGGAAAGCGCACCGGCGGCGCCGCTGAGGCCAAATACACTTTGCGAGCTCCGGCTTCGCGCGCCATTTGCACAATCTGCTGCGAGGTGGTGCCACGCACAATGGAATCGTCGACCAACAACACCACGCGATCTTTAAATTCTAAAGGAATGGGGTTAAGCTTGCGCTTCACCGATGCCGCGCGTTGCGTTTGCCCTGGCATAATAAATGTGCGGCCAATATAGCGATTTTTGATAAACCCTTCGCGGTATTTAACGCCTAACAAACTGGCGATTTCTAAAGCTGCATCGCGCGAGGTATCGGGAATCGGAATCACCACATCAATATCGTGATCGGGGCGCAAGCGCAGGATTTTTTCGCCGAGTTTAACGCCCATACGCATGCGCGCTTTATGCACCGAAATATCGTCCATCATGGAATCGGGGCGCGCGAAATACACAAATTCAAAAATGCACGGCGTGTGTTTTTGCTTGGGTGCAGCCTGATGCACATGCATTTGTCCATCATCGGTGATAACCACCGCTTCGCCTGGGGCAATATCGCGCAGGCGAGTGAAGCCAAGAATATCGAGCGCCACCGATTCCGACGCAATGGCATATTCGTCAGTTAATAATGTTTCGCGCTTGCCAAGCACCAAAGGGCGAATACCATTGGGGTCGCGGAACGCTAGCAAACCAAGACCGAGTATTGTTGCTACCACTGCATAGCCACCTTTCACGCGCCGATGCACGCCCTCAACCGCTTTCAATGCCGACTGCGCGCTAAGTGGGCCTTGCGCTAATAACTCATGGGCCAACACATTGAGCAGCACTTCAGAGTCGGACTGCGTGTTGATGTGCCGACGATCTTGCTCATACACTTCAAGGCGCAATGCTTCGGTGTTGGTGAGATTGCCGTTGTGCGCAAGCGAAATACCGAATGGTGCGTTGGCGTAAAACGGCTGCGCTTCATCGCTGCCAGACGAACCGGCGGTTGGGTAGCGGCAATGGCCAATACCCACATGGCCGCGCAATAGTTCCATTTGCTTCGGGCCAAATACATCGCTAACCAAACCATTGCCTTTGTGCAGGTTGATGCGTTGCCCGGAAACGGTGGCAATACCGGCGGCATCTTGGCCACGATGCTGCAGTACGGTCAGGCCGTCATACAGGGCGGCTGCCACATCGGTTGTTGCAACAATTCCTATAATTCCACACATGAGAAAACCTTTATCAATTAAGGATGCAACACCACAATGCCATCAATGCCAAGCTTTTGTTTGGCGGAAAGCAACAACAGTTTGGCGGCATCTCGGCTGTGCTCTGGGCCAATGCGCACGCGGTATCGGCGGCCGGTTTCGGTATCCACTGGCTGAATGAAGCTGCTGAACCCTGCTGCGCGCGCTTTATCGCGAAGTGCAATAGCCGCTTGCTCGTTAGCAGGTGCGCCAAGTTGAACCGCAAAGCCTTTCTCGGCAACGATGGCATCCGGTTTTTTAACCGGCACCGGTGCTGTTGCAGTTGCTGCAGTTGGTGTGGAAACGGGCGGTTTAACTGCGGCTGTGGCAATCGGTGCAACGGGCGCTGTAGGAATGGGTTTTGCAAGATCTGTTGCCACCGGCAATGGCGTAGCCACCGCATCCATGGCCACCACCGTGCCGCCGGTTACCGCTGAAGTAGAGCGCAAGCGCGCCAATTCAGCCAATTCACGACTTGAATACGGGCCCAGCCGAACACGGAATAATTGCCCATTGCTTTGAATTTTTGCGCTCAGGTTTTGGGTTTGCAAGGCCGCCACAATGGCTTTAGCATCGGCATCATTTTTAGCGGGAATCACCACCGCGTATTGGCCAGCTGCAACGGCTGCGGATTCAGGCGCTTGAGTAGCTGGCTCAATAACAGGAATTGATGAATTGACGGGAACGCTAGCCAGAGGATTGGTTGGTGTTGCAGCCACGCTTGGCGGTGTTGGCAATGCATCGGCCACTATGGGCGCTGAGCCGTCTAGTGGAATGTCGATGGTTTTGATGCCATCCGAATCGGCCTCAACGGGGATTTGCAGTGGCACATCGGCGCTGTCGGAATCCTTAACATCAGGGCTCTTCAACAACATCGGCACGAAAATTAGGGCAATAGCGGCCAATACAGTGGCGCCAATCAAACGTTGCTTCAGCGGTGCTTCCATGAAAAACCCTCGCAGTGGAAGCGTAATTATACTCCTACTGCGGCACCCGCATCACAGCTTCAAGGGTATGAAATGAACCGAACACCAGCACACGTTCACCTTGATTGGCAGCCAATGCCTGCGAATAGGCATCTGGTATATTTTCGTGCAGGCTGTAGCCGCGCTCTGGTAATGCTTCGGCCAGTATGTGCGGCCATTGGGCCATATCAACAACGCGCCTGGCCGGCTCGGAAAGCGCACCTACATACCAATGTTGGATTAATGGCGCTAAATCGCGCAGCATTCCGGCAATATCCTTATCATTCAGCGCGCTAAACACCGCCACCGTGGGCTTTGGGTTTTGCACAAGCCACATCGCCAACTGCGCTACCGATTGCGGATTGTGCGCCACATCTAGAATTACTTCAGGTTTGCTGCGCCAGGTTTGCAAACGCCCAGTCACTTTTGCATTTGCCACCCCTTCCGCCCACGCGGCATCGAGAATCGTCACATTCGATGCACGCAAAGCAGCAATCGCGCAGGCCGCATTTTGCATTTGCGCTGGCGCTTTTAATGTAGGAAATGGCAACTCCAAACTAAAGCCCGGCTCGCGCCACACCCAATGATCATCAAACACATCCATTAAATAATCGCTGTAGCCACGCACACAATACACGCCGTGTTCATAAGCATGGCGCAGCACCGAAGATGGCGGATCTTTTTCGCCCAAAATACACGGCTTGCCCGAACGCATAATGCCGGCTTTTTCTAAGCCAATCGTTTCGCGGTCGTTGCCTAAATAGGCTTGGTGATCAAGATCGATGGTGGTGATAACCGCTACATCGGCATCCAAAATATTCACTGCATCCAAGCGCCCGCCTAGGCCTACCTCGAGCACCACTAAATCCAATTCACTTTTAGCAAAAATATATATTCCTGCCAATGTGCCAAATTCAAAATAGGTTAAGGGAATTTCAGCGCGCGCCAACTCGATTGTTTCAAAGGCTTCAACCAATGCCACATCAGAAATATCTGCGCCATTCAAACGCACGCGTTCGTTGTAGCGCAAGAAATGCGGCGAGGTGTATACACCAACGTTCAACCCAGACGCACGCGCAATCGCTTCAATAAACGCAATGGTTGAGCCTTTGCCATTGGTGCCCGCTACCGTAATTAACGGGCACGGCATGTGCAGCAAGCCCATACGCCGCGCCACTTCACGCAAGCGCTCAAGCCCCATCGAAATTTCTTTCGGATGGGTGCTTAGCTGGTATTCCAACCATTGTTCAAGTGTTCGATTCATTACAAGGCGCGATGCAGCGCTTCTCCGAATAAAGGCGTGTGATGCTGGCAATCATTTAAACGCACCACGGCCAAATTATCCACCGAATCGCCTTCTAAAAGATTGAGCGTGGTGGGTGCTTGCCGAAAAGACCATAAGCGATCCAAACCTAAGCCGAGTATTTTGCACAACAGTACGCGATTCACTGCATCGTGTGCCACCACCAACAACGTATCGTCATCGCCTAAGCCTTGGCAAGCTGCGGCAAAGCCTTGCCAGGCGCGGTCTAGCACTTGCTGCAGTGATTCGCCCTCAGGCATTTGCACGGTTTGTGGCGCATCACGCCATGCTTGGAAAGTGAGCGGATCTTGCTCGGCAATTTCCTGCGCCAACAAACCTTCCCACTTTCCGTGTGCAATTTCTTGCAAGCGCTCATCAATCTGCAACAAGCCTTTGCGTGCATCGCCCAAGGCTAATTCAGCCGTGGTTTTTGCACGCGAAAGCTGCGACGATACAGCGCGTGTGATGTTGACATCACGTAAACGCTCACCCAATTTAGTGGCTTGCAATAGTCCGATGTCTGACAAAGGAATATCAATCTGGCCCTGATAACGGCCAGCGGCATTCCAAGGCGTTTCGCCGTGCCGAGCTAAAATAATTTTCATAGCAGCGCTTCCTTAAAACATTTCCAAAGACACAATGCCCGGAATGGTACGCAAGCCGGTTAATTGCGTTTGCTGCACTTCACGATCTACCGTTATTGCTGCTAATGCGTGGCCATCGCCGGTGGCGCCAAGCGAGAAATTAATAATATTAATTCCAGCCGCACCAAGGTTCGAGCCAAGCAACCCAATCACGCCGGGGCGATCTTCATTTTTCATCAGTAGCACATGCGCGCCTGGATCAAAATCCAATTCCACACCATCCAAACGCACCACCCGCGGCCCGCGATGCAAGGTGGCTTCAATACTGCGCATACCCTTGTCGTTGCCCACTTCAATTTTCAGCAAGCGATCAAAGCCATCGCCATCGCCGCCCAAGGTTTCTGATACCAGCAAACCACGCGCGCCGGCCTCAGTTAATGCATTCACCGGCGTCACTCGGCCGGAAGCACTGCCCAACATCGCGGCAACCAGCAAACGCGATAAAGGCCGTGTATCCAGCGCATCGGTTCGGCCGGCGTAGGTGATATGCAATTTGCTAGCGGCTGGCACTAAGCGGTTGGCAAGCTTGCCCAGCTCGGTCATCAGCGGCATCCACGGCCCTACTTCTTTGGCCGCTTCGGCGCTGAGTGGCGGCAAGTTTACACAGCCCGCCACAGCACCGGTTTTCATAAATTCAATCATCTGCCGCGCTAAAATCGTACTCACTGCTTGCTGTGCTTCAGAAGTAGAAGCGCCCAAATGCGGAGTTAGAATGAGTTTAGCATTGGCACGCAAGGGCGAATCTTTTTGCAGTGGTTCGGTCACAAACGTATCGAGCGCGGCGCCAGCCAAATGGCCTTCATCGAGTACTTTCAGCAAAGCCTCTTCATCCACTAAACCACCGCGCGCGGCATTGATTAAATACCCGCCTTTACGCATTTTGCGCATTTGCGCTTCGCCGATGATGTTGGTGGTTTCTTTGGTGCGCGGAATATGTAAGGTAATGATGTCGGCCCAGGCCAACAGCTCGTCCAATGTTTTCATCGGCACACTCATGCGGCCTGCGGCGGAAGCGGGCAAGAACGGGTCAAATGCCGCCACTTCCATACCAATACCCACAGCCTTTCGTGCAACTGTTGCGCCAATACGGCCTAAGCCAATCACACCAAGTCTTTTGCCTTCCAGCTCGAAACCGGTTAAACCATTTTTCGGCCATTCACCGGCTTTCATGCCGGCATCTGCGCGTGGAATGTGGCGCGCCAGTGCAAACAACAAGGAAACCGCGTGTTCAGCGGCTGCCAGCGTATTGCCATCGGGTGCGTTCATCACCGCAATACCACGCGCGGTAGCGGCTTCCACGTCAATGGTATCAACGCCGGCACCGGCACGACCGATGACTTTCAGGTGTTTTGCTTTTTCCAGTGCTTCAGCAGTAATAAGCGTTGCTGAACGCACCATAATGCCGTCAAAATCTTTCAGTTTCTCGGCCAGAACAGCCACGTCTTTAATCGGATCGCTGATTTCAACTTCGAAACCGGCCTCTTTAAACAAAGTTAAACCATCGGCATGAATACCGTCGCAAGCAAGAATTTTCATAGGAACTCCATCGGGGGTTGAGTTAGGGCGAGTTGCGCCAGAACCCCATGCGAGGAGTAAAAATAACGGTGTAAACGGGCTACAGACCTTATAAATCAAGCTCTGAGGCCAGGAGACGGGGCGTTAAACGCATGGGAGTCCTGTACCACTTCCCAGTTAGAGTATCAAAGTTGTGCGGGTTTGGGTAGGGTTAAATGCTTGATGGTTAGTTCCATCAGCATTCCCGAAGGAATATCTATTAGCCTTTATGTTCTTTGCGTCTTATCCCCGCAATCGGAATGTAGGCGTCAGGTATATCTCGCGCTACTTTATTGAATGCGTCATTGACATCGGTTCGGCGGCGCAATTTTTCATACAGACTCGGCAATATCGAGGGAATGTATAACAATTCAAATTCAGGGCGCTGTAAATTGCTTGCCATCGCGTCCGAATACTCTGTATCTGCCAGCGCTTCAAGTGCGATTACTGCAGCGCGCTCATCATCATGAACACACAACATCGCTTCGGCAGTGGCTCCGTATGCGTCTTTTCGTTTGTCAAACATTGTGTCCAATATCTGCTTTGCTTCACTACTTCGACCCAAACCAGCCAAAGCACAAACTTTCGTCCTTCGGATTAACATTCTTGCATAATCATTACCGGATTTTTCGGCAATTTTTTCAGCTAATTCAGCTGCATCTAATGCTTTCTGCCAATAACCTAGATCGACCAGTCTATATCCGCGATTAATGACCAAACCCACTATCCATCCATTGACATCAGGATCATAAGGAATAGTAGCAACATCTTCAAAAATTGCCTCTGCCTCGGCATTTCTTCCAAGCGAATCCAATGCCATGACTTTAGCATTCAACGTCCAGCCATCTTGCTCAATCAGCTTTGCAGTGGCTTTCACCTTCACAAGTGAAATAACATCCTCGAATCGACCTGCATACAATAAAGCATCAACATAGGCTTGCAATGCTTCACGATTTGTCAGGTCTTTTTTGTGATGTGCACCGGTTTTTTCAACGTACACTTCGCTAGTCTTTTTCAAATTAAGGCCTGCAGTTTTCTCCAGCATTGGCCATATCGGGGCGTATATGCGGTCAGCTAGTAAATCTATATAAACTGTCGGGTTATTTATGCTTGTTATCAATGTTGAGGCCCTATCAAATCTGCCTGCGCGTACATCCACCGACAGAATTTCTGTAGCGACAGCTTCCTGTATATTTGATTTCAATTTACCGAAATGATTGGACTGAAGCAGAGCTTCGAACATCTTGGCGCGTAACCCTAGTTCTTTGTTATGCGTAAGTGAATTGGACAGTTCAAAAATCCTGTCTATACTGACTAACAATAATTCATTCGGGTCACTGTCTTTTGTAAGTGCAATCAAGCGATCAACCGCCGCATCATTTTTGCCAGCGATAACTGCGATTGAAAAACCCAACTCTTCAAGAGAATTAGTGCCAGTGAAATTTTCTAGATTAATCATAGCTTGATAAGCTTCGGACCACCGCCTTTCATCAATGGCGCACCACATATTGGCATGAGCACTAAGACTTGCGATGGGGCCATTGAAGCTGCCGCGCTTAACCATTTCCATCAAAATTGGAGCCAGTTCTTTGCAATATCCAGGCTCTTTCTTATCATTGGCTAAGTTATAAGCCAACAAAAGTTCATCGTCAGTTAAAACAGCAAGCCCTATTTTCGGTGAAGCTGAAGCCCCTTGTAATGAAGCGGCAGAAATTGAAATTATTTTAGGCATTCCAACAAACAAGAGTGCACAGATTAAACCAAATTCACTCAAATATTTCCTGCCCATGCTCTTGCCATTCGCAACCACATCCCGCTTTACACTCATCATTTTTCCAAAGTTTAATCTTTCAAATACTTTAGCAGATTTTATTTCAGGTCCGGCTAAATAACGGCAACCAAAAGATACCCAGCGTCCCATCCATGCCATTTCAAGTCCATATCACTTCACCAATGTTCCGGCTTTAATATGGGCTTCTTGTTCATAGGCACTTTATGAGGAAGCCAGCTAGCTGATAATTCCGAAGTAATGGCGCGCCAAGGCGCCCCTACTTCTCATACAAATCACACCTATTGACATGGTACTAATATATGGTACTATTTCGACATGAAGGCTAAGCACCTCAAAACCATCACTCTAATTTATAAACGCCCCGTTTCCGGCAATGTGCCGTGGCGTGAGATTGAGGCATTATTTAGCGTGTTAGGCGCGAAAATAATCGAGCGCGAAGGATCGCGCGTTGCCATTATATTAGGCGGGCAAGTACACGTCTTTCACCGCCCGCACCCAAGCCCGAATACCGACAAAGGCGCAATTGCAAGCATTCGTAAAATATTAGAAGCCAATGGAGTAAGCCCATGAACAATGTAATGATGATCAAAGGCCACCGTGCTGTTATCAATTTTGACCCTGAAATTAATTTATTCCGTGGCGAGTTTACCGAGCTTAACGGCCAAGTGGATTTCTATGGCGATAGCTTGGCGGCGCTGAAAGCCGAAAGCGAAAAGTCGCTCGCTGTATTTATGGATTTATGCAAAGAAAATGGCCTTGAGCCGGTTAAGAAGTTTTCAGGCACCTTGAATTTTCGTACCAATAAAAAAATTCATGCGCTTGCCAGCACACTGGCCACAGCGCGCGGCATTAGCCTGAATAAATTCATTGAAGAGGCATTAATCCAGCAAATTGACGCGGAAATGCAAGCGTAATAACCCACTTAATACCACCCACTCAAGCCCATTTTCTTTGCGATTTCCCAGCAAACTCAGTACAATGCGCCGATGTTATTATTCAAACCCGGTCAACGTTGGTATTCAAGCGCAGAGCCCGAATTAGGCTTAGGTACCATACTTAGGGCCGATAACCGGCAAGTGGATATTGTGTTTACCGGTTGCGCGGAGTTGAAGCATTTTGCCATAGCAAGCGCGCCGCTTATTCGCTGCGAATTTTCTGCACAAGACCGCATTTCAGTAGATGGCGCATTCGCAAGCATCGATTCGGTTAGCGAAGCAGGCGGTTTGTTGAGTTATCACTGCGGGCAACACAGCTATATGGAAGGCATGTTGGATGCTGAGCAAAGCAACATTCCGCCAGCCTTGCGTTTGCTGCTCAATCAAAGCGATGAAAGCCATTTATACGATTTACGCCGACAATGTTTGCAGCATGCTGGTGCGGTGCACTTGCAGGCCATTGAGCAAGACCGTTTTGAGGCGCTGTTTATTGAGCTACTGAGTTTTTACGGCGGCATTTTCAGCCCACTAAGTGCGCATAATTTCCTGTTTGATGCCAGCCAGCTTTGCGTAGAAAATTTTGACGGCTTAAAAACAGCTGATTTGCAGTGCACGTTCAGCGCGGAAATGGCTAGCCAAGATGCCGCGCTAATATACTTCGATTGCAGCCATGCCTTGTTTCAAGCCGCAATGCACGCCTTTATTAGTAGCCAGTTAGGCAGCGCCAGTTTTATGACCGACGAAACCTTGCACCCACGCAGTGTGGTGCTGGAAAGCGTGTTTAGCGATGCCGAAAACCGTGCGCAATGTTTTGCGGTCGATGCAAAATTAAATTTACTGCCCAACTATGCGCCAAACGAACAGGCTATCTTCCGCACGCGCAACCGCGTGGTAGACCTTAAGCCATTTAAGCGCAGCTTAGAATTGATTTACCCAAGCCTCTTGCAGGCATCGCAAGAAGCCGCACTAGCAGCGCAGGCCAATAAATTGCAGGCGTTGCGGTTGGTCGCTGGATCAGAATTTGCGGTGTTCGGCAAAACCAAACGCTAAACACAGCAGCTGATTAAACGCCCCACGGGCCTTTGCGTTTTTTGGTAAACGGTGATTGGCCGTTCCAGTAGCGAATCAGCAACCAACCAAATAGCATGCCGCCTAAATGCGCGAAGTGTGCCACACCGCTGGCAGTGCCCGTTACGCCTAAGAATAATTCGATGGCGCCATACACAAACACCAAGGTGCGTGCCGACATGGGAATGGGCGGAATCAACAGCATCACGCGCTCGCGCGGAAACAACATGCCATACGCCAGCAACAAGCCGAATACGCCGCCAGAAGCGCCGAGTGTGGGAATCGGGCCTTGCGTGGGGTCAAACATATAGCTGGTTACCACCAACTGGCACAACCCAGCGCCCACTACACACACTAAAAAGAAGGTTAAATATTTTTTGCCGCCCCAGGTGTATTCCAAACGCGCGCCAAATTGATACAGCGCCAAACAATTGAAGAATAAGTGCCCCATACTGCCATGCATAAAGCCATAGGTAAGCAATTGCCATGGCTGAAACCCGATGCTTACTGGCATACCATCGGCATCTTGGCCCATCGGGAAATCGCCCCAAGGCCAAAGCATAAACGGCGCGAGCTGAACGCTTAAAAATTGCTGCGCCAAAAAAACGCCAGCCATAATAAAAAGCAAATTTCGAGTTATTGGGGGCAATTGCATACAAAACCTTTCAAAGTGATGCTGTCATGATAACCGATTGAATCAATCGGGAGCCCACAGCAGCGCATCCAAATCCAGCGTTTTTTTCTCGCGCTTAACCCTGCCCTGCAACACCGCAACACCTTCCGCTTGCAGGCGTCGCTTTTGTTCATTGAACGATTCAGAATCAATGGGGAAGGCAATATGCCCGGATGCGCGTAGAACGCGGTGCCACGGCAAGTTTAAAGCACTGGAATCCGATAAAATTTTCGCCACCAAGCGCGCGCGCCCCGGCAATCCAGCAGCGGCAGCCACTTCGCCATAGGAACAAACTGTTCCATAGGGAATGCGTTTAATGGCATTCACAATAGTCTGATGGCTGGAATTTTTGGGCATTGCTGCAAGTCTAACTAAATCTAGAAGCCTATGCTGTAATGCTTCAGCAAACGCACTAAGCCATAGGCAATGCCGCCAGCCGCTGGGATGGTTAAAATCCAAGCCCAGATGATGCGCTCAATCACCGAAATTTTTAGCGCACGCGGATTCTTGGCAAAACCAACGCCCATAATGGCCGTTGAAATGCTGTGCGTGGTGGATACCGGCATACCAAAATGCGCAGCTATCGACAAAATAGTAGCCGAGCTGGTTTCCGCCGCAAAGCCATTAATCGGATGCAGCTTAACCATCTTGTGGCCAAGCGTTTTGATAATGCGCCAGCCGCCCGATGCCGTGCCAGCGGCCATCACTAAGGCGCAAGAAATGATAATCCAGCTATCAATGTCTTTTTCACCGCCACTTGGGTGCAAGAATTGCAGCCAACTTGGCAGGTTGTCGAGCGTGCCAGAGGTTTGCGCACCGAAGATGGCAAGCGCAATAATACCCATGGTTTTTTGTGCGTCGTTGGTGCCGTGTGCAAAGCCCATATAGGCGGCACTGCCAATTTGCGCTTTACCAAAAAAGGCATTAACCCAGCGCGGCCGTGAAATTCTCGCCATCCAGCCACCGGCCGAATTCATTGAGCTAATCGTTGCCATCAACAAGCCCATAATCAACACGCCCAGAATAAAACCGGCCACTGGCGAGGTCACCATCGGTATCACTACTTTCCAAAGCAAGCCGGAATTTTTGGCGAAACTTTCACCGTACTTCGACCACACCAAGGCATGCCAATTATTATCGGAGGCGGCAATTGCGGCGCCGCACAAGCCACCAATCAACGCATGGCTAGACGAAGACGGCAAGCCGCGCCACCACGTAATTAAGTTCCAGATAATGCCGCCAATCAAGGCGCAAATCAGTACGGTTGAGGATACATTCACCACATCGGTATCCACCAAGCCCGACGAGATGGTTTTAGCCACAGCCGTGCCCCAGAAGGCACCAATCAAGTTCATACCAGCGGCAAGCATCACCGCTTGCGTTGGGGTAAGCACTTTGGTGGCCACCACGGTTGCAATGGAATTGGCGGTGTCGTGAAAGCCGTTGATGAACTCAAACACCAAGGCCGTTAAGATCACCAGAAGCAACATGACTAAGGCGAGGTCCATAGACGCGGCCTTACGAGTTTTTGAGGATGATGTGATGAATCACATTGCCGGCATCGCGGCAACGGTCAATGGCTTTTTCCAATAATTCGAATAAATCCTTCAGAATTAAGTAACGCATTGGGTCGGTTTCGGTTTGGTAGCTTTCGCGGTATAGCTCAAGGATTTGGCGGTCGGCTTCGGCTTCAATGGCCTGCATTTTGTCGTTCAAGTCTTTGCTGGTTTCTAAGTTCATGCCCTTGCGCAACTGGCCAACCATTTCTTCCAACACTTCGCAGGCTTGTTCAAGCATTTTTGCGCGTGAAATAAAATCCACTTCGCCCAAGCGGTGCGATGCCAAGGTAAAGCGCTCAGCAAATTTTTCAATCACTTTCGGAATTTTGTACAACACATTCGACAGCGCCTCAATATCTTCACGCTCCAAAGCGGTAACAAAGGTATTCACCAATTCTTGGCTAATTTGGCTGGCCAAGTTTTTTTCACGTTGTCTGGCAAGCTTGAATTTTTCCAAAGAACGCTGCGATGCAGGCGTCGACAGCAATTCGGTTAGGGCGCGGGCACTTTCTCGGCCAGCGGCAGCGCTCGACTCCAGTAAGCCATAGAATTTATCGCCCTTACCAAAAATTGTTTGCAATGAAAACATGAAAAGCTCCTGAATGAGGGTTTAACTTTCGGCTATTCTAATGCAAATATGACAAGTTTATGACCTTTTTAAGGTATTTCCTAAAACACGCTGGGCTCGCATAGGGTATCCTAATGCCTATCTAATCCTTAGCGCCTACGCATGATTGAACTTGGCATTGTGTTTGTTTTGGTGGTTTTTAACGGTTTTTTTGCCCTGTCAGAGATGGCCGTTATCACCTCACGCAAATCCCGCCTTAAACAAATGGCGCTGAGCTCCAAGCGCGCGCAAGCCGCGCTAAAACTTGCCGAACACCCAGAAAGCTTTCTTTCAGCCGTGCAAGTATGGATTACTTTATTAGGCCTATTGACCGGCTTTTTTGGCGGCGAATCCATTGGCGGCAAATTATCAGGCCCGATTGCGCACATTTTTCCGATGCTTGCGCCCTATTCGCATTGGATTGGCTTTGCGGCCGGCTTCTTGGTTATGGTGTTTTTATACGGTGTGATTGGCGAATTGCTGCCAAAGCGCATTGGCACACTGCATTCCGAACGTATTGCCACTGCGGTAGCTCTGCCGATGAAGTTTTTCGCCACCATTGCAACGCCTGGTGTGATTATTATGTCGGGCTGCACCAGTTTTCTGATGCGCGTATTTCGGGTTAGCACCAATAGCGAAGACAAAGTGACTGACGAAGAAATTCGCCATTTGGTGGCAGAAAGCCACGAGCAAGGCATGATTGATTCGGACGAACGCAATATGCTGAATCGGGTTTTGCGCTTGGGTGATCGCAGCGCAGAATCCTTGATGACACCACGCACCATGATTATCTGGCTAGATGCCGATGAGCCGATTGAAGATAATTTATCCACCTTGCGCGAGCATCCGTTCACGCGCTATCCAGTGTGCCGAAAAGACGACAGCAACATCATTGGTATACTTGAATCGAAGAGCTTGGTTGGGCGCGTATGCAACAGCAATGAGGCCTTGTTTCAAACACTCAATACCGCATTGTTTGTGTCTGAATCAACCAATGCCTTGCGCTTGCTTGAAATTTTTCGTGAAGAGCAGCAAACCTTAGCGCTGGTTGTGGATGAATACGGCGACATCATGGGCATGGTGACCATGAATGATTTAATTGGCGCTATTTTAGGCCGTATTCAATCGCTGGAAAGCGCCGAGAACGACCCCTTAATTATTGAACGCGAAGATGGCTCTTGGCTGGTGGATGGCCGCTTGGCCATTGAAGAGCTCAGCGAGCTACTGAATTTAACATCTCTGCCAGGCGAAGACGACAGCGATTTCACCACTGTTGCCGGGATGGTGATTGCGCATTTTGGCCGCATTCCACACGCCGGCGAGTATTTTGATTTTGGCCCGTGGCGCGTTGAAGTGGTAGATCTTGACGGTGCGCGCATCGACAAACTGCTGATTGGTAAAAAGCCTGATGCTGAACCCGCCTTCGATGCCTAAGCCATGAGCCATGAAATTAGCACGCGCATTTTGCTTAAGCAACTCGCCACCGGCGATGGCAACGACGATTTGACGCTTGAACTATTGCTAGACAGTTTTCGGCATAGAAGTTATGGCTTGTTCTTGCTGATGATTTTGTTGCCGGTATTCATCCCAGTGCCCATTGGGCAAGGGGCCTTCAGCGGCATGCTCACCTCGCTGATTGGTATGCAATTGCTTATGCAATTCGAACACCCGTGGCTGCCTAAGTTTATTGGCCAGCGGCCATTTAAACGGCAACATATCATCAACTTCCAAAAACGCTTCGACCGCTGGCTGGGCTATATCGAAAAGCTCTGCAAGCCGCGCTGGGAAGCTCTGTTCGATAACACCTGGGCACGCGCATTCAGTGGCCTGCTGCTGCTGCTGCTAGGCATATTGCTGGCTTTGCCCATTCCATTCACCAACTACCCATTCGGCGTTATTGTGCTTGCGTTTAGCTTGGGCTTTATTGAACGCGATGGCCTCTTGCTGTCGTTTGGCTGGATTTTCGGCATCATTGAAATTGTCATTCTGGCGTTCAGCACCGGCTACTTAATACGAATCTCCGAACAGCTACTCAGGCATTTTTTCTGAGTCGAAGTGCACGTTGCGCATCCGCTAGCAAGCCGCGCAATATCTTGATTTCGCGCTCATCCAAATTGGCTTTTAAAAATAAACGGCGAATGCGCTGAATCACTAAGTCTGCCGGTTTGCCTTTGTGAAAATCGACGTCGTCCATAAATTCAATCAAATGCGCGAACAAACGCTCCATCTGCTCGAAGCTGGCTGGCGGCTCAACCTCAGCGCTTACAGCAATAGGCTGTGCGTGGTACTGCAGGCTTTGCAAGCGTATTTCGTAGCTCAACACTTGCACCGCCGCTGCCAAATTCAAGGACGGATACGCGGGGTTGCTGGGAATCAGCACACAGGCATGGCATAGCTGTAGATCTTGATTTTCAAGCCCAGTGCGCTCTGGGCCGAAT
This sequence comes from Arenimonas sp., assembly GCA_043744535.1. Classification (GTDB taxonomy): domain Bacteria; phylum Pseudomonadota; class Gammaproteobacteria; order Xanthomonadales; family Xanthomonadaceae; genus Arenimonas. Next base: position 44,996 of record JAYTVJ010000128.1, read on the forward strand.
AGCAAAGCAACGGGGCTTTGCTGCGATTTCAACAGCAATTGCTCAGCGGCTTGCCGTGGGCTGAATTCTGGCAACGACACCGCGCGTGCGCGCGATGAGGTGCCAATGACGTAGGTGCAGCCAGCCAGGGCTTCTGCGGCACTGGGCACCACCCGCGCTTGACTAAGCACATCGCTGGCTCCGGCCGCCAGCGCAATGGCTTCAGGGTCGGGATAGCGCTGCGGTGCCACCAAAACCAGTTCTGTTAGTCCCATGGTCTTCATGGCGCGCGCTGCCGAGCCAATATTGCCCGGATGCTGGGTGCCCACTAATACAATGCGAATTGGATCTTTCAGGTTCATACAGGCCATCTTGTGCAAGAATAAATGAATCAATTAAAACAAAGACTTTCAGCTCGAATGCGCTTTGCGGTATCATAGTGCCGTGTTGCTAGACCAACATACCGTTCTTCACCAAATTAGCTAAGGGTCGTCCATGCAAAACCCAGTCATTACCGTGATGGTTAAAGCCGCACGTTTAGGCGGTTCGGTTATTTTACGCCATATGAATAAACTCGACAGTTTGAGTGTATTCGAAAAGTCTAAACTCGACTATGCCAGTGAAGTGGACGCGCTTGCCGAAGCGGAAATTATTAAAGAACTGAAACGCGCCTACCCAACGGCCGCTTTTTTGTGCGAAGAATCCGGCGCAATGGGCAAAGGCAAACAAACCTTCGTGATTGACCCGCTCGATGGCACCTCAAATTTCTTGCATGGCATACCGCATTATTGCGTTTCGATTGCCTTGGTTGAAAATGGCGAGCCGATTGACGCGGTCATATACGACCCGATCAAAAATGAATTGTATACCGCCAGCAAAGGCAAAGGCGCTTTGCTGAACGATAAAAAAATCCGTGTTTCCGAGCGCAAAGATTTATCCGGCGCACTGGTTATCACCGGAACACCGCCGCGTGATCGCGGCCGCGTTGGCGTGCATTTAGAGTATTGTAAAGAGCTGCTTAGCAGCGCGGAAGATATTCGCCGCACCGGTTCAGCGGCTTTAGATTTAGCCTATGTGGCTTGTGGCCGCGCTGATGCGTATTTTGAATCGGGCATCAAAGCCTGGGATGTGGCGGCGGGTATGTTGTTGGTGCGCGAAGCCGGTGGCCGTGTCTGCGATTTTAAAGGCCGCGGCGAACGCATCCTTGACGCCGGCCAAATGGTGGCGGGCAACATGAAAGTTGGCCCATTGTTGCAAGCTGGCATTGCACAATCGGAGTACGGAAAAAGTTTTTAACGCGGCAAACTCATCATCAAAAACCCACAAAATGCGGCGTTGTTAGGCCCCACGTTTGGGCTTAGCGCGGCCTTCATGCTCAAGATTTGTGCGCGGTAATTTTGATAAAACGCGAAGCTTGGGCGCGCGTTATAGATCAGCCCTTCAAGCGCAAAATGCGCAATAACACCTTTAGTGGTGGTTGGCTTAATAAAAATTTCCGTGTAGGGGTTGAAGTAAAACGGAATGGCGGTCAGCAAAGTCCATTTGGCCAGTTTCGCTTCAGCGAGCAATTCAAGCATGGTTTCAAAGCCCCGCGCCTGCGCGCCATGCAACTGCGCCTTTAAGCTATCGGCAAAACGCTGCTTGCCAACGGCATCTAAGCTGCGTATATAATCACGGAACTTGGGCTTCTCAAACACCGATACCATCGACGATTGGCAAACCAGCTTGATGGCATGTTCAACAATACCATTGGTATCTTTAAAGCAAGGTTTTGCAAAAGCGGTTTGCGCGAAAGCCACTAGTTTTTCGATTTTGTGTTTCTTTGCAATCGCCTGCATCTCAGGTGCCGTAAACCCGCCCGGGTAACTCTCTAGAAAATGTTTTTCAGCCGCCTTGAGTGTTTTCTTATTCATGCGCGTTCCCTATAGATTTAAGTATTGTATAGCGAGCAATTGTTCTGTCTTCCAAGCGCCTAAAAATAAGCCATTAGAAAGACTATTGATTAATTGGAATTTATCTTGACCCCATGCGTGAATAAACTGAAAATGCAGATAGCAAGAAGTAATTCATCAGACACCATAATTATATCTATTTGAACACCTAAACAGGCTGCATTGAATGCGCATTAAACCTTATTTACGCAAGACTTGGAACAGCGCACACAGGCTACTCAATTCAGGCCTTAGCCATCTACATTACAAACTTGTAGAAACCGAGCTACTTTATGAATGGCAAGTTGCGCCCGAACCATCACTAAGCTACAACCCGTCAAAATTGCCTGACGGTGCCGCCAATTACTTGCAAGCAACAAATCCTACATTACAGAACTTACAGCACCAGTACACGCTTTTCGATAAACAGGTAACGACTCCGCTCGTTTGGACCGATGCGCGCGTTAGACCAGAAGATATTCTGTATTTTCGAGGCGATAACGCCTATGTTTATCAATTGCGTGGGCCGAACATGAATATCATGGCATACGCACTAACCACCTTGTACGTTAAGTCAATAGACAGCCTTGGGCTTTTAACCCGCTTGAGTGAGGATGATTGTTTTGGCAACTATACATTTACCATTGACAATAAATGCGTTTCCCGTGATTTACTGGATTCGATTATGGAAATTGATTTCCTTGAAAAACATTTGAATCTATCTCAATCAGACGATATGACAATTCTGGATATTGGCGCAGGTTATGGCCGACTTGCGCACAGAATGGTAACAGCACTTCCAAACATTCAACGCTATCTCTGCACCGACGCCGTGGCTATTTCATCATTTATATCAGACTACTATTTACGCTTTCGTGGCACGACTGATAAAACCCAAATAGTACCTTTGCATAACATTGAAACCACACTTAACCAACAGCCAGTTAAACTGGCCATCAATATACATAGTTTCTCGGAATGTACCATTTCAGCCATTGCGTGGTGGCTTGCACTTTTGCAAAAACAAGCCGTGAAATATCTGATGATTGTGCCAAATGCAGGTAATCATGGCGGCCAGCAACTGCTTACCCATGACGGCCAAGACTTCGGTGCGGTTATCGAAGCGCATGGCTATAAATTAATGGCCAAAGAACCCAAATACCGCGACCTACTGATTCAACAATTTGCGATAAATCCTACTTATTATTATTTGTTTGAACTGCAATGAAGCAAGTTGTCTAGGCATTCAAGTCCTTTGCTGCCATATAAAAAAAGCCGCTCAATGAGCGGCTTTTAAACGGCATTTCCCTGCACTTACGGACGCGCGTTCAGTTCCGCATCGTCACGCGCTTTTGGCAGTAAATCTTGCTTGCTTACACCCAGCCACAACAACACAGGGTTTGCAAAGAAGATGGAAGACAAAGTACCCACAATGATGCCGATAATCAATGCCAATGAAAAACCCTGTAATGCCGGGCCACCAAAGAAATACAAAGCAACAACCGTCAACAACGTGGTTAAAGAGGTCATGATGGTACGCGACAGCGTTGAGTTTACAGCACGGTTCAATACTTCAACGGGTGCGAGATTACGCGTACTTTTGAACAACTCGCGCACCCGATCAAACACCACGATGGTATCGTTCACGGAATATCCATCGACAGCCAAAATTGCCGCTAGCACCGCTAGATCGAAGTCCATTTGGGTAATCGAGAAAAAACCAAGCACTAAAATCACGTCGTGCAATTCGGTGGCAACTGTGGCAATGGCGAATTTCCACTCGAAGCGCATCATGATGTAAAACACAATGCCGAGCAGCACCACAAAGACCGCAACAATGCCGCCGGTTTTCAAATCATCGCCAACCTGCGGGCCAACATACACGCTAGGCTTCAAGGTAACTTGCTTACCACC
>JAYTVJ010000129.1:0-12935 GCA_043744535.1 Arenimonas sp.
GGTTTGCAGCTGATGCTGCCGGGCAGCACCCACATTTGCAGAAGCTTGCCGTGGTTTGCGCATTGGCGCGTGGTGGTTTGCTATCCGGGCACAGTGATTTCAACCAAAGCCGCACGCGAGGTGTTGCCTGAAGCGTTTCCCCGCGCAACAGCGATTGAATTCGGCGGATTGCTAGCACGTTTTGTGAGTGCCCTATATGCACAAGATGAAGCGGAGGCCTTGGCAAGCGTGCGCGATGTGTTGGCAGAGCCATATCGGCTTGCACTCATTCCTGAATTATTGCCTTTGCGTGAAAACATGTATGCGCATGGCATTGCGCATCTTGGCATATCCGGTTCAGGACCAACGCTATTTGCATTATGCAACACCGATGAACAAGCAGACATTGCGGCAGCGTTGTTCCGTTCGCAGTATGAAAAAAATGCCGATGCCATGACCCACATCTGCCGAATGGCTGAACGTGGCGCGCGGCAATTATGAGACTGCAAAATTTAAAAATGCCCGAACAGCAAGTGAGCTTTCTTGAAGCGGTGCGTTTGGGGCTAGGCGAACAGCAAGGCTTATTTTTTCCAATGCAATGGCCGGCATTAGATATTTCAGCACTATTGGCTTTGCCTTTGGTGCCACGTAGCATTGCAATTTTCAAAGCCTTAATTGGCGATGAAGTGACTGATGCGCATATTGCTGCAATGCTCGAAACCGCGTTTGTGTTTCCTGCGCCATTAAAACAGGTGTCATCGAATAGTGCCTGTTTGGAATTGTTTCATGGCCCCACCTTGGCGTTCAAAGATTTTGGCGCACGCTTAATGGCAGGCGCATTATCTGTTGCACAAACACAAGAAAATATTTCTCGCACAACAATCGTTACGGCAACCTCAGGCGATACCGGTGCGGCGGTTGCGCAAGCATTTTACGGCCAGCCGAATGTGCAGGTGATGATTTTATTTCCGGAAGGCAAAATCAGCCTGTTGCAGGAAAAATTATTCACCACGCTAGGCGGCAATATTAAAACCTTGGCCGTGCAGGGCGATTTCGATGCCTGCCAAGCCCTAGTTAAGCAAGTGTTTGATGATCGTGAATTAGTGGCGCAGTTGAACATCAACTCCGCGAATTCGATCAACATCAGCCGCCTATTTGCGCAAGTGTGCTATTACTTTGAAGCCTTCGCACAGCTCAATTCAGAGCAACAAAAAAATGCTGTGTTCGCGGTGCCAAGCGGCAACTTTGGCAACTTGACGGCTGGCTTAATTGCCAAAGTATTAGGCTTGCCAATTACCCGTTTCATCGCCGCCACCAATAGCAACGACACCGTGCCGCGTTTTTTGCAGAATGCGCAATGGCAGCCGCATGCCACACAAGCAACCTTATCCAATGCCATGGATGTGAGTAATCCAAATAACTGGCCACGCATTCAGCATTTGCTGGATACTGGCCTTATTGCAGAGCAGGATGTGTCGGCCGTTGCGGTGTCTGAGCAACAAACCATTGATGCCGTGAAACGCTTGGATGCGCTAGGCTATGTGTCGGAGCCGCATGCGGCAGTGGCGTTTCATGCGCTGGAGCAAAGCCTACAAGCGGGTGAGTTTGGTGTGTTTCTAGGCACTGCGCATCCGGCTAAATTCCAAGCGTCGGTGGAACATATTATTGGTCGAACCATCAAGGTCCCCGATGTTTTGCTTAAGGCCAGCGTTAAGCCAAGCTTGAATGGCAATATTGAAGCCAATTACGACGCGCTGAAGCCGCATTTATTGGCATTGAAGTGAGCAAAAAAAAGCCACTGTCGAGAAGTGGCTGAAAAATAAAACAAAGAGGAGAGAGCGAGCAATTTCTTGCTCACCATCACTATAGCTGGCGATTATGACAACGGTGTGAAACTTTCCGGCCTTTGTGCGCACTAAGCTCGGTATACTAGCACCTAGCTTCCTGATACCAAACCGTTGACTCTTCCGCGAGATTTTATGAACACACGACACTTGCCATTGCTGCTTTCTTGTTTGTTTCTGTCTGCAACGGCGCACGCTGAATCAAGCACCAGGCAGATTGCGCTGAATGCCAGCACCATCATTTACGGCACCATCAACAAAGGCGGCATGTCGGCGGCCATTCAAGAAATAAAAACCTGTTACGACGGCGTCAAAACCCGCGATCATTTTATCTATTGCCTATCGATGGATATTCAAGCCAAGCGCTTTGACAGCGCAATGGCTAAACGCACTGCAACCACCGAACAAGCCTATTTTTCGGATGCCGAAATGGATGAGCGTGTGCTTGGTATGCAACGCTGGTATCCATCCACCAGCCAGCTTAATTATGAAATGAACCAAATCATGGATGGCTTGGAGCTGGGCACCAAAGCGGAGTTGGCACGGGCTGGAAGTGCGCAGAAGAAGTAAACTCTAATCCCCCTTAATCCCTCTTACAAGAAAGGGGGAAAGCGCGTAGCGCAGGGGAATTTGTGTCTATTTGCCCGCGCCCGCTTCAACGGCGCGCCAAACTCGCAGTAAGTTTTCACCAAGAATTTTGCGAATATCTGGGTCTTTATAACCGCGTGCTTGCAGGCCAGCAATAAGATTTGGATAGTCGGCGACGCTTTTAAGGCCTTCCGGCAACGCGCCGGAAACCCCGTCAAAATCCGAGCCTAAGCCTACGTGCTCAATACCAATTAATTTCACCGCATAATCGATTTGATCGAGTACGGCATCAATTTTTGTAATCGGTGTTGGATGGTTTGCTTGCCATTGCTTATCGAAAGCATCTTGGTCTTCCAAGGGTTTACCTGCGGTTTTCGCCTCAGCATTGCGTTTTTGCAGCGCAGCGCTGGCAGTGAAATAGCCTTGCAGGTCGTCAGCGGCTTGGCGATTGACAAACGGAATACCAAATGCAATTTGTATGACGCCATCTTTTGCCGCCACCGCTTTAGCGAGTTCATCGCTGATGTTGCGTTCGAAGCCGGGCGTGAAATGCCGGAACGCCGAATGGCTAGCAATCACCGGTACGCGGCTTATTTTTAACGCGTCAGCAACGCCCTCATCCGATAAATGCGACACATCGACCATAATGCCAAGCCGGTTCATTTCAGCCACCACTTTTTCGCCGAAGGGGCTAAGGCCATTCCATTGATGATGCGGATCGTACGAGGAATCGCTGATGCGATTACTAGCGCTATGGGCGAGGGTGATGTAACGCACGCCGCGCGCGTGAAAGACTGCCAGTTGCGAAAGATCATCGCCAATTGGCGCGCCATTTTCCATGCCGTAGGTAAGCAGTACTCGGCCATTGCTGCGTAATTTTTCAATATCATCGGGTGAAGTTAGTAAGGCAAATTTATCCGGATGGCGGGCAATCAAGGCTTCAATTCCATCAATCTGTGTATGCGCCACTTGCTGCGCTTTGCCTTGCGCATCCTCTTCAGGCGATGTGTAGATTGACATAAACGCAATATCCAAGCCGCCTTGGCGAGCCTTTGGATAATCGAATTCACGCGTTGGCGTATTAAGGCCAAGATCATTCCATTTAACTAATAATTCAGTGGGTGCATCAATATGGGTGTCTATGATGATGGCACTTTGCGCCAATTGTTGCGCTTTGGTGGGAGCATCTGCAGCAAGACTGTGGTTGGCGAGTAACAATGCGCTAATGGCAAGTGTGAGGCAACGAAACATGTTTAATTTCCCGAGGGTTGTTGTGCATTAAATTTGGCTTCCACCAATGGCGCGAGTGCAGCTGTGAAGCGGTCGTTTCCATGTTGCTTTTGCGAAGATTAACATATGTTGGTGAATAATCCCCCTTTCAAGAAAGGGGGAAGCGCAAAGCGCAGGGGGATTTAATCGGGCGATTCATGAATCACCCTACGTACGTCGTTATGATTGGGCGACCACATCGGGTCGCCCCTACGGTAAAATAATCGGTATGACACCTGTTTCAACATTGCGCCTTAACGACATCAAACTGCCGCTCGAACACAGCGCGGCGGAATTAACGCAGGCGATTTTGGCGTATTTATCGATTGAAGCGAACGCGCTTTTAGATGTTGCGGTGTATAAACGCAGCTACGATGCGCGCAAGAAATCTGATATTCAATTGATTTATAGCCTTGATGTGCGCTTAACCAACACCGCGCGAGAACGCGTGCTGGCCGCTTTTGCCGGTTCGCAGAAAGTAGTGCCTAGCCCAGACACCAGCTACACATTTGTGGCGCAAGCCAATGCTGATTTTCCGAATGCCGAGCAACAACGACCCATCATTATTGGGTTTGGGCCGTGTGGTATTTTGGCGGCTTTGGTGCTGGCGCAAATGGGCTTGAAGCCAATTGTGCTAGAGCGTGGCCAAGATGTACGGGTGCGTACGCAAGACACTTGGGGCTTGTGGCGCAAGAGCACGCTGAATACCGAAAGCAATGTGCAATTCGGCGAAGGCGGTGCAGGCACATTTTCTGATGGAAAATTATGGAGCCAGATTCAGGATAAATTTCATTACGGCCGCAAGGTGCTAAGTGAATTTGTGAAAGCGGGTGCGCCGGAAGAAATACTGTTTGTCAGCAAGCCACACATTGGTACCTTTAAATTAGTGACCATGGTGGAGAAAATGCGCGCTGAGATTATTGCACTGGGCGGCGAGATTCGTTTTGGCAGCCGCGTCGATAAACTGCATATCGACAACGGTCAAACAACGGGTGTAACGCTGGCTTCGGGCGAAACACTGCACAGCCGGCATATTGTGTTGGCGATTGGCCACAGTGCGCGCGACACGTTTCAAATGCTATTTGATGCCGGTGTTTATATTGAGGCGAAACCGTTTTCCATCGGCTTTCGTATTGAACATCCGCAGTCGGTGATTGACGCCGCGCGCTTCGGAAAATTTGCCGGCAATGAAATCCTTGGTGCGGCCGATTACAAATTGGTGCATCACGGCAAAAATAATCGCAGTGTGTACAGCTTCTGCATGTGCCCGGGTGGCACGGTGGTGGCGGCCACCTCGGAAGCCGGACGTGTGGTAACCAACGGCATGAGTCAATACTCGCGCAATGAACGCAATGCCAATGCCGCGCTGGTGGTGGGCATTGACCCAGCACGCGATTACCCCGAACACCCCTTAGCAGGTATTGAATTGCAACGCGATTTGGAAAGCTTCGCTTATGAACTCGGCGGCGAAAACTACAACGCACCTGCGCAACGGCTTGGCGATTTTATGCGTGATGTGCCGAGCACGAAATTGGGCAGCGTGATTCCTTCCTATAAACCCGGCATCACGCTGTGCAACCTCAGCGAGTTAGTGCCGGGCTTTGTGAGCGAAGCCATTCGTGAAGCGATTCCAGAATTCAACAAGCAGATAAATGGTTTTGCGATGGATGACGCCATGTTAACCGGCGTGGAAACGCGTACTTCATCGCCGATTAGCATTAAACGCAATAGCGATGATTTGCAAAGCGTGAACACCCGCGGTTTGTATCCGGCTGGCGAAGGCGCGGGCTATGCCGGCGGTATATTATCAGCAGCGGTGGATGGCATTAAAATTGCCGAGGCGGTGGCGAAATCCATGTTGTTGTAGGGGCAATTCATGAATTGCCCGAATGTTGCGTGACTTTTCAATGGGCGATTCATGAATCGCCCCTACGAAAAATATTAAATCGGCGAACCCGGCGGAATAGTTGCCAAGGCACGTAGCTTCACCGAACCAGGGTCGTTGAGATAACGTTGGATATAACGCCCGGCTTCGTTTTGATCGGCATCTTTGCTGCCTTGCAATTGCTTGGCTAAATCGCCCAGCGCGCTGCGCCATTGTGCGGCCACGGCGGGGTGTAAGTCGCCACTGTCGAGTGTTAATAATGCGGCATCGAGTAGCGTCCAATTACGCGTGTTGAGAATTAATGGGCCGCGTTGTTGCCAAGGCTGAGCGAGCAGGGTTTGAAACACCTCATGCACCGATGGAATGCTGTTGTCGCGGTCGTGCTGCCAAGCCATGCGGTTCAAACGTGCTGGATCAAAACTCATCTGTGCCACCAAGGCGCTGGCGCTAGCCACCGCTTGCAGTGGGTCGAATAGCGGTTCCATTTTGCTGCCGAAGAATTCTTTACTGCGCGAATACTCGTTGGATGGCGGCGACATCACTTTTAACACGGAATCTGGAATGCTCAGGGTTTGCTCCGACAATAACTGCGCTGTGGCGTCTAAGGCCTTGTGCTGCATGTCGCCATTCACCGGCGTGGTGTTGGCATCGGTGTCGCCGATTAAGCCATAGGCGTAATCGCTGCCGCCCAGTAAGCGCACCACCGCTTCAGCTTGGTAGCGATGCAATAAATAAATCGGCACTAAGCGGCGTTCGGCATCGCCCACTTGCCGGTCGGGTGGCAGTGCACCTTCAGCAAAATGCTGCAAGGCCGATTCACGCACACGCATCAGCTGTTGCAAACCTTGCAAGGCATCGCCGGGTAAATCCCACAGCACGCCGGCTTCGTGGCTATTGTTCAAGCTTCGGGCATCGCCATCCGACACATACTGATAGCCTTTGGCTTTAATGTCCGCGCGCAATTTGGCTAATTCGGCCGCTTCGCTTTGCGGCGTAAATGCGCTGTAGCCATGCGCCACAATAAACCGATCCCAATCGCCAAGGCCGGTGTTGTAGGCGTTTGGCATGCGTGGTCGGCCGTCGCTGGCTAGGCTAACTTGCGGATGCGGATAGTCCAGCACCGAGCCAGTGGCTGTGCGGCTAGCGGCAAAGTTGTGCGCGAAGCCCAGCGCGTGGCCCACTTCGTGCGCGGCTAATTGTTTCAAGCGTTGCAAAGCCATTTGCTGCGCTTCATTCAGCAAGGCCGGATCGGCGCCGGGCCGATACGGTGCAAGCAGGCCTTCAGCAATCAACAAATCCTGACGCACGCGTTGCGAACCAAGATTGACATAGCCCTTAATAATTTCGCCAGTGCGTGGATCAATCAAACCACCGCCATACGACCAACCCCGCGTGGCGCGGTGCGTCCAGGTGATGGTGTTGTAGCGCACGTCGCTCATGCTCATGCCCGGCGGTGCGAGTTCAGCCCGAAAGCCACCAATGAAACCGGCCTGTTCAAACGCCACGCTCCACCAATTAGCACCTTCAAGTAAGGCGCTGCGGATTGGTTCGGGCGTGCCGCGGTCAAGGTAAAACACAATCGGTTTAACAACCGTACTTCTTGCCGCATTCGGGTCGGTTTTTTGCAAACGGAAACGCGGCTGTAGGCGTACTTCAATATTTTTTGTAATCGGTTGGGCAAAATCGTAATGGCTAATGCTGAACGCGCCCGAGGCCGGATGATAGGCGCGTGGCACAAAACCAGCGCTGGGCAAGCGCACAAAACTGATGCGCTGCTTAACGCTCAGCGCTTGTGGGTCAGCGGCAATTTGCTGCACATATTGGCCTTCGCCCGAACCGCTGAAGGTGAGCAGGGCGGTGAATTCGCTGTTGTCGGGAAAACTGTGCGCTTCATCGGGCAACACACTGCTGCGCTCGGCATCAAGGCGGTAGCTGCCTTGCTTGGTGCTTTGCAAACGATTGCTAACACCCACCCAATCGGTCAGCAATAGCGAACTGATATCAACACGATTGACTGCACCAGCCTGCAACGCACCTGACCACAACACCGATTCGGCAAACGCATCGCGCGCCGCTTTGGCTTCATCGGCATCGGCCGAGTTGGCAACGAAGTGTGTGTTGCGCTGCACCAAAAACGCCTTTTGCCCAACACGCCGAAATTCGACCAATAAAGGCTCGCTGTTTTGCGCGCGATCAAGTCCAATATCGTTCGAGCCGATCGCGTTTTCGAGCGTGGCCACCATCAAAAACGGCTGATTCCAGTCTGGAATATCCAGCAGTACTTTGCCACTTGCGGCATTGGCTTGAATCGGCATAAACGCCGCGTGGCTGAGCGGTGCGGTGCTGATGAGAGCAAGCGCGAGCAGGGCGTGGGCAACAAAGCGCATGGGCAATTCCTGATTAAAGATACGCTTTAGTTTAGCGCGAATTTGCTATGCATCCCTCCCGGCCTCCCTTCCATGGAAGGGAGGAGCAAAGCAAAGTTTGGAAGTCCCCCTTTCTTGAAAGGGGGATTTAGGGGGATTCTACGATGGGAAAGCACAGCGCAGGGTAATTACGGCTTCTTATGCCACACCGGCCGAATCGACACATTCTCCGAATCGCTCATTAGCTGCAATTCGCCGTCTTGGATCATCGCGGTTAGGCGCATGCCACGCTGCAGAAGCGCGGTGGCGGCGTCCAGTTCGTCGCTGTTAATCGATAGCACGGTCAGGTTTTTGAAGCGGTTTAGGGCATTTTCGTTTTTGCCCCACCAAATATCAAAGGCGTTGCCGTTGTAGCCAAACACCACGGCTTGGCGCGCCCGGCCACAGGCTTTCTTAATGCGCGATTCGTCCGGTTGGCCCAAATCAATCCAAAGCTCAATATCGCCGGTGTAGTCGCGTAGCCACACGTCTGGGTCTTCGTCATTGCTCAGCCCGCGGCCAAACTCCAAGCGCTCTTCGGCAAACAGCGCAAAGCTAATCAGCCGTGCCATCAGCCGCAAATCGGTTTCGGAAGGGTGCTGGGCCAGCGTTAGGTTGTGGCTGGCGTAGTAATGCCGGTCCATATCGCTAACTTGCAGCTCGAGCTTGTATACCGTTGCGTTGGGGGCCATGAGTGGGTCAGAGAAGTAGGGTGGGTTAGTGTAGCGTATTGGCTGCGCGAGCATCTGAATAGGAATGGTCTCGCGTTTCTAATTTATGCAATAAAGTTTTGTTGATTGCAGTTTGGTGTTTAGAAGGGAATTATCAGGTAGTCTAATCAAATGCCATCATGTGAAATGAAAGAGGTAATGGAATGCCAATTTTGAGGTCTTACTATTCTGAGGATGTTCCTAGTTTTTTGAACGATCCCGTTGAGATTGTACTTGGGCGAATGACTAAGAACACAATCTTTGCATTAGATATTGCAACAAGAAATTCATGGATACATGAAGTAGATGTGTTGCAAAAACAATTGACTGGCGTGGTTTCAAATGGAAAGTTATTCTTTGAATTCTCAATTCCGCGCCTCGGTAAACGAATCGATGTTTTGATGGTTAGTGGATCGGTAATATATGTATTTGAGTTTAAGACAGGTGACTCAGAATATACGCGCCAGGCGCTAGATCAAGCATGGGATTATGCTTTGGACTTAAAAGCATTCCATAGCACGAGCAAAGATAAAATTCTCTGTCCAATTTTAGTGGTGTCAGGAAAAAAAACTAAAGGGTATAAATTACTAGAAAGTATAAGCCCCGATAGTGATGGGGTGTGTAGGCCTTTTGCCATAAGTGATGAAATGATAGGCGAAGCAATTGCAATGGTTGAAAAAAGCTTCAGTTCGCAACAAAAAATAAATATTGATGCATGGGAAAACGGGTCTTATAACCCAACGCCAACTATTATTGAGGCGGCAAGCGCGCTCTATAAAAATCATGATGTAAAAGATATTTCTACACATTCAGCTGAAAAAATAAATTTAACAGAAACAACGCAATATATAGAAAAAGTTATTGAGTTATCTAAATTAAATGGGCGTAAATCAATCTGCTTTGTTACCGGGGTTCCAGGTGCAGGAAAAACTTTAGTTGGTTTAAATATTGCTACTAAACACAGAAACAAAGATGACAGATTCCATAGTGTATTTCTTTCTGGAAATGGTCCATTAGTAACGGTTTTGAAAGAATCTTTAGTTCGAGATTGTGTTGCTGAAACTAAAAAGAATGGGCGGCGCATAACCAAAAAAGATGCGGCAAGGCCAGTAGAGCAATTTATTCAAAATGTTCATCATTTTAGAGATGATTGCATTAAGGACAGGGGTGCGCCTGCTGATCATGTGGTAATTTTTGATGAAGCGCAACGCGCATGGAATGCAGAACAAACATCAAACTTTATGAAACGTAAAAAAGGCATTCCAAATTTTACGCAATCAGAGCCAGATTTTCTAATTTCTTGTATGGATAGACATCAGGACTGGGCTGTAATTATATGTTTAGTTGGTGGCGGGCAAGAAATTAATACTGGTGAAGCTGGAATTTCCGCTTGGATCGATGCAATAGCTTCAAATTATTCAGACTGGGATACTTATATTTCAACGCATATGACGGACTCTGAGTACCAAGCTGAATCGTCAGTCAAAAAGCTTATGGTTAGAAAAAACAGTTATTTTGAAAATAGCCTTCATTTATCTGTTTCAATGCGTTCATTTCGTGCTGAAACAGTATCTAGCTTTGTTAAATCATTGCTAGATTTAAAACATGAATCTGCTGCGGAATTGATTGGTAATATTCAAGGAAATTACCCAATCAAAATTACAAGAAATCTAGACATAGCAAAGAATTGGATTCGGACAACTGCAAGAGCAAATCAGCGTTATGGTATGGTTGTTTCCTCTCAGGCATCTCGATTAAAACCGCTTGCAATTGATATACGCGTAGATGTTGATCCAAAGCATTGGTTTTTAGGTGATAAGAAAGATGTAAGATCATCATGGTATTTGGAGGATGTGGCAACTGAGTTTGCTGTACAAGGTTTAGAGCTTGATTGGGTATGTATGGTTTGGGATGCGGATTTCCGTTTAACGGGTAAAGTTTGGATGCACTCGCAGTTCAAGGGTGACAAATGGCAAAGTATTCACAAGCATGAAAGGCAGGCATATTTAAAAAATGCTTATAGGGTATTGCTCACAAGAGCTCGTCAAGGAATGGTTATTGTTGTGCCTGAAGGTGCAAGTAATGATCCAACACGCCCACCGCATTTTTATGATGAAACGTACCAATATTTGAAAAATATTGGACTAGAAGTAATTTAACAGGTTGACAGAATGTATTCATATTTACTTTTTATTGTTGTTTTAGCTGGGCCAGTGTTTCTTGCTGTTGGAATAGTAGTTGCTTGGAAACGTTGGAATGCTCGAAGCGGTAAACGCTCTCCGCTAAATCAAAAACGTATTCATTTACCCGGAGAACAGCTTCGTATACGTATTGATGATTTAAGCGAAGATATTGGCGGCCAACTGATAACGCTAATTATGGTTGGGCCATATAGTCTTTTGGTTGTGCTTTACATAAAAATTAAGGCCATTCAAGTAAACGTCACCGCAACTGATATTTTTGTGGCTGTTATCGCTATTTTAACTATAGTATTTGCAATTCGCGCACTAATTAAAGCTATGAAATTAAGGATGCTTGCTCGTGAAGGGTTGGCAGCAGAATTAATTACAGCTCAAAACTTACTTCCATTGATGGGCTCTGGCTGTCTGGTATTTAACGATATTCCAGCTAAGCCAGAAGGGCCAAATGGAAAGTCTTTCAACATTGATCACGTTGTCATAGGTCCTAATGCAGTTTTCATGGTCGAAACAAAATCGCATAAAAAACCTGGCAAATTGGATGAGTCTTGGAAGGTATTTTATGACGGCAAGACATTAAAGTTTCCGGATTATAGAGATACATCAATGCTTGAGCAGGCCAAACGACAAACAAAATGGTTGTCTGATTATTTGTTCAGTGCAACGGGAGATATTGTTAAGGTAATATCTGTTGTGGCACTGCCCGGTTGGTATATTGAAAATACATCTGCTAATGCGCATTCAGAAATTATTGTTTCCAACTGCAAAACCCCCAAATTTATGCTTAGCGATAAATATGGTCCTGCTTTGGACTCAGTAAAAAAGCAACGAATTGCTCATGCAATAATTCAACGATATCCAGATTTGGATGTTTGAGACATCTAAAACTACCTCAATGCTTCGCCCACACCTTCGTCGTTCCATCCTTCATTACCAACAGCATGTTGAGAATTCACAACACCACATCAATCCCTTTCCGCGCAATCAGATCCAGCAGCTTCAGCGATGGACCGCTCGGTTTTTTATCACCAATTTCCCACTTCTGCACTGTGGATACGCTGGTATTAAGCACAGCAGCGAATACCGCTTGGCTAAGATTGGATTCGATACGTAGTGCTTTTATGCGCGTCGGTGCCATCTCAGATAACGTCAGTTTGCATAACGCGTCAAAGTCGCCCATTCGGCGTTTGTCGATCATGCCGTGTTTTTCTAGGCCAGTGGCCATTTCATGCACTTCGGCCAAAAGACGGCTTTTGAATTTAGTTCGTGGCATGTGGCACCTCAATAAGTTCATTGGTTTGTGTAAGTTTTAACATTTGCATAGCGTCCAAAGATAAATACAGTTCGGCGATTTTATGCAATGCTTCCAATTCATCAGGTTGTATCGTTGCTTGCTCGTTCTTGTTAAAGCCAATCAGGAAAATCCATGTGCCTGACAGACGAGTTGCAACGATAGTTCGAGCACTTGAGCGTTTTCCTCTACCTGGAAGGGCGATGCGCTTTTTTAGCAGATGGCCGCCAAGCCTTGCGTCAATCAGACCATCCTGCATTTCTCTAACAGCATTGCATAATTGCATATCTGTTACCAAGTTCTTGCGCGTCCATCGTTTAAATGAGCGGGTTATGTATATCCTGTGCAAAGTATATCACCAAGTGGTATAGAAATGTTATCTATCACTTTAGCAAGTTCAATGAGTATGGGTTGTAGGAAAAGCCTGAAATGGCAATGTACAAATGCCTCAATTCCTCAATGCTTCGCCCAAACCTTAGTCGTTCCATCCTTCATCACCAACAGCGTATTATATGGCTGCGGATTCGGTGACTCCATGCCCGGCGAACCAGCTGGCATGCCCGGCACAGCAAGACCAATGGCTTTTGGTTTCTCTTTCAACAAGCGCTTAATGTCGGCGGCCGGCACATGGCCTTCAATGGCATAACCACCGATTTTTGCGGTGTGGCAAGAGCCAAGTTCGGCGGGTATGCCAACGCTCTCGCGCACTGGCGCGGTGTCGGGTACGTCGTTGGCGGTGACTTTGAAGCCGTTTTTCTCGAGATGC
>JAYTVJ010000130.1:0-12856 GCA_043744535.1 Arenimonas sp.
AGGCTGCGGTCAAGGTGGTTTTACCATGATCCACGTGGCCAATCGTGCCCACGTTCACATGGGGCTTTGTACGTTCAAACTTACCTTTTGACATGTTTATCTCTCAAGCAAATGTGGAATTGAGGCCAACCCGCGAACGAATTGGATGGAACTGGTGCTCACGAAAGGAATCGAACCTTCGACCTCTTCCTTACCAAGGAAGTGCTCTACCGACTGAGCTACGTGAGCGGCAACACACAAACTAAACGCTGTAGCAATGGAGCGGGATAGGAGAATCGAACTCCTGCGATCAGTTTGGAAAACTGAGGTTCTACCATTAAACTAATCCCGCTTAAACCAAAGCCAAACTAATCCCGCTAAAACTAACAACACTAAAAACTAAAACTGGTGGAGGGAGGTGGATTCGAACCACCGAAGGCGTAAGCCAGCAGATTTACAGTCTGCCCCCGTTGGCCGCTTGGGTATCCCTCCAGAGTTAGCCGACAATTTTCGCTTGAATTTGGTGTTTTGTCAACGCCTTTGCGTCAAACATTGAAGCGGAAGTGCAACACATCGCCTTCCTGCACAAGGTATTCCTTGCCCTCTAAACGTAAGCGACCCGCTTCCTTGGCGCCAGCTTCGCCCCGATACTTGATAAAGTCATCAAAGGCGATGGTTTCCGCGCGAATAAAGCCCTTTTCAAAGTCGGTATGGATTACTGCAGCGGCCTGTGGCGCTGTTGCACCTTTAGCCACTTGCCAGGCACGCACTTCTTTCACGCCAGCGGTAAAATAGGTTTGCATGCCTAAAAGTGCATAGCCGGCACGAATTACCCTGCTCAGCCCCGGTTCAGATAAACCTAAGTCGACCAGGAATTCCATGCGTTCATCGTCGTCCAGCTGCGACAATTCTTCCTCAATAGACGCACAAACCGGCACCACTTGCGCGCCTTCGGTTTCGGCTCTGGCACGCACCACATCCAGCAAAGGGTTGTTATCAAAGCCATCTTCGGCCACATTCGCAACATACATAACCGGCTTTAGGGTTAGCAAAAATAAGTCGCGCACCAGCGCTTTTTGCTCGACATCTAAGCCCAGCGACCGCGCGGTTTTGCCTTCGTCCAAGCCTTTGCGCAAAATCTGCAGCACGTCTTTTCGTGCAGCGGCATCTTTATCACCGGACTTAGCCATTTTTTCTGCGCGCAGATAAGCCTTCTCGACCGAATCCAAATCGGCCAAGCACAGCTCGGTATCAATGGTTTCAACGTCAGAAATCGGATCAACCTTGCCATTCACATGAATAATTTCGCCGTGCTCAAAGCAACGCACTACATGCGCAATAGCGTCCACTTCACGAATATGCGCCAGAAATTTATTGCCTAAGCCCTCGCCTTTTGATGCGCCCGCCACTAAACCGGCAATATCCACAAATTCAAACGAGGTTGGCAGTACGCGCTGCGGCTTAACAATTTCAGCTAATTGCGCCAAGCGTAAATCAGGCACAGGCACAACGCCGGTATTCGGCTCAATAGTACAAAACGGGAAATTGGCGGCAGCAATGCCAGCCTTCGTTAACGCATTGAACAGGGTTGATTTGCCCACATTTGGCAAACCCACAATACCGCATTTAATTCCCATAAAACCCTCGATTTGAGCCAGGCACTTACTTTGCTGCCGGCGTGTGTAGTTGCTTCATGGCGTCGTTTAAACGCCCTTCCACCAATAATGGAACAATCGCTAGTGATGCAGCAATGGCTTGCTCCACTAACTCGGCATCTGTTTTACCAGGACGGCCCAATACCCAAGGCGTTACCTGATCTTTGTGGCCCGGATGGCCTATGCCAATCCGAAGCCGATGAAACGCAGCATTGCCCAGCTGCGCAATACTGTCACGTAGGCCGTTTTGGCCGCCATGCCCGCCATCGAACTTTAACCGCGCAACACCTGGCGCTAAATCGAGCTCATCATGCGCTAATAAGCACTGACTTGGCTCTAGTTTCCAGTAATTCAGGGCGGTGGCAAGCGCCCGGCCTGAGTGATTCATAAACGTAGTGGGCTTCAACAAATGAACTGTAATGCCCGCTACCAAAATTTTAGCCGTTTCAGCATGCAGTTTTTTTTCCACACCCCAACGCGCCTGATATTTTTCGGCCAATGCATCAATAAACCAAAACCCGGCGTTGTGCCGGGTTCGGGAATAGTCCGGCCCAGGATTGCCTAGGCCAACCAATAGCTTAATCGCGTCCATAATCATTACCCAAACAGCTCGAATTCTCGAGCTATTCGGTGTAAATCAATTATTTTTTCTTGGCCGGAGCCGCTGCAGCTGGCGCAGCGCCCGCTTTTGCTGACTTCGTAGAAGGCACCGCAGCCGCTTCGGCTACCGCTGTATCTTCGTCGGTACCACGCGCAAACTTCGCCATAACAACGGCAAGATTGTGTTCTTTGCTCAATTTCAGCACAGGATTTTTAACATTAGCAGGCAGCTTGATGTCTGACATATGGATGATATCGCCAGCCGTTAATGCGCTTAAATCGACTTCAATAAACTCAGGCAAATCACGTGGCAAACAAACAATCGACAGCTCATGCAATTCATGAGTGACGATCACATTTGCTGTTTTGCCAGCCGGTGATTTTTCTTGGTTCAAGAAGTGCAGCGGCACATTGAAATGAATCGCTTCATTTTCATCAACGCGCTGGAAATCCAAGTGCATGATCAGTTGTTTGTATGGATGACGCTGCATATCGCGCAACAACACTTGCTGAGCTTTACCGCCAACATTCAAGGTTAGAATTGCGGCATAGAACCATTCGCTTTGGCTAACATGCCAAAGGTGATTGTGTTCAATTTGAATCAACTCCGGAGCTTCTTTACCACCATAAATGATGGCTGGAACTTGACCGGCGTGACGTAGGCGGCGGCTCGCACCTTTGCCCTCATCATTACGGACATTTGCATTTAAATTATGTTCTGACATAAATAGTACCTTTAACAAAATAACCGCCTCGCAGCGGGGAATTTACTCACACGCGACCAAGTGAGCACTGTTTGAGTTTTTATTCATTGCACGCAATGAACACCCACTCACAAAATTTTTAATCCACGTACAAGGAGCTAACCGATTCACCCAACGCAATGCGGCGAATGGTTTCAGCCAGCACTTCAGCAACACTTAACTGACGAATTCGGCTGCAGGCTTTTGCCGCGTCACTCAATGGAATGGTATCGGTAACCACTAACTCATCCAACGACGAGTTCATGACGTTGTCAATTGCGGCGCCAGAAAGCACTGCATGGGTGCAATACGCCACCACTTTCACCGCGCCTTGTGCCTTTAAGGCGTTGGCAGCAGCGCATAAAGTGCCGGCGGTATCAACAATATCATCAACCATGACACAGGTTTTGCCTGATACATCACCAATAATATTCATCACCGTTGATACATTGGCGCGCGGACGGCGTTTGTCGATAATGGCCAAATCGGCATCGTCTAAACGCTTAGCAATAGCACGCGCCCGCACTACACCGCCCACATCAGGCGACACCACAATAACATTCTCCGTGCCATGATTCCGCCAAATATCGGCCAATAACAGCGGCGATGCGTAGACATTATCGACATGAATATCGAAAAATCCTTGAATCTGCTCAGCATGCAAATCCATGGTGATAACCCGATTGGCATTCACCACTGAAAACATTTTCGCCGCTACTTTGGCTGTGATTGGAACGCGTGCTGAGCGCGGGCGACGATCTTGGCGCGCATAGCCAAAATACGGCACAACCGCGGTAACCGTTAATGCGGCAGCGCGATTCAGGGCGTCAATCAAGGCCAGCAGTTCCATCAGGTTTTCAGCGGTGGGGGCGCTGGTAGGCTGAATAACGAATACATCCTGACCGCGGACGTTTTCTTCAATTTCAACCTGCACCTCGCCATCGGAGAACTTGCCCACCAGGGCTTTTCCCATTGGCACGCCTAGCTCGCGGCACACAGCCTGCGCCAAGGGGCGGTTAGCATTACCCGAAAAAACGAGCATGTTTTGCTTACTCATTGCTTACCCTTGACGTACTAAAACGAGAAATTGGCTGGGGTGGTAGGATTCGAACCTACGGATGCCAGGATCAAAACCTGGTGCCTTGGGCCTCTTGGCGACACCCCAATTTCTTATGTAATGGACTCTCGCTGCGCTTGCCTTAAAGCCTGCAAGAGCGACGATTCCGGTGCTGATTTAACCACCCAAGAGCGGTATCCATCAGGCAACATGGTTTGTGCGTTTAACGCTGCTTCTTGCGAAGCAAAACGCATAAAACAGCCGCCTCCGGTGCCTGTTAGCGCAACTTTTCCGATACTTGCCATGCTTTCAAACACTCGATTTATTCGAGGTTGCAGCTGACGAACCACCGGTTCAAATGCGTTTTCGAGCAACGAACCACTTACGTAGCCCGCTATTTTCACTAATTTTTGCTCGCGCGTCAATTGCGCAGACTGAAAAAGTTCATGGGTTGGCACATGTACTCCGCTGTCAATCAATAAAAACCACGCTTCCGGCAGCTGAATTGGCGTTAAGATTTCACCCACACCTTCAGCCCAGGCATTCTGCCCATGGATAAAAACCGACACATCTGCGCCAAGTTTTAAGCCAATAGTAGCTAATTGCTCGGTGCTTAGCGCCAATTGCCATAGTTGGTTCAGGGCCATCAAAACGGTAGCCGCATTGCTTGAACCACCGCCAAATCCACCCCCTAAGGGAATGATCTTAGTAACCTCTATATCAACGCCTGCAAGGCTGTTGGTGGCGGCTTGCAGGGCTTTAGCCGCACGAACCGTGATGTCTTGCTCCGGCGAAACACCGTATTGCAGGCTGCTTGCATTGCTGATAACGCCATCTGTGCGCAGCTTCAAGCGTACACTATCGCCCCATTCCAGGAGCTGAAATACCGTTTGTAGATTGTGATAGCCATCTGCGCGCTGGCCGGTAATGCGCAGAAATAGATTCAACTTGGCCGGCGATGGCCATTCGCGCCAGCCGGAGTTAGCCATTGGGTAGCTCTCGCCATTGGTCAATCACAATGCGTAAGCGGGTTTGCCCGCGATGAATCTCGATTTTACCCGGCAAGCGAATCGGTTCACTGCGCCAATTCGCATAGCTCCAGGTCCAATCGGCAAGGGTGAGCTCACCCTGCGCTGCCGTCGCGTTTTGCTCAGGCGATTGCGGCCAAAATGCGCGCAAGCCATTAACCAACTCGCCGCTTGGCATGGGCATCTGCAACAGCTCTTGCAACAATGCTTCGGTCTTGCCGGCCCGCAATTCACGGCCGTTTGCATCAAAGAGTTGGGCGTTGTCGGCATCAAAGCGAATACGCACCGAACCGATTGCTAACGGCGCACTAATGCGCACATCAGAGACGCTGCCCGTTTGCTGCCATTGAATGTGCGCTGTGCCGCCTTTGCCCTCGTGCGAATAGGCCATCCGCCCGCTAAACGCCCAATTGGCATGCGCCGTCAAATACTGCACGCGCGCAGCGTCAAGCTTAGGCGTGTCGGTTTGAATGGGCGCCGAAATACAGCCCGCTAAAAACAACAGCATAGCGAAACTTGCATATTTCAAGGCAAAAGCGCCTTGAGCTTAATTAAATCGGCTTCTTGGCTATCAATTTGCAAGCCTTTATTCAAGAAATCCTGCGCTTGCTGTTTGTCGCCCATTTGTAAAAACACGTTGGCTAAATGCCCAGCGGTAACCGCGGAAGGGGTCAATTTCCAGGCCTTCTGCAAGGCCGGTAGCGCTTCATTATTTCGGCCTAAACGGTGCAGCACATAGCCATAACTGTCTAGCACTTCGGCGCGATTAGGCGCTATCAAGAAGGCCTGCTCAATAGGCTTCAAGCCTAAACGAGGCTTATCTAATTCTTTTGCAACGGTATAGCCATAGGCGTTTAATGCATCCACATCGGTGGGCGCGTCTTTAATTATACGTTGCAACTGCTGCAAAGCCGCATTAACTTGCCCTTGATTAAACAAACGCATCGCGTATTGATAGCGAATATGCTGGGCCTGCGGCCACACCTCTAAGGCGCGCTGGTAAACGGTATTTTGGTCTTTTTGCAGCGTGCTGCTATTTGCGCCCGTGAGCTGTAAAAATTGTGTTTCAGTAAAAAAAGCATCGCGACGAATTTCATCTGAGCGCGTTGTATCGCCCTGTATTTTTGCGAGCAAGGCCATGGCTTCGCTTAGCTTGTTTTGTCGAAACAGCACAACTGCCAGCCTAACAACGGCGGTAGTTGGGGTGTTTAAGGCCAGTGCTTCACGGTAATTTTTTTCGGCGCTGGGCCAGTCTTTTTGCAGCTCGGCAACCGAGCCAAGCAAGGCCGCACGCTGAAACGGGTTCAAGGCTGCATCGGCTTCAACCTCTGCCGCTAAGCTACGGGCTTTTTTGTCATCCCATTGCTTGCCAAGCAATACAATGCGCTGGTAGTAACTGTTGCCATCTTGCGCTTGCGGCAATAACCATCGGTACGATTGTGCATCCAGGCCAGATTGCTGGGCTATACCTAAGATGGAGCGCCGTTCAAGTTCGTCAAAATTCAGCGGGTCTAGCGCATCCATTTGCACCGAGCAGGCCGTTGATTTTTCAGCAAAGCAAACACGCATCAGCTGGGCAATCTTTGCTTCATTGCTAGTTACTGGCATACGCTTTAACAACTGCTCCGACAGGGCCGACTTTTGCCATTGCACGGCATATAAATACAACTCATACAGCTCCGCGTTGCTTAAGCTTGGCAATTGTGCATAATTTTGTAATGTGCGCGCCAAAACCGCTTGGAATTGCGCTGAATGCTGATCAATCACCTCGCGCGACACATCCACCCCATCCGCGTTCGGCAACGCCATCAAGGCTTGCCAAGCGGGCAAAGCCGCAGATTCATCATTGGCACGTAGGGCAAGCATAAAACGTAAAGACAGCAATGCTTTTTGCTGGCCCGCCGCAGCGCTTGCAGGTGTGGCAAGCACGCGCTGTAGCCAGTCAGAATCACCGGTCAGTATGGCCAGCTGGCTGCTTCGTACTAATTCTTCAACGCTCAAAGAGGCCATGGGGCGCTCTTGGTAAAAAGCTAATGCGCGCTTAAATTCGCCGGCTTGAAAGGCAAATTCGCTTTGCAGTAAGCCTTGTAATTGCTGACTTGATAAGCCGGCAGAATCGACAATAGCCGCGCGAGAAGCACTCGGCGCAAGCACCAAAAAGCAGGGCAAAATCAGGTTTAGAAGAATTGGACGCATACAACACAGTGTACACAGGCTAAAATAAACCGTCATTGCTAGAGTTGAAGTATGTCTTTTCTTGTTCTTGGGCTGAATCACCAAACCGCGCCAGTTGCCTTGCGCGAGCGCGTGAGTGTGGCAGAAACGCAGCAAGAACAACTACTTAAAGAGATTGTTGGGCTGCCAGGCATTACCCAAGCCGTGCTTCTAAGCACCTGTAATCGTACAGAAATTTATTGCCATACCGATCCACAACAAGAACACACGCTGGCACAGTGGTTTGCCAACTTCAACGACATTGCGCCAGAAACACTGAATAAGCACTTGTATAGCTACACCGATATCAATGCCGTTAAACATTTATTTCGTGTGGCATCCGGCTTAGATTCCTTAATCTTGGGTGAACCACAAATTCTGGGCCAAGTAAAACAGGCCTGGGCTTTGGCTAAACAGCAGCATACCGCGCATGGTGCACTTGATCGATTGTTTCAACATACCTTTGCTATGGCGAAGCGGATTCGCACTGAAACACAGATTGGCGCACATCCTGTATCGGTGGCGTATGCCAGCGTTAAATTAGCCCGTCAATTGTTCAGCCAGCTCGACCAAGCCAGCGTCTTGCTTATTGGTGCCGGTGAAACCATTGAACTTGCGGCGCAACATTTAGCGAGCGCAAAGGTTAAACAACTGATGATTGCAAATCGCACACTTGAACATGCGCAAACCTTGGCTTCACGCTATGCCGGCCTGGCTTTGCCTTTGGCAGAATTCCCAAAACATTTAGCCGATGTCGATATCGTCATTAGTGCCACGGCAAGCCAGCACACCATTGTGTCTAGAAATGATGTTGCAAAAGCCCTGCAACAACGCAAACACAAGCCCATGCTGTTTATTGATTTGGCGGTGCCACGCGATATTGAGCCGGATGTGGCGCAGCTTGATGATATTTATTTATACACCGTTGATGACCTAGACCACGTTCTGGAAGAAAGTCGCGCATCTCGGCAACAAGCCGCCGTGCAAGCGCAAAGCCTTATAGACACACAAGCTGAGCATTTTTATGCACAATTTAATGCGCTGGAACACCAAAGCAGTGTTATAAAGCTTCGCGCGCATGTGGCACATATGCGTGATGCGCAGCTTGAAAAAGCGCGGCAGGCCATTGCACGTGGCGAGGCAATTGATACAGTGCTCGATACCTTAGCCCAACAATTGAGTAATAAATTTATGCACAAACCAAGCGCCGCATTAAAACAAGCCGCGTTGGATGGCAATACTCAGTTGCTGAAGGCCGCCGAACAATTATTTGATATTGATTCTGATGCTCAGTCCTAATTTATTACGCAAGCTTGAAAGCTTAGCCGAACGCCATGAAGAGGTTGGACGCTTGCTGTCTGATCCGGTTGTGATTGCCTCCAATAATCAATTTCGTGAGCTGTCGCAAGAATATTCACAGCTTGACCCGGTAGTGGCTGGCTTGAATGACTACCAACAAGCCAAGCGTGACCTTGCCGATGCCGAAAGCTGGCGCTCAGATCCTGAAATGCAGGGCTTAGCTGAAGAAGAAATACCGGCGCTTAAAATCAAAATTGAGGCATTAGAAAATTCTTTAAGTGTGTTGCTTATTCCCACCGACCCGCGCGATGAAGCTAATCTGTATTTGGAAATACGTGCTGGCACCGGCGGCGATGAGGCAGCTATTTTTGCCGGCGATTTATACCGCATGTATGCGCGTTATGCTGAAAAGAAACGTTGGCAATTTGAAATATTATCTGCCAATTCTGGCGAACACGGCGGTTATCGCGAAATTATTGCTCGCGTGGAAGGCAAAGGTGCGTACTCTAAATTCAAATTTGAATCGGGTACACACCGCGTGCAGCGCGTGCCGGATACGGAAACACAAGGGCGCATTCACACCTCGGCAGCCACTGTGGCCATTTTGCCGGAAATGGATGAAATTGATGAAGTAGCCATTCCACCCGGCGATATCAAAACTGATACCTTCCGTGCATCCGGCGCTGGCGGCCAACATGTCAATAAAACCGATTCAGCCATTCGCATTACCCATCTTCCCAGCGGCATTGTGGTGGAGTGCCAAGATGAACGAAGCCAACACAAAAACCGCGCACGGGCGATGAGCTTACTGAAAGCAAAGCTGCTGGATGAACAACGTGCCAAACAAAATGCAGTGCAGGCCGAATCGCGCCGCTTGCAAGTTGGCAGCGGTGATCGCAGCCAACGCATTCGCACTTATAATTTTCCGCAAGGCCGAATTACCGACCATCGCGTGGAAGGTTTAACCTTGTATAAGCTACCTGAAATTGTTGCTGGCGATTTAGACGAGCTGATTGAACGCCTAAGCGTAGAAAATCAGGCCGACGAGTTGAAATTGTTGACCGAAGGAAATGCATGAACACGCCCTTGAATATTTGCTTGCTAACCATTAGCGATTCGCGCACATGTGCCGATGATTTATCGGGAAATTATTTAGCGCAAGCCATTGAAGCAAGCGGACATGTGTTGCATCAACGTAAAATTGTTGCTGATGATAAATACCAAATACGCGCACTGGTTGCCACGTGGATTGCGGACCCAACGGTGCAGGGAATCCTTTGCACGGGCGGCACCGGCTTCACTGGCCGCGACTCAACGCCGGAAGCGATTGTGCCGTTACTCGACAAACAGATGCCTGGCTTTGGCGAACTATTCCGGCAGCTCAGTTTTGCTCAGATTGGCACATCCACCGTTCAATCGCGGGCTTTTGCGGGCCTTGCCCATGCCGCTTTCGTGTTTTGCTTGCCGGGTTCATTGAGTGCCTGCCAATTGGCTTGGCAAGACATTATCTGCCATCAATTGAATAGCCACACTAAGCCTTGTAACCTTGCTACATTGAACAAACGTTTACTTGAGCGCTAATGACAGTGAGGTTTTATGGCAAAGATCAGTAAATCCGATTATGAAATTGCATTGCAAACACTGCAGGTTGAATTAAACCGCATTGCCAATTGGGTGCAGAACAACAAAAAACGCATATTGGTGATTGTTGAAGGAAGAGATACCGCAGGTAAAGGCGGTGTTATTGCTGCTTTAACCGCGCACATGAATAGTCGCTGGTGTCGCATTGTGGCGCTCAGCAAGCCTTCCGAACAAGAATCTGGGCAATGGTATTTCCAGCGTTATATTACGCACTTGCCGAACGCAGGTGAATTCGTATTCTTCGACCGCAGCTGGTACAACCGCGCTGGCGTTGAAAAAGTGATGGGGTATTGCAATGAGCAACAATACCAAGACTTCCTAAAACAAGCCCCAATCGTTGAGCAGCTTTTGCTTGATGATGGCATTTTGCTTTTTAAATATTGGCTGTCTGTTGATCAGGATGAACAAGAAAAACGCTTCCAAGAGCGCTTAGAAGACCCCTTAAAACAATGGAAATTGTCGCCTGTGGATTTACTTTCACGCGAGAAATACAAGGACTATACACTTGCACGAACAGCCATGTTTGAAGCCACGCACAGCAAGAAAGCGCCATGGAATGTGGTTGATTTTAATAGCCAGAAACTCGGCCGATTGAATTTAATTCGGCATTTTGTTGAGCAGTTTCCTAAAGACCCGATTGCTATTGAACAGCTTGAACTAAAGCCACTTTCCGGTAATCCGCAGAAAGAAGCGTTCAGTAGCCAACCAAAACCCATCAAGTCGTATTACAGCTGATATGCCGAATAATTCCCCAGCCACCATTCAATTAGATGAATGCATGCAACAGGCAATTGTTCAAATACAGCAAAACAATTATCGGCAAGCGCTTGAATTTCTGAAAACGGCGCTTAACTTAAATAATAATCATGCCCAAGCACAACTGCTGAGCGCGCAATGTTTTCATGCCTTGGGTGAAGTAAGCCAATCCGAAGTGTATTTTCTTGCATTGATTAAGGCCGAGCCTAATAATGCTTTTTATCAGCATAGTTTGGCCATTTTATACAACGATTTCGATCAGTCAAACAAAGCCCTTGCCTATGCTGAACGCGCCGTTGCGCTAGCGCCACAGCAATTTGAGTGTTGGACACAATTATCGTTGGCTTATCGTAAAACCCAAAAACTTGATCTGGCGCATACTGCCGCCGACAAAGCCGTGGCACTTTCTAATGGACACCCAGATGCATTGCGAGCAAGAGCTTATAGTTGCCTTGAGCAAAACCAAACTGAACAGGCTAGCAAAGATTTCCATCAGCGAATGTTGGCGTACTTTAGCAAAGGCATAGCTGTTGCAAATCAAAAAGAATTTACCAGCACATCAAAAGTTAAATTAAAACATGATATTGAGCAATTCCAGTATTTAAAAACACGCACAGGAGAGGCGCGATTTGATGCCTTGGCATTGCAGCACCAAGATTTATTGGCTCTGCTTTCTGCAGATCTTGCTGAAGATGCCATCGTCAATGTATTGCCCACGGCGCTAAACAATATGCAGGGCAATTACAATCGACTGCAGCACTTTGAGCAAGCACAACGAAGCAAACAACCGGCACTCAATCTATCGAGGAATTTTCACCGCATTGAACAAAAATACGCCGATCAAGCGCCTGGCATCACCTGGATTGATGATTTTCTAAGCGATGCCAGCATCAACGCCTTGCGTAAATATTGCCTTGAAAATACCCTATGGTTCGATTTTCATCACCCCAATGGCTATTTGGGTGCATTAATGGAAAATGGCTTTGCTGCGCCCTTGTTATTCCAAATTGCTGAAGAACTAAAAGCCCATTTGCCAGCAATTTTCAAAGACTATCCACTTATCCAGATGTGGGCATTCAAATACGATAGCCAACTTCAAGGCATTCAAATGCATGCCGATATTGCCGCAATCAATTTGAATTTTTGGATCACGCCGGATGATGCTAACCTAGACCCAGATTCAGGCGGACTGGTGATTTGGGATAAAGAAGCGCCTGCAGAATGGGGCTTTTCTGAATTTAACACCGGCGAAGTCAGTCGTCAGCAACGCATTCAAACCTTTCTAGAAACATCGGGTGCTAATAAGATTACTGTGCCGTATCGCCAAAATCGCGCGGTCTTGTTTAATTCCGATTTATTTCACAGCACCGATACTTTTCATTTCAAAGAAGGCTATGAAAATCGGCGAATAAATATTACCTTGTTATTCGGCCATCGCTAGCCTTTTACGGCTTTTTATTTATCACAGCCAATAATTGCTCTGTACTTACCGGGCCCAAGAACTTTTCGGCCACATTGCCGTCTGGCGCAATTAGCACGGTCATCGGCAAGCCGCGCGGCGTATCAAAATCTTTGGGCGAGTTGTACACATCTAAAATTGCGATGGGGTAATCAATTGGCACTTTTTTTAGAAACTCCTGCATATCGGCTCGTTCAATTTCTTCATACGCTAAGCCAATAAATTGAACATTTGTATGTTCTTTTGCAAACGCGTTAAAGTCGGGAATTTCCTTTAAACAAGGCGCGCACCAGGTTGCCCAGAAATTCACTACCACCCATTGACTACGATGGCTTGAGAGATCAAAGGTTTTGCCGTCAAAGGTTTCAATCACCAGTTGCGGTTGCTGCTTTGAGCTTGCCGGTTGCGGTGCTGCAGCTTGCGTA
>JAYTVJ010000131.1:0-12541 GCA_043744535.1 Arenimonas sp.
GCAGCAAGCGGCGCCCCTACGGGTTGGATGGTTACAAAACAATTAGGCGCAATACCCTGGGCGCAGCAAGCGGCGCCCCTACGGGTTGGATGGTTACAAAACAATTAGGCGCAATACCCTGGGCGCAGCAAGCGGCGCCCCTACGGGAATAATAGGTCTGCATGCCATTGTTGCGGATTATTCTGGATGTACACACGAAGCGCTTGTAATTCGGATTCATTGCGAATAACCCGATCCCAATAATTTCTCTGCCAAACCGGAACGCCGCTTCTATCGTATGTTTTATTTACAGCGATGGCTGAACGTGATTTCAAGCATCGAATGATTGCACCGAGTGTAGGGGCGCCGCTTGCTGCGCCCTGGTTTTCGTCGTTGCCATCGGCGCAATCAATAATCAGGATTCCGTGAATGTGATTTGGCATGATGATGAATTCATCAAGAATGACACCACGAAAGCGGCTCGGAAGCGCGCGCCACTCAGCAGCCACTTTATCACCTGAGATGTTTAGTGACATATTACCGCTACACACTTCACCGAATATGGATTCCCGATTGGCGGTGGCAATCGTGATGAAATATGCGCCATATTGGCTGTAGTCGTAAGTACGAATGCGCGTGCTTTGGCGGTGGTGTATGTCAGGATTGAAACGCATGCATAATCATCAACCGATTTGCAAGTCTTGAGAATTGGCCATTTTCTGATTCGCATGTCAGAATTTATCGAACTATTGGGCGCAAAACATGGGTTCAATGTGGGGGCGCTGCTTGCTACGCCCAAATATGCGCATCATGCGGTGCACCAAGACCAACCCTGCATACGATACAATCAAAAAATGAATGTGAATGACTTCAAGCGTGTTTCGATATGGTTACTCGGCACAATCTGGGCGTTACCCATGACAGCTATTGGCGTGGTGCTCGGTTGTGGCGCGTTGGCCTTAGGCGCTCGTGTATCGTTTTCCGATTCGGCTATTGTGTTCTCGCGTTTCCGGTTTTTCAGCACGGGCGCGTTAACGCTAGGGCAGGTGATTCTGCATACTGGGCAAAGTTTGAATGAGCCGGCCTTGACGTATCACTGCGCGGCATTTGGCGGTGATGACTGCGTGCGTCTCGGCACGCATGAGCAAGCGCATGTCTTTCAATACATGGCACTCGGTATTTTCTTTTTGCCACTGTATTTTCTGCATGGCGGCATCAGCCACAAGAACCGCTTTGAGAAAGCCGCAGATCGCTATGCACAGAGCGGTGCAGGGTGGTGGCCTTATGCATAAAAACCCCGCCGAAGCGAGGTTTTATATTTGGTACCGATGATAGGACTTGAACCTACACTATGTCACCATAAGTGGATTTTGAGTCCACCGCGTCTACCATTCCGCCACATCGGCATGTGAACAAGTATTATAACCAAGTTTTTCGATTATTCACAGTCAATCGGGTCTAAACACAGCATTTTTTTGCCTTTGGCATACCAGTCGTCGCCGATTGGTTCAAAAACCGAGCAATTGCCCATGCTGTCTTGGTAAATGTGCAAAGAGATAGCGGCTTGGCTCTCATTATGATTACGAATGGTGTGGTATTCATGTGGCGGTATTAAACTGCCTGAAGAGCCCGATTCAGCCAGAATGGTTTCATGTTTGATAAAGCGGCACTTTTCATCAAAGTTTTCTTTCAATTCATAGCTGGTAATTTCGATTCTGCCTTGCCAAACACCTTCAACACACCATAGCCCGCAGTGATCATGAATTGGCGTGCCTTGCCCTGGCCCCCATGTCATGGCGACGATGGTAACGCCAAGCTCTGGGCATTTATACAATTCACGCCGCGCATAATGGCCTTCAACCGGCTCGAACACACATTCGGGCAGGAATACTGATTTATTGGCAATAAGCGCTGACAAACCATCACGAAGTATATCGGTAGTTTGCGAAACGGTTTCTTGTTGGCAGGCTTTACTGATCAGATCAATCAACAAATCTTTACCGGTAAATGTGAGTTCAGTCATGGTGATTTCAGCCCATTAAGAAAGGATTGGATGGGAGGTGCAAATTTTTCAATATCAACCAAGAACGCATCATGGCCTTGTGGTGAATCGAGCGGGATAAATTGTGTTTGCGCGCCGCCTTTTGATAAGCCTTGCGCGATTTGTTCTTGCTGATGCAGTGGAAACAGAATATCGGTGCTTGCGCCCAGCACCAAGGCTTTTTGTATATTGATGCTTGAAAGTGCTTGCACCACATCGTCGGATTTTCGTGTGCAATATTGGCAGAAATCAAACCAGTCCATCGCACGGCTCAAATACAAATAACAATTTGGATCGAACTGATCAACAAAGCGTTCAGCGTGCGCTTCCAAATAGCTTTCCACTTCAAATTCCAAGCCAAAGCGCTCTTTGGGCTGCATTTCATTATCTAATCGAACTCGGCCAAAACGGCCGTCCCATTCAATCGCGGAGCGATACGTTACCACGCCTAATTTGCGCGCAATGCGCATGCCGTTGCGTGGGTAACTTTGCCCATCGTACTGGCCGTTATTCCATTGCGGATCCAAACGGATGGCTTCGCGCTGCAGAGAACGGATGGCGATGGAAAACGGCAGTGCTTGGGCGCTGCCAGATACATTGATATGACTTTTAGTGAATAGCGGAAATTGCTGCAAAAATGATAATGCCATCATGCCGCCCATTGAATTGCCAATTAAGCAGGCGAGCGATTCAATCTGTAAATGGTTCAACACCGATTTTGCTGCGCTGGCGCAATCTTCAATACTTAAATCGGGAAAGGCCAAGGCATACGGTTTATTACTTTCAGGGTTTTGCGATGCAGGGCCAGACGAGCCTTTGCAACTGCCTAAGGTGTTCACGCAAATCACAAACCACACATCGGTATTGATGGCTTTGCCCGGCCCGAGCATGGCTTCCCACCAGCCTTTTTCAGCATTGCCCAAATTGCTGGCGGCGTGTGCACTGGGCGAAAGCCCGGTGAGAATTAGAATGGCATTATCGCGTTTGGCATTTAGCTGGCCCCAGGTTTCGAAGGCGATTTTGCCATTTTGCAAACTGCCGCCGCGTTTAAATTCGAACGGCGAGGGCAACGAGGCGAATTGAGTGCCGGGCGAAATGAATTCAGTCATGGTTGGCGATGTAGCAACAGGGTGATGGCTTCCAGTTTATCCGATTGCACCAACACTGGCTCGCTTAACCAATCTTCGCTGCTTGCTTGCACGCTGCCGCTGGCGGCAATACGCGCGGAAACAAGGAATGTTTTTTGGCTGAATAATTTGGCGGTTGGCATGATGGAATCGCTGGCGCTGAGTGATACGCGCATTGGAAACTGCGACAGTTCAATGCGTTTAGCCGCGAGTGGTGGCCCGGCTTGGCTTGGATCTTTGGCGGTTACGAATAAAATGCTGCCGGGCGGTGTTTGCGCTTTTAGGCTGGGCTCTAGGTCGATAAGCACTTGCAATGATTTTACAGGCGCCAAGGCCAATTCCGGCAGGCCGGCTTGTTGGCGTGCCTGATTGATTTGCGGCAACAAAGCCTGCGCGGTGCTCTCATCTAAATTTGGCAGCAATTGTTCCCAAACTGCAGCGGCTTGCGCAGGTTGTTTGGCTTGCAGCAATAAAATACCTTTGAAAAAAAGCGCGCGCTGGTTACTTGGATCAATGCGTAATGCATTATCAATCCAAACGCTGGCTTGAGGATTCAGTTGATCGGGTTTTGTGGCGCGGAATAGCGATTCGGCATAATCCACCATCAGGTTGGCATTGCTAGGCTGCAACTTTTGCGCTTGGGCAAAGTAAATCTGCGCAGATTCAAAGCGGCCTAGTTGCATTAAACTCTGTGCCAATAAAAGTCGCGCTTCGCTGTTTTGCGGCTGTTGTTTCACCAATGCTTCAAGCTCAGCTAAGGCCGTGCTAACTTCTTGCTCTTGGCTTGGCGCCTGATAATTAATCGCTTGAGGCGTGCCGAAGTGATAATACATACCCGCAAGCACAACAACGCACAGACCAGATAAACCCAAAGCAAATGCGCGCGATGTTTGCCAAAGCGGCCGCAAAGCAAAAAATAACACAGCACAAACAAAGGCTACAGCAATTGCAATAAACGCAGTCATTACCACTCCTCGTTGTGGTTGGTTGGGGCATTACTCAGCGTATTTTTTTTGCGCACAACGATAAAAATAGCGCAAGCGCCCAACAGCAAAAGCACGAATGGGCCAAGCCATAGCAGCCACGTGCTGCTTTTCATCGGCGGCTCATACAATACGAAATCGGTATAGCGATCCACTAAGTATTGCTTAATTTGCGCATCGGTTTTTCCTTCGCGCATCAGTTTCAACACTTCCAAGCGTAAGTCGTGCGCAATGGGTGCGTTGGAATCGGCAATGCTTTGGTTTTGGCACATCACACAGCGCAGTTCGGCGGTTAAGCTTTTGAAGCGTTGTTCTTCCGCCGTACTTTGATAATCAATAGGCTCAAGCGCGCAAACCCGTGCCGACAGAATAAACGTGAGCAAAAGGCAGGCGGCAATCCAGATTTTATTCATGGCGCTTCCAATAAAATGGGGCGAATGGATTGTTCAATGATGTCTACAGTAAGCGGCCCAACGTGTTTGAAACGCACAATGCCTTTAGCGTCGATGACAAAGGTTTCTGGCGCGCCGTATATGCCCCAATCCAGCGCCGCACGGCCATCTTCATCTTGCACAATGAGAGCAAAAGGATTGCCGTATTCGCTAAGCCAACGAAGCGCATCCTCGCTGCTGTCTTTGTAATTGTAGCCAATCACCAGCGCGCCCGATTTAGCGAGTTCAGTTATGACCGGATGTTCAAGGCGGCAACTCACGCACCAGCTGCCCCACACATTCAGCACATAGGCTTTGCCTTTGAGCTGCGAAATGGAAATGCGCTGTTCAGGCATGGCCAGTGCTGGAAGATTTAGCGCAGGCGCGGGTTTGCCGATTAAGGGCGAAGCAATGGCAGAGTTGTCTTTGCCAGAATTCATTCGAACGCCAACGAACAGCAAGATGGCCAACGCAATAAATGCCAATAGCGGCAATACGCGGCTCATGCATTGCCTGCCTTATGTTTGAAGCGCTTATCAAAACTGACCAACAATGCGCCCAATGCCATCATTAACGCGCCAAACCAAATCCAGCGAATGAAGGGTTTTATGTGCAAGCGCAACGCCCAGCCGCCTTTATCATCCAGTGGCTCGCCCAGTGCTACGTAGATATCGCGGCTGATGCTGCCGTGCATATCGGCTTCGGTGAGAATGCTGCCGCCAGACGCATATTGGCGTTTTTCCGGATGCAGGCGCGTAATCAGTTGGTTGTTTTTCGAGACACGGATAACGCCGCGTTGCGCCACATAATTTGGCCCTGGCACTTCCTGCACACCTTCAAACACAAATTGATATGCATCCATCTCAAATTGTTGCCCAGGTTTTGCGGCAACGTCTTTTTCAGTGCTCAGACCTTCAGCCATTAACACACCAAAACAAAATACCGCTACGCCAGTATGCGCCAAAATCATGCCACACATTTCGGCGGTGAATCGACCTTGCGCGTGTTTGATACGCTGCCACACAAAACGTGTCGTACCTAGAAAAATCCATAGCCCAGCGAAGTAGGCGAGGGCAGTTTTAATGGGATGTTGGGGGGCATGGAAAAATTTCCATACCGCCACAGCCAGCGCCAAAGCAAACCAAGGCAACAGCCATTTTGTGACCGTACTGAGCTGCTCATTCTGCCAGCGCGTTAGTGGGCCAAAAGGAATTAACAACACAATCGGTGCCATAAGAACTATGAAAAGCTTGCCGAAATACGGCGGCCCAACGGATATTTTTCCTAAGCCCAATGCTTCGGCGAGCAATGGATACAAGGTGCCAATCAAGACCATGGCGCACGCGGCAGTAAGGAAAAGATTGTTTATGAGCAGCAAGCTTTCGCGCGATTGCCAATGAAACGGCTTGCCTTGTTCTCTAGGCGCGCGCCATGCGAACAAAACGAGTGATCCACCCACCACAATCGTTAAGAACGCTAGGATAAACATGCCGCGTTCTGGGTCGGATGCAAAGGCGTGCACAGAAGTGAGCACACCAGAGCGCACCAAGAATGTGCCGAGTAAAGACAATGAAAATGCGGCGATGGCTAATAACAACGTCCAGCTTGAGAAGCTGCCACGTTTTTCGGTGGTGGCTTGTGAGTGGATTAATGCCGCGCCAACCAACCATGGCATGAAGCTGGCATTTTCAACCGGATCCCAAAACCACCAGCCGCCCCAGCCTAGTTCGTAATAAGCCCAGAAGCTGCCTAATGCAATGCCCATGGTGAGAAATGCCCAGGCGATGTTAGTCCATGGCCGCGCCCATTTAATCCATTGTGTATCGATGCGGCCTTCAATTAATGCAGCAATAGCAAATGCAAAGGCCACTGAAAACCCAACGTAGCCAATGTAGAGCAAGGGCGGATGGAATACTAAGCCGGGGTCTTGCAAGAGCGGATTTAGATCGCTGCCTTCCAAGGCTGCAGGCAATAAGCGTTCAAAAGGATTTGAAGTAAATACCGTAAAGGCCAGAAAGCCGAATGCCACCATGCCCATGACGGAAAGCACGCGTGCACAGACATGCTCGGGAAGATGCTTTGAAAATAATGCCACCGCACCAAGCCACAGGCACAATATCAAAACCCACAACATCAACGAGCCCTCATGCGCGCCCCACACTGCAGAGAGTTGATACATAAACGGCAATAGGCTGTTAGCATTTTTCGCCACATAAGCCACCGAGAAATCGTGTTGCAAAAAGGCAGTAGTCAGCATGGCATAACTCACTGCAACAGAAAGCAGCAAGGTGTAAGCGAGCGGTTTGGCGGTGCGAAGTAAGGCCTGCTGGTTTTTGTAAGCACCCCATTGCGGCAATACGCTAAGCAAAAATGCCAACAGCAATGCCATCAATAAACTGAGTTGACCAAGTTCAGGCCACATCAGGGTGCACCACAGCTGATGGTGTGCATGGCAGGGCCTTTGCGCATTTTAGCCAGCATTTCTGGGCTCATGGTTTTGGCGACTTCTGCAGGCATATAGGTTTCATCGTGTTTGGCTAATACTTCGGTAGCCATGAATGCGTTGTTTTGCATCTTGCCACTGGCAATCACGCTGGTGCCTTCTTTGAACATATCTGGCAATATGCCCGTAAAGTGCACAGGAACATGGCGCACACCATCGGTAACCTTGAAGCGTACGTCAAGTGTGCCATCTGTGCGTGCAATGCTGCCTTGGCAAACCACGCCACCCAAGCGGAAATGCACGTTGTCTGATGCTTTGCCTTGGCGCACTTCGCTAGGGCTGTACATGTAATTAATATTTTCCTGCAGCGCCATGCTGATAAATACCGCCGCGGCAGCAGCGGCTAGCAAAAGCAAGACTACAAATAGTAATCGACGTTTTCGAACAGGGTTCATGATTTTTTATTCCGGCGAATACGAAGCGCAATAGCGCGGACGGATTTTTTTAAGGCCCACTGCGGTGCAAAATAATCCCAACACAAAAAAAGTGCGAAACTGGTGTAAGCAATGGCAATGTATTTTTCGTGTGTCATGGCGTTTCACCAAAGCGTTCAATGGCCCACTGTTTTTGGGATTCCTGCTGCAGATTTAGCACGCGCGCACGCACCAGCACCGAACCAACATACCAAAGCTTGGTAGCAACCACGATCAGCAACAACGGCCAAAGCATACTGCTATCCATTTTTGATGGCCCAATCAAACGAATGGTTTCGCCCTGATGCAAGGTATTCCACCAAGTGACTGCAAAATGCACAATCGGCACATTCACCACACCAATTATGGCCAAGAAGCCTGCCGCGCGTGCGGCGGCGCGGCGGTCATCAATGGCGTTATATAAACCGATAACACCTAAATACAAAAACAACATCACCAGCTCGGAGGTTAAGCGCGGATCCCATGTCCACCAGGTGCCCCAAGTAGGCTTGCCCCACACGGCGCCGGTGATCAGGGTGATGGCAGCAAACATGGCGCCGATGGGTGCTGAAGCCATAGCAATCAGTTCGCAGATTTTGATGCGCCAGATTAATGCAATAGCACTTTGCAGCGCCATGATCACGAAAATCATTAAGCTCATCCAAGCGGCAGGCACGTGAATAAATAATATGCGGAATACTTCGCCTTGCTTGTAATCGGCCGGTACCACATACAAGGCCCCGTATACGCCAATGCCGAGCAAAATAATGGCAGCGAGAAAACTCAGTTTGGCCCAGCGCGCGGCAAATGCATCGAAGCGCGGCGGCGAACCTGTTTGGTTAAACCATAAAAGCAAATTGTTCATTGTTAACTCAATGCCAGACGTAAAGCGGTGGCCGCAGCCCACGGCGCTACCACCAATAACAAAACCAAACCCGCACACAGCAGCCAAATGGCGCCCATCCACGGCAAGCCTTGGCTAGCCGACCAAACACTGCCTGCACCAAATACTAAAACCGGCACATACATCGGTAATGCCATTAATGCGAGCAACATGCCCGAGCGGCGGATGCCTAGCGTGAGAGCGGCCACCATCGCGCCAATTAAACTCATCAACAGTGTGCCAATGCAAAGGCTCAGCATCAATACCGGCAGCAAGCCATCGGGTAAAAAAACCAATTGTGCCAACAGTGGTGTTATTAACAAGACCGGCAAGGCGGTGCTTAGCCAATGCACCACCACTTTACTGGCAATCACTATCGGCAATGGCACTGGCGCAAGCAGCAGTTGCTCTAGGCTTCCGTCGTCTAAATCGCTGCGGTACAGATTATCAAGCACCAGCAAGCTCGCTAATAAATGCGCAACCCAGATGATTGTGCTGGCGCTTTGCGCCAAGTGCAGCGGCTCCGAGCCCTGCGCCAAGGGAAACATCACGCATACCATCACCGCAAACAACATGGGTTGCACGGCATCAGAACGCTTTTGCCACATTAAGCTAAAATCGCGGCGTAGCAGGGCGCGAACTTTATGCATGTGCCATGCTCCGGAAAATCTCCAGCGTTCGAACCGGCACTTCAGGCGCGGCATAGGCGCCGTGGCTGCTCATCAACACACCGCCGCCGCCAGCCACATGCGCTTGCACCAGTTCATTCACCCAAGCAATGCCTGCTAAATCCAAATTTGCGTACGGCTCGTCCATTAGCCACAGCCGGCTGGCTTGGGCTTTCAAGCGCGCCAAGCTAAGCCGTTTGTTTTGACCAGCCGATAATTTGCCAGCCGGGGTTTCTTCATAGCCCGCTAAACCGCATTCAGCAATCAGTTGTTCAAGTGCCGCGTGGGTATTTTGGGTGTGTAGCTGGGCAGAAAAACGCAGATTTTGCAAAACCGTTAGTTCGGCTTTATGGCCATGTTTGTGGCCAAGATAGGCCGCCTGTGCAACAAATGCGTCTGTGCTAAAGGCTAGCCCATTAAGCAATACAGCCCCAGACTCTGCCACCAGCAAGCCAGCCAGCACGCGTAGCAAGGTGGTTTTTCCTGCGCCGTTGTCGCCTTTAATCAATAAGGCTTCACCCGCCATAACATGAAAATTCAACGGCCCAAAGATGCGTTCTTCATTGCGTGAAAAACACAGATTATTGGCTTGAATGAGTGGAAGTGACGCGTGGGGCATGGCTGCCTTGGGGCATAAAGAATTTACCCACTCATTTTAACGTTTTTAGTTGCGCTTAGGCGCGAAAATACGGTGAAAACCCTTAAGCTGTTGCATAATATTGATATAAATCAATTCAGGGCGTGCGGATGAGCATTGAAACCAAGTTACCGAAAGTTGGCACCACCATTTTTACGGTGATGTCGCAGATGGCGATGCAGCACCAAGCGGTGAATTTAGGGCAAGGCTTCCCCGATTTTTCGGTGCCAGAAGCCTTAGTCGATAGCTTGGCCAAAGCCATGCGCGACGGTAAAAACCAATATGCGCCGATGATGGGCATCCAGCCGTTACGCGAGGCTATCGCCGCTAAAACCGAAGCCTGTTACGGCTACAAAGCCTGTCCGGATTCAGAAATTACGGTGACCAGCGGCGCCTCGGAAGCGATTTTTGATGCCGTGTTAGCGGTGGTGCGAACCGGCGATGAAGTGATTGTGCTTGACCCTTGCTACGATTGCTATGAACCAGCGATTGATTTAGCGGGCGGTGTTTGTGTGCATGTGCCACTCAATGCCAGTGATTTTTCGGTGGACTGGGAAAAACTCCGTGCTGCCGTAACGCCTAAAACGCGGATGATTTTCATTAATTCGCCGCATAATCCATCCGGTGCTTTATGGGCTGCGGCGGATATGCAAAAACTGATTGAACTGATTCGCGGCAAAGATATTTTTGTGTTGTCGGATGAAGTGTATGAGCATATTATTTTTGAGGGCGCCTTGCATCAAAGTGCGTTGCTGTATCCAGAACTCGCGGAAAAAAGCTTTGTAATTTCAAGCTTCGGTAAAACGTATCACTGCACCGGCTGGAAAATTGGCTACTGCATTGCGCCAAAAACACTAACCGATGAATTTCGCAAAGTGCATCAATACAATACCTTTTGCAGTTTTGCGCCCGCGCAATGGGCATTTGCAGAAATGATTATGCAGCAACCGCAGCATTACGCCGAATTAGGTGCGTTTTACCAAAGCAAACGCGATTATTTTGCCGAACAACTCGCACGCACGCGCTTTAAGCCTTTGCCGGTGCCGGGTGGCTATTTTCAGTTGGTCGATTATTCCGCAATCTCCAATTTGCCCGATGCAGAATTTGCGCGTTGGTTGTGTGTGGAAAAAGGCGTTGCAGCCATTCCTTTATCGCCATTTTATGAAGCGCCGCCAGAAGGGCAGCGTTTGATACGTTTGTGTTTCGCCAAAAATCCGCAAACTCTAGATGCTGCCATTGCGCGTTTGGAGTTGGTATGAGTGTGCCGGATGTAAAAATTTCCATCGTGCAAGCCGAAACCGTTTGGCATAATCCGCAGGCTAATCGCGAGTATTACCAAGCCATTCTCCGCGAGCAGCATGCGGGCAGTGATGTGATTGTATTGCCTGAAACCTTCACCTCTGGCTTTAGCAATGATGCCATTGCTCAGGCTGAAACCATGCAGGGCGAAACGGTAGCATGGTTGCGCGAACAAGCGCTGGCATTGAAGTCGGCCATTACTGGCAGCGTGCAAATCCGTGAAGGCGAGCAGGTGTTTAACCGTATGCTGTGGGCTATGCCAACCGGCGAAATCCATTTTTACGATAAACGGCATTTGTTCCGCATGGCCGGCGAGCGCGAACGCTATGCGGCCGGCGCAGATAAAATTTTCATTGATTACAAAGGCTGGCGAATTTGCCCGTTGGTATGCTACGACCTGCGTTTTCCAGTGTACTCGCGCAATCGCTTCAACAATACTCGGCCGAACGCCTACGACTACGATGTGTTGATTTATGTGGCCAATTGGCCAAGCCCGCGGCATTTTGCCTGGCAAACTTTATTAAAAGCGCGCGCTATCGAAAACCTGAGCTATGTGGTGGGTGTGAATCGCGTGGGCGTGGATGGTAATGGCCTGCGTTATCTGGGCGGCAGCACCGTTCTGGATTTTATGGGGCAAACGCTTGTGGAGTCGGGCAGTGAAGCGCAAATGCAAAATGCCACAATTTCCTATGCGGAATTAACTGCGTTTCGCGAACGTTGTCCGTTTTACTTAGACGCTGATACGTTTGAGCTTAACCATTAGCCGTTTCATTGCTTGCGCTGCAATCGCACAATCGCTTATTCAATCCCTTGCCGTAACAGAAAACTGCTTGATGTAATCGTCAAAATCAAACGTGGCTAAGTCGCGAAATTCGCCCGCATCATAAAAACGACCATAGCAGTTTTTGCAACTCTCATACCAAATATGCGCTTGCTTGGCATCCACCATGCGAATCAGTGGCATGTGGCATTTTGGGCAATCAATCCGATCGATTTTATTGTATTGCTGGCCTTGTTCAATACTGCCTGTATCAATGCTGTCCGCTACGGCTTCTAAAGGAATATGTTCGCCCATATTGAACCACAAGCCAGCACACTGGCTGCAACGGAAAAAATCCGCGCCTGGGCGTTGTTCTAGGCTCATCGTATTTGTGCATTTTGGGCAGATCAGAGTTTTTAGCATGGCAGTGGCTCATTGGAATATCGGCACTATCATATAAGAAAAGCCCGCAAATGCGGGCTTTTTTGTTTAGTTATTCAAACTAATTTTTTTACGATTGTCGCTTGATACTCGATCAATCAATTTATTATTCGGATCAAAGCCTGCTTCGGTAGGTAGCTTATCCACCACCAGCTGAATGGTTTGATCTTTTTGAGTAATGTGATGACGCTTCAGGTATAAGGTTTTCTGATTTTTGTCGTCATCACCTGAAAACACACCCAGCTCAATCCAATCATCCAACTTGCCAGCGGTTTCTTTGCCTTTGCCATCGGAATACAGTTTGTCGGCGTGGATGTTTAAGCTCACCACATATTTACCGTCGCTACGTTTCTTGGCAGTGGCTTCAACCATGCGG
>JAYTVJ010000132.1:0-12501 GCA_043744535.1 Arenimonas sp.
GCCGCAAATTAATGGCCGTTTGAGCCTTAATAAAAATGATTCTGACGGCACGCTAAGCAACAACACCACATTCAAAAGTAGCAGCACCACGCAAAATACCAGTGCGAGTTTAAATCAAAGCATTTACAACTACGGTAATTATGCTCGTCTGTCTGGCAGTAAAGCACGTGCAAACCAATCGAATGCTGAACTGGACTCTGCTAACGACTCCTTGATTATTCGAGTGGCCGAAGCTTACTTCAATGAGCTGACAGCTATTGATACCTTAGCCGCTTCACGCGCCGAAGAACGTGCCGTGAAACGTCAGCTAGACCAAGCCGAAAAGCGTTTGGAAGTTGGCCTTGCGCCCATTACGGATGTGCACGAAGCAAAGGCCCGTTATGACTCCTCCCGCGCCAACACCATTTTGGCCGGCAATGCGGTGATTGACGCCCGTGAAGCCTTGAATGAAATAACCGGCGCTGAACGCACTGAAGCCATTAAAGGTTTACCCGATAATTACCAACCGGTTGGCGAAGCACGCAAAGCCACCGAAGAACTGGTGAATGAAGCATTAAGCAACAACCCAACGATTCAAGCGCGCGAACTGGCTTTAGAGGCAGCGAAAGACGATATTAAACTCGCCAAAGCTGGCCATTTGCCCTATTTAGACGGTAGTGCCACACTCAGCAAAAGCAGCTTGAAAGATGGCGATGTTAGCCCTTTCTCAACCACAGACTCGAATAATACGGGCATCAGCTTATCCTTGGTTGTGCCTATATTCAGTGGCTTCAATACCCAATCGCAGGTGCGTCAATCGGTTTCACGCCGCGATATCGCCGCGGATCAATTAGAGCAAAGTAAACGCGCCATCACTCGCCAAGTGCGCAACGCCGACCACACCCTAGTGGCGGGCTTGGCTGAAGTAGAAGCACGACGTTTGGCCGTTGTATCGGCTAAATCGGCCTTGGAAGCCGGTGAAGTTGGCCTAGAAGTGGGCACACGCACGATTGTTGATGTGTTGTTGGCCCAGCAGCAATTATTTACTGCAATTCGCGAATATTCCCGCTCACGCCACAATTATTTGGTGAACACGCTGCGCTTAAAGCAAGCCGCAGGGTCTTTGGAAGTGGCCGATATTGAAAACATCAATCGCTTATTAACCGCCGATGCCGAGCAAAAAATCCAGTAAGTAACATC
The DNA here is from genome assembly GCA_043744535.1 of Arenimonas sp. Classification (GTDB taxonomy): domain Bacteria; phylum Pseudomonadota; class Gammaproteobacteria; order Xanthomonadales; family Xanthomonadaceae; genus Arenimonas. The sequence continues at coordinate 1,180 of JAYTVJ010000132.1, forward strand.
GTAACGGGTTGAACTATAAGCGCTGAGCAATCAGCGCTTTTGTTTTTTGGAGCGCACCCATACTTTGCTGCACACACTGCAAGGCATTTTGCCCGAGCAGCGCAGTGTCGTTTGGCGAGTTAAGCAAATGCAGCAATTGTGTAGCTAAGCCCTCAGCATCTTGCACTTCAAGCAAAGCGGAAGCGCTCTTTAATGCACTAATTATTTCCGCAAAATGCTGCGTATATGGGCCAACGATTATTGGCAAGCCCATAACCGCGGGCTCAAGCACATTGTGGCCGCCAATATTCTGCAAACTGCCGCCCACAAACACCACATCGGCACATGGCATAACGCGTTGTAGTTCGCCCAGCGTATCCATTAAAAAAACCTGCGCGTGCGCGTCGGGTTCATTATCTAAGCTACGCGAGCTAAACCTAAAGCCCTGCGCAGCCAGCATAGCGGCCACCGGTGCAAAGCGCTCGCTGTGCCTTGGTGCCCATAGCAATAATGCAGTCGGCCAGTGTTGCAATACCGTGCGATGCGCTGCCAACACCATCGGCTCTTCATCGGGATGGGTGCTGGCGGCCAGCCAAATAGGACGCTGCGGCCAGTTCTTGCGCCAGTGTTGGGCGGTTTTAATGGTGTTGTCTGGGGCGTGCACATCCCATTTGATATTTCCGCTGATTGAAACGTTGGCAGACCGCGCACCCATCGCGATAAAGCGCTCCGCATCGGCACTTGTTTGGCAAGCAATGCCATCCACTAAGGCCAATGTATGGGCGAACAACGCATGCAGTTTGCGATAACTAGCAAACGAACGCGCAGTCATCCGCGCATTGATGATCAGCAAAGGCACATTGGCCTGCCGTGCGCTTAAATACAGATTTGGCCAAATTTCGGTTTCAATAATTAGCGCAAGCCGTGGTTGAAAATGCCGAATAAAGCGCCGAGTAGCCCAAGCTAGGTCAAATGGAATATACACGCAGGCGCAATTAGCCAGTTGCAAAGCCTGTGCACGTTGCCGGCCGGCCGGTGTTTGGCAGGTGATTAACAAGGCAACGTCTGGATGCTCGGCGCGCAAATCGCGCAATAACGCCGCTGCCGCATTCACCTCGCCCAACGATGCCGCATGCAGCCAAATGGGCTTTAACAACGTCGTTTTATAGACGGCAAAACGCTCAGCCATACATTGTCGATACGCTGGCTGGCGAATACTGCGATACAGCAGATGCAATACCGCCAAAGGCAGCAACAGACACCATAGGGCCGCATAAAAAATGCGTAAAATCACTGGATACGTTATCGTAGTCATCAGATTTAGAATAACTCAGCCTTGGACTCTGCGCTTGTCAAATAATCGCCCAAAACCCGCCTTTTGGAAAAATAGCTTGGCCTGGACAGGCATTGCAATAGGTAAATTAATCGCTGCATTGCCATGGCTCACCTATCGGCCAATGGCGTATTGCTTGGCTTGGCCGATGCGTGTGTTGATGCGCGAGCGTGGCCATATTGCACGCACCAATATTCAATTGTGCTTTCCTGAGCTCAGCGATGCCGAACAAAAAAAGCTGTGGCGCGACAGTTTCGATTCACTGGCTTTCTCGCTGTTTGAATTTGCGCGCGGCTGGTGGGGCAGATTGCGCAAACAAGATGCGGAGCGCGCCATTGAGGGCATTCAACATCTCATTGCTGCGCAACAAAGCGGGCGTGGCGTGTTGTTGGTTTCGGCGCATTTAACCACGCTGGAGTATTGCAGCAAAATACTGTGCGAGCGCCTGCCGGTTGCCGGCATGTATCGCCCGTTCGACTCGGACGCCTTTGAATGGAGTGTTTTTGATGGCCGTCTTCGGCATGCCAAGACAATGTTTGGGCGCGATGAACTTCGTGCCGTATTGCGCTATTTAAAATCGGGTGGCACGCTTTGGTTTGCGCCCGACCAAGAAACCCGGCGTGGTGAAAGCGTGCATGTGCCATTTTTTAATCAATCGGCGTTAAGCCTAACCTCAACGCATCAATTAGCCAAATTGAGCAATGCATTGGTATTGCCGTTTTTTCATCAACGCATGCCAGATGGCAGTTATCACCTAGAAATAGGCCCGGCATTGGATAATTTCCCCAGCCAAGATGCAACCGCTGACACCGCGCGAGTTATGCAGCTATTTGAACAGATGATTCGTCGTTGCCCAGAACAGTACTTATGGCTACATGCCCGATTTAAACGGCAAGCAGATGGTAAAAAACTGTATTAATTGGCTAACGTATATTCCGCGCCGCAGTATGGGCATTTGGCATGGCCAGTGGCTTCAATGGCCAACACCACTTTAGGATGCTGATTCCACAGCGGCATATCGGGTGTTGGGCAAGTTAATGGCAATTGTGCTCGCTGCACAACAATCACGGTATCTTTTGGGGTATTGGCGGCGTTGGCAGTCATGGCGAGATTCTCTGAGGTTTGCAGGTATTTTACTCTGCACATGCCAAAAAGCCCACTCCTGCTTCGCGCCCTCTCCTGCCCTTCGTGCATTCTCTCCCACATTTACGCCCTCTCCTGCCCTTCGTGCATCATCTCTCAGAGGTAGAGGAAAGAAGCTTTTGTTAGCCCTCTCCCTTTGGGAGAGGGTTGCGGTGTGGGCGTTTTAACACAGATTGGGCTGGGCATTAATCACGGTGTGCCAAGGCACACCCTATTTAGCTGCGCTGGCTTCCAAGGTAATGCTGATTTTGACTTCATCGCTAACTGCCGGCACATACCCACCAACACCAAAATCTGAGCGCTTGATGGTGGTTGTGGCGTCAAAGCCTGCCGAAGGAATTTTTTTCATCGGGTGATTGCCAATCGTGTTGATTTTAACTAACAACGTGGCAGGCTTGGTTACGCCGTGAATGGTTAAGTCGCCCATCACATGCAGTTCTTTAGCGCTAGCCACATGCACCATGGTGCTTTTAAACGTTGCCATTGGGTATTTTGCGGCATCGAAGAAATCGGCGCTTTGCAAATGGGTATTCAGCTTATCAACGCCCATGCTGATTGAACTAATCGGTATTTGTACCGAAATTTTAGATTTTGCTAAATTCTCAGTATTTAAATCAAACTCACCCGTCACTTGATCAAACCGGCCGGTGATATTAGAAAAACCGAAATGGTTGTAGGTAAATTCAACTTGTGTATGGTTGCCGTCGATATCGTATTTGGCGGCGAAGGCGTTACTAGCAAAAACAAATGCGGCGATTGCAATCAACATGCGTTGTTTCATAAAAATTCCTACTAAATGGGGTGAATCGCTAAAAAAGTTACTCGGTTAAAGAATTTTACAGGCGCTGGCAAAATCTAAGCGTGGCGAGCGTGGAAATAACTTTTCTGTATCGCCATAACCAAGATTAATTAAGAAATTCGATTTAATGGCTGTCCCGTCAAAAAAGGTGCTGTCCACCAGCGCATTATTAAAACCAGACATAGGGCCGCAATCCAAACCCAGCGCCCGTGCAGCCATCATAAAATACGCGCCTTGCAAAGTGCCATTGCGGTGCGCGGTGCTGTCAATCAAGGCCTGATTGCCCACGAACCAGCTTTTTGCATCGGCATGCGGAAACAATTCAGGCAATTTTTCGTAGAAAGCAAAATCACTAGCCACAATAACCGTTACCGGTGCGCTCATGGTTTTTTCTAAGTTTCCTTCAGACAATGCTGGCCGCAGTTGTTCTTTAGCTGCCGCAGATTTTAAGTAGATAAATCGTGCCGGCGAACAATTGGCGCTGGTTGGCGCCCATTTAGTTTGCTCGTACACCGCTTGCAGCAATTGATCACTAACGGGTTTGTCTAGCCAGGCATTGTGCGTACGCGCGTTGCCAAATAATTGATCGAGGGCTTGTTGCTGTAATGCGTCAGACATGGTGTTCTCCAAAAATTAGGCGTTGCATTCAAAGCCGAATGCCGCTTGCCAATGAAATATGTGGATTCATACTAGTGGATTTCCGCACACCTAGATAGTTGCAATAGTAAAATCATTGTTTCATGAATGGCACAATGCCGCTATGCAACAGCACAATCGAACTGCGTCAGGACCGCAATAACACCTGCCGATAAGGATTCCAGCACGGCTGATCGTTCAACAACACGGGGCGCATTCCTTAAATGGCAATGCAAGCCCATGCTGACTAAATTTTCGTAGGCATGGCTTATGATTTCCGCTTGTGATGCATTGATGATGCCTGTTTTTGCCAAGCAGGCAATCATCGCAGGCGCTTCACGCTCGGCGGCCAATTCGGGCTGATCGCTGGCATGCAAAAGTATTTGGGCTTGCAGGAAAAATTCGATGTCGGTTAAGCCGCCCAATCCATGCTTTAAATCGTAATGGCTTTCATTGCTGCGATCCAACTCGGCCCGCATGCGTTGTCGCATGGCCATAATTTCCTGAATTAAATGCAGCTTGCCACGATCCGTGCAAATCAAGCTGCGTCGAATTTGTTCAAAATACTGGCATAGCGCTTCATCGCCGGCAACGGCGCGTGCGCGAACCAAGGCCTGCATTTCCCAAAGCCAAGCACGCTGATGTTGGTATTGCTCGAAGCTTTCCATGGTGCTAACCAGTAAGCCTTTCGCCCCATCCGGGCGCAACCGAATATCCACTTCATACAAGCTTCCCGATGGGGTGCTTAAGCCCAATAAAGAAATAAGCTTTTGCGCGTGGCGAAGAAAGAAACGCGACGATTCAATAGGCCGATGGCCATCACTGCTTTGCTGATCGGTGGTTTGATTCAAAAATACCAGGTCTAAATCGGAATTAAACGCTAAGCTGCGTGCACCCAAGCTGCCGTAGCCAATAATAGCGAAACTGGCACCGGCAATACTGCCATGCTGGCGCTGCAGTTCTTGGCTGGCAAAATAATTGCAGTGCTGCAAAATATTCTCCGCCAAGCAAGTGAGCAAATAACTGACCTGATTCGCAGGCAAGCCGTGGAACAGAAATTGATAAGCAATTTTAAAGGTATAGCTAATCTTGAACTCATTCAATGCCAGCAAGGCCATTTCTGTATCATCAGCATGATGAGACAACGCATCCGTTAATTGCGCACGCAAATCGTACGTATTAATTTGCTGGTTGATAACTCGTGAATCGAGCAATTCATCGAGCAACAACGGATAATCAATCAATAACTGTGAGAGCCATTGGCTTTCATCGAATACTTGTACAACACGCGTTAACGCAGAACGTTGTTCGTCTAGCAAAGCAATATAGTTGCCGCGCCGCAGAATGGCCTGCATAAATGAAATGGCATGTTGCAAACATTGATCGGGGTGTTTTGCAACGCCGCATTGCTTCAAAAAACCATGCATAACCCTTGTTAAGCGTTGCTGTGAACGATCTGCCAGTGCCGCTAATGCCGTGCTGTCTTGCAGCGCGTTCAGTCGTTCTGAATGCTGTTCAACCTGCTGAAAGCCTTGTTGCTGTAATGACGCCACTGAAAAATCAAGGCCGCTATTTTGCGTTGCTTCAACAGCTGTTTTTTCTGCCGAGTCGTTGAGTAACCCGGCAAATAATCGCTGCACATTGCCACGCTGCACATTTAAAGCATCCAGCATCTGCTGGCTATCTGCATACATTAAGCCTTGGGCAATGCGCTGCCTACTCGGCATTGGCTCGGGCAAATGATGCACTTGCGCATCTGCTAACATTTGCACACGGTTTTCCAGCTTCCTTAAAAAAACATAGGCCTGTTCAAGTTCAGTGTGTATCTGCGCTGAAATTAATGCTTCCGCGTGCAGTTGATGCAAGCTAGGCAATAAGCCTTTCAGCTGCAAAGACTTGGTTCGCCCGCCATAAATAATTTGCATGGCTTGGACGAAAAACTCAATTTCGCGAATACCGCCGCGGCCGAGTTTTAAGTCTTCGGCAATGTCACGGCGCACGACTTCTGCCTCAATTTTACTTTTCATATCACGCAAGCCATCAATGGCCGTAAAATCCAAGTAGCGCCGAAACACAAAAGGTTTTAAAGCATCGAGCAGCTTATAGCCCGCGTCAATATTGCCGGCCACCGGCCGTGCTTTCAGCCACGCGTAGCGTTCCCAGTCGCGGCCTGAATTCTGGAAGTATTGCTCCATGGCATTAAAACTTAGGAGCAATCTGCCACTTGCGCCAAACGGCCGCAGGCGTAAATCAACTCGATGCGAAAAACCATCGGCAGTAACCTCATCGAGCAAGTTAGCAAGACGCTGCCCAAGCCGGGTAAAAAATGTTTCTGCTGGAATTGAGCGCGGCCCATCGCTGTTGCCATGGCCGGTGAAGGCATACACCAAATCCACATCCGAAGAAAAATTCAGTTCACCGCCGCCTAATTTACCCAGCCCCAACACCACCATGTGCTGTTCAACGCCGTTATCATCGCGCACCACGCCATGCACTTGTTGCATAACGCCTAGCAAGGCATCGAACGATTGGCTGAGCGCCTGCTCGGCAATCCAGGTGCTGCCTTGCAGGGTTTGCTGCACACTGTCGATGCCGGACAAATCGCGCCAAATTAATTTAACCGACTGGGCACGCCGCCAGCGCCGAATAAGCCTTGGCCAGTCGGCTTCTAAATAATCGGCAAGCTGAAGCGGTGCAAGCGCGGAGTCTAGCTGCAAGGCCAATTCTGGCTGTTGCATCAGCACATCGACGGCGAAATCGGACACTAAGGCGAGTTGTTCAATGCGTGCGCGTTCAATAGGCTGCCAATCGCGCAGGCTTAAAACCTTCGCAAGCTGAGCCGATATTGCATTACATAGCAAAATTAACCGCCATCACTAAAAATAGGCTTAAACAGAGAATATCGGACAGACCAGACATCACGATTGTAGCCGCCATGGCAGGATTAAAGCCTAACTTGCGTAATAACAACGGCATGGCCGCGCCCAACAAGCCCGACAACATACAGCTAAACGCCATGGCCAAACCGGCCACCCATGCAAGGTGCCCAGGATTCACTTGGTCGGGATGCCGTGAGGCCACAATATACATGCCCGAACCCGCAATAACCCCCACCAACAGGCCATTCATTAAACCAATCCAGGCTTCTTTCAGAACTTGCCGCCGAACCCGTTTTGCGGTGTTGTATAAACTTAAACCACGCAATGTGCACGCCAACGACTGCGAACCAATGGTTCGACATAGGCCGGCAATCACAGGCAGAAAAATAGCCAGCATAGTGGCGTGTGCTATTTGTGTTTGAAATTTACCTACAATTGCACCAGCAACAAACAACATAAATAAATGAATTTGCAACCACGGCTGGCGGAACTGGAATTTACGCCAAAATGGCGAAGCCCATTGCTCATCATGATCAACGCCAACCAAATAGCCCGGCTGTCCCGATAATTCGAAAGCTTGTTGCTCATGCAAGCGATGCGTATGCACTTGGCCGAGTAAAAAACCTTTTTCATCACACACTGGATAGGTTAGCTTGGCTTGCACCGCAAGCTGTGCCACGGCTTCACTGAGCAGCCACTCCGGGCGCAGCGTGCATGGGTGTTTATGCATAATTTGATCCAAGCTTTGGCCGCGCTCGGCAAACAATAATTCTTTAAAGGCCACTACACCGATTAAAATATTGTCTTGGTCAACCACATACACCTGATTCAATTCACGCTGCGGCATTAGCTCACGCAACAAATCCACCGCCATCGATACCGAGGTGCCTTTTCGAAAAGCGGCAACCGGCTCTTCAATCTGCGAACCCACGGTGCCCAGGGCATATGCCTCAGCGCGTATCCAAGCTGAGCCAGTGGCGCAAGCGCTCATCACTTGTTCGCGAATATCCTCGGGCAACGCTAATAAAATGGCCATTGCACGCGCCGGTGGCAACACAGAAAGCTGCTGCGCGGCCAAATTGGGGTGCTCTAAATCCAAAAGCCTAGCCGCTGACTGCGCATCCAATGCCAAGAGCCGTGTGCTGAAATTTTCTTGGGCCTGAGCCACTGCGTTTCCTTCTAGCGGTTTGCTATAGATTAACGCAGTTAGCCTGCAATGCCTACGGATTATCGACCGGTTCCTGCACGCGATAGCCCTTGGCTTGCAACTGTGCCAAATAGCCATTCGGCTTGATTAAATCCGCCATATTGATAATTGCCACGCTTGATACATTGTTGGCAATGGCCTGCTCGGCCGATTGCAGCCAAAGCGTTTCTGCGCGCTGTTGAATATCGCCCCAACCATTCTTTTGCGCCATTCCCGAGCCCAGCATCGCCTCAAGGCAGGCTTCCGACTGATTGGTAAAGGAGATTTGGCGCAGTTGGGATACTTTGCCATCTGCCCATAACGCGGCACGCTGCGCCATAAACTGCACATCGCGTTCGATGGTGTTCATGGTTTGCTCAAAACAGGCTGTGTCGCTTAAGGCATTGCGGCTGAATTCCTTGATAAACTTCTTAGGATCAGCAATGGATATTTTTAGCTCCGGGCGGATAATCGGCAAATCGGCATCTTCCGCTATGTCTTTGGCTTTTGGCCAAGCCATATTGCGATTTTCTAAGCCCGATTTTTTAACCGCTTGCTCGTACAACTCTTGCGCCGCAAAAATTGGCCGCCATTGTTCAATATCTTTATCGTTACCAATATATTTGGCTTTCATCACTTGCCAGCGCGCATAGGCGGGAGCGGGCAAAATTTGCTGTAAGGTTTTGCCATCCGGGTTTTTTCTTGCTTTGAACAAAGAAGGAATGAGTCCGAGCTTTGAAAAGAAGCCCACATTGGCATCAAAATTAACCGATGGCGGCGCAATCAAGGCCTGCGATTCAGCCAATTTGCGCTCCAGCTTAATGGTTTCCCATTGCATATTTTTAGGCACGGGTTTAACCGAACCTAAAATCCACAGGCTATGCTCGCCTTTGCTGACCCGCCAAAAGCCCGGGCCGGGCAGCACGCCAACCACTTCCACGCGATTGCCCGGCAAACTGATGATGTCGGACTCGGCAACCTGTTTTCCGTTTTGAGCGTGCACAGGCAGCGCATTAATCAGCAGCAGGGTTAAAACAATAGGCAATACGCGCATGAATACACTCAGAAATAAGTTGAACTATTGTAGGACATGCAGATGTGAAGAAGGTTGCAAAAGACCAACACTAAAAAAACCCCGCATCGCTGCGGGGTTTTCGTTTCATCTGAGTTACGCCCACTCCCGTCGCATCGCGACACCCTCTCCCAGTGGGAGAGGGTTGGGGTGAAGGTTTTGAGTGGATTAGAAATCCATACCACCCATACCGCCCATACCACCGCCGCCGCCTTGCATAGCAGGCTCATCTTTCTTCGGGGATTCTGCCACCATGCATTCGGTGGTGATCATCAAACCGGCAATTGACGAAGCGTTTTGCAAGGCTGTGCGGGTGACTTTGGTTGGATCCAAAATGCCCATTTCAACCATGTCGCCGTATTCGCCAGTAGCTGCGTTGTAACCGTAGTTGCCGGTGCCTTGCTTCACGTTGTTCAACACCACCGACGGCTCTTCGCCGCAGTTGGTGACGATTTCACGCAATGGCGATTCCATGGCACGTAAAGCCAACGCAATACCGACGTTTTGGTCTTCGTTGATGCCTTTCAGATTGCCAATAGCCGACAACGCGCGGATTAATGCCACGCCGCCGCCAGGAACCACGCCTTCTTCAACCGCTGCACGGGTTGCATGCAAGGCATCTTCAACGCGGGCTTTTTTCTCTTTCATTTCCACTTCAGTTGCTGCGCCCACTTTGATCACTGCCACACCGCCGGCTAATTTAGCCACACGTTCTTGCAGTTTTTCGCGGTCGTAATCGGACGAGGTGTCTTCAATTTGCGCTTTAATTTGTTTAATGCGCGCTTGAATGCCGTCTGCTTCACCGGCGCCATCAATGATGGTGGTGTTTTCTTTCGACACTTGGATTTTCTTGGCGCGGCCGAGATCTTTGATGGTGGCTTTATCCAAAGACAAACCCACTTCTTCAGAAATAACCGTACCGCCGGTTAAGATGGCCATGTCTTCCAACATCGCTTTACGACGATCGCCGAAGCCCGGTGCTTTCACGGCGCAAACTTTCACAATACCGCGAATGGTGTTCACCACTAAAGTCGCTAAGGCTTCGCCTTCCACTTCTTCAGCCACAATCAACAACGGCTTGCCCGCTTTAGCAACGGCTTCCAATACTGGCAGTAAATCACGGACGTTGGACACTTTTTTGTCGTACAACAAAATGAACGGATCTTCCAACTCAGCCGACATCGACTGCTGATTGTTCACAAAGTATGGCGACAAATAACCGCGATCAAACTGCATGCCTTCCACCACGTCGAGTTCGTTGTCTAAGCCCGAACCTTCTTCAACGGTGATCACGCCTTCTTTGCCGACTTTGTCCATGGCTTTCGCAATCAACTCACCAATGTTGTAATCGGAGTTAGCCGAGATCGAACCGACTTGCGCGATTTCTTTGCTGGTGGCGCATGGCTTGGAGAGTTTTTTCAGTTCTTCGGTAGCCGCAACAACGGCTTTGTCCATGCCGCGTTTCAAATCCATCGGATTCATACCGGCAGCAACCGCTTTCATGCCTTCGCGAATCATCGCTTGTGCCAAAACGGTGGCGGTGGTGGTGCCGTCGCCGGCGTTGTCAGAGGTTTTTGATGCCACTTCTTTCAGCATCTGTGCGCCCATGTTTTCGAACTTATCAGCCAGTTCAATTTCTTTAGCTACCGACACGCCATCTTTAGTGATGGTGGGTGCGCCGTAGCTTTTATCTAACACCACATTACGGCCTTTCGGGCCGAGAGTTGCTTTAACGGCATTGGCGAGAATGTTAACGCCTTTGACCATACGCGCACGCGCGTCTTCGCCGAAACGGATATCTTTTGCTGTCATAAATAAATTCCTTTAAAAATAAATTGAAATGCGAATTAACCCAAAATGGCCAATATGTCGTCTTCTTTAACCACTAAAATATCGTTGCCGTCGAGTTTGATTTCGGTGCCGGCGTATTTGCCGAACAACACTTTATCGCCCACTTTGACAGCCGGCGCGCGCACGCTGCCGTTATCCAATGGCTTGCCAGCACCCACGGCCAACACTTCACCTTTTACCGGCTTTTCTGTGGCCGAATCCGGAATGACGATGCCGCCAGCGGACATCTTTTCTTCTTCCATACGCTTGATGACCACGCGGTCGTGCAGCGGCTTGATGTTCATAAGTAACCTCTTGTTGTATTATAAATCAATGACTTACGTGTGTTCTGGCGCCCGCTGCTAGCACTCACTTCGGACGAGTGCCAGATTTTACTCCATATTTTGGAGCCGCACCGGCGTCCGGACCCAGACTGAATGGGGCCTGCCCAGTAATTTTCAAGAA
>JAYTVJ010000133.1:0-47116 GCA_043744535.1 Arenimonas sp.
GCCAGCACTATCTGCGCATGGCATTTTCTGCCGTACCTGTGCAGCATTTTCCAAGCCGCGCCCTTGATCAAGGCATTATTGCTGCACATTGGTTGTTGCCAAGCGAGATTATCGCGCTAAACCATCGCCATCGTAGTCCCTTGGTGTGGAAAGTTATTGAAGATTATCTGTCGGGGCAGCGCTCGCCATTGGGCATTGTGCAAGCGCTATGAGTAAGCCTTTAAAGGTCATGCTCGGTGTGTCGGGCGGTGTGGACTCCTCTGTGGCGGCCTTGCTGCTAAGCCAACAAGCGCATGCGGTGTCTGGCTTGTTTATGCAGAACTGGGACGAAGACGATAACGGCGAGTGCCATGCCGAACAAGATCGCAAAGATGCATTGGCGGTATGCGGGAAATTGGGCATTCCATTTTATGCACGCAATTTCGCCAAAACCTATTGGTCGGAAGTGTTCGCGCATTTCATCTCGGAATATCAATCCGGCCGCACGCCAAACCCCGATGTATTGTGCAACCGTGAAATTAAATTCAAAACATTTTTGGATGAAGCGCAAGCGCTAGGTGCCGATAAAATTGCAACCGGGCATTATGCGCAAGTGCAAGAACGCAACGGGCAATTCTTTTTGTTGCGTGGCTTTGATCAAAGCAAAGACCAAAGTTATTTTCTGCATCAATTGGGCCAAAAACAATTAGCCGCTACGCTGTTTCCTATTGGCCATTTGCCGAAAACCCAAGTGCGCGAACTGGCTAAATCAGCCGGTTTCGGTACCGCCGAAAAAAAAGACTCAACCGGCATTTGCTTTATTGGTGAGCGCGATTTTCGCGAATTTCTTGGCCAATACATTCCGGCACAAAGCGGTGAAATTCGCAGCATTGATGGGCAAAAAGTGGGTGAACACAGCGGCGTTTTTTATTACACACTTGGCCAGCGTGAAGGCCTGCATATTGGTGGCATTAAAGGCCGCGCCGCCGCGCCGTGGTTTGTGGTTGGTAAAGATATTCAGCGCAATATTTTATTTGTTGACCAAGGCATTAACAGCGACTGGCTGCATTCAAGCCATCTGCAAAGCGAAACCGTGCACTGGGTTTCTGGCCAAGCGCCAGCAGGCGAATTTCGTTGCACCGCCAAAACTCGCTACCGCCAGCAGGATGTGGATTGCACCGTTAGCGTACAAGCCGATAACACACTGTCTGTGCAGTTTGACCAGCCACAACGCGCCGTTACCCCCGGCCAATCGTTGGTGTTGTACCGCAATGAATACTGCTTAGGCGGCGCGGTGATTGCGCAAACCGACGCACCGATTGAACGCCATTTACGACACTCTCAGGAATCCCAATGAAAGACCGTGTACTGGCATTAGCCGCTTTGTTGCAAGCCGTTGAACAAGTCAATTTAATGGCGAATCAAGGCCAAGCACAAACCGAACCACTCGCCACCTGCATCAATAGTTTGTTTATGTTTGACGCCGATTCGACCGAGCTGATCTTTGGCAATCGCCATCAGCTAAAACCGGGCTTAAAACGCTTATACAGCCAGCTGCAGGGCGAATCCAGCCGCGATAACGCCATCACCCGTATTGCGCTGAATGTGCTGAATTTAGAACGACAGTTCGCTAAAAACCAGCATGCCATGAACGCTGTGCATGAAAGCCTGCAAGAAATCAGCTTAATCAGCAAAGAGCTTGGCGCAACGCATCCGGATGTACTGGCAAAACTCGGCAAAGTGTATGCCGATACAGTTAGCCCACTCGGCCAAAAAATAATGGTGCAAGGCAATCCGGTGTATTTAGCCCAAAGCCAAGTGGTGGCTGAAGTGCGCGCGGCTTTGTTGGCTGCGGTACGTGCCGCCGTGTTATGGCGGCAAGTGGGTGGTAGCTATTGGGATTTCTTTTTATCCCGCGGCAAAATGACCCAAGCTGCGCGCGAAATTCAAGGCCTTGCTTAAGCGCTTAAGGCCTTCACAATATCTTTTTCAATGGTTTCGGGTTTATCGGTTGGCGCATAGCGTTTTAGCACTTCACCATTGCGGCCAATCAAAAATTTAGTGAAGTTCCATTTAATGGCGCCAATACCAAGCAAACCGGATTTTTCCTTTTTCAACCATTGGTAAAACGGATGTGCGGCATCGCCGTTCACGTCAATTTTAGAAAACATCGGAAAACTGACATCGTAGCTGAGTGAACAGAAATTCTTGATTTCGTCTTCATTGCCCGGCTCTTGGTGGCCGAATTGATCACATGGAAAACCCAACACCATGAAGCCTTGCGCCTGATGCTTGCGCCACAGCGCTTCGAGGCCGGTAAATTGCGGGGTAAAGCCGCATTTGGATGCGGTGTTCACCACCAGCACCACACTGCCTTTGTAATCGGAGAAATCCTTTGGATTGCCGTCGATGTCGGTTGCGCTAAAATCAAATGCTGTGCTCATACATATCTCCTTAAGATTGACATAGCATACCGCAAAAAAAAGGGCCGATTGCTCGGCCCTTTCACTAAAACAATTACTCAAGCTTAGAATCCAGCTTTAAACTCCACACCCACGGTGCGCGGCTCGTTAATCATGCCGGTTAAGTTGTTGAAGTCAATGCCGCTTAAGATGGCCAATTCATTGGTGATATTGCGGCCATACAACGCCACATCCTTGCTGCCATCATCCCAGTTGTAACCAATCCTCAAGCCGCCTTCCAGCATCGAGGCGCCAGTGAATTCTACCGAATCATACAAGAAGAAGTTCACTTCGCTGCGATATACCCAATCGGTGAACACATAGAACTCACCGCCATCGCCAGCCTGCATGCTCCAGCGCGCGGTTACGTTATGAGTCCACTTGGGTGCCTGTGGCAGTGAGTTGCCGTTAATCAAGGCCTTGCCGTTAATATCAAGCGGATCGGTGACCGTGCATTGCGCGCAGAACGACACAGCGAGGTTTTTATCTTTAATCTCAGTATCGTTGTAGCCGGTTCCCAGGGTGACTAACAAGTTGTCGGTAAGATAGGCTTGGAAATCCAGTTCGAAACCTTGACCAACCGATTTTTTCGCATTAAGCAAGACATTGGCGTTCGACGAACCACCCACCGCCGTGAGCTGTTGGTCTTTCACTTCGTAGTAGAACACATCGGCATTCAAGCGTGCGCGTTTGTCCCAGAAATCGGCTTTAATGCCCACTTCAAACGAGGTAGAGGTTTCTGGATCAGCTACGGATTTGGCATTAAATGCGCCGGCACTCTGAATACTGCTGCCACGATAGCCTGTGGCTACGCGCGCATACATGTTCACGTCTTCATTGAGTTTCCATGTGCCCGACAAATCCCAACTGAATTTCTTGTCTTCCGGCGCTGCCGACAAATCCCCATCAGGCTCTTGTGTAGCCAGTTGCGCTAAGGTGCATTTTGCTTGTAAAAAGCACGGTACAAAACCGGTGTTCCAATAATCTTCAACCGTCAACTTTTTCTTATCCACGGTGTAACGCACGCCGGCGCGCACTTCGAACGAAGGGCTAACATCCCAAGTAGTTGCGCCGAATACAGCCCATGAATCGTTGGTTTGGCGAATGCGTTGGTAACCGTCTAATGATTTGCTAAACAGTGTGTCGTAGCTAAAGCTTTCCACTTTATAATCTTCGGTGAAGTAAAACAGGCCAGCCTGCCAATTCAACGTGGAATCATTTTTTGATTCAAGACGGAATTCTTGAGTCCACTGCGCATGCTTTGGAATACCGTCGGCTGATTCCGAGGCGAATGGAATAAAGCCAGGGCCTGAAGATGGCAAGAACGATGCGCCATAACCACCATCAATATCGCCACGGCTAAAGGTATCTACCGACTCATAGCCAGTGATCGAATGAAAACTCAGCGTGTCAAAATCCCAGCGCAAATAGGCATTGGCACCAAACTGGCTCAAGCTCTGTTCATTCAAGCCATCAATGGCAATTTTATTGCGATCAAATCCAGCCACCGGTTTGTTGGTTCCAGCTTGGATCATGTTGGCGCGGAACAAGCGCGCGGTGCCATCTAAGTTGCGATAATGCGCACCGAATAAGGCTTCGAAGCCATCGGATTTGTAACGCAGTTGTGTGCGCACGGCGTATTCGTCATAGCCTTCATAGGCATTTTTTTCGCCAGTGAAGGTGTTATCGACAAAGTTATCACGGTGCTGATACATGCCAGAAGCACGTGCGCTCCAGCCTTCAGCCAAACCGCCGCCGATGGCACCTTCAGCATTCACACCGCCATAGGAAGCGAGCGAGATTTTGCCGTAGCCGCTTGCAACGTCACTCGGCTTAACCGAATTAAATTTGACCACACCGGCTGGCGAGTTGCGACCGAATAGCGTGCCCTGAGGGCCGCGCAACACTTCAACTTGGTCGATATCGAATACCGGGAAGCCTTTCAAAATTGGGTTTTCTTGTACCACGTCGTCATACACCAAGGAAACCGGTTGCGAGGTATTTAAACGGAAATCGGTATTGCCGTAGCCGCGGATATAAAAGCGTGGGAAAGCGCGGCCAAACGAAGATTCGATATTCAAGCTGGGTACACGGCCAGATAAGAAACGCACATCGGCGCCGCCAGAGGCCAAGGCGTTAAGGTTCTCGCCGCTTACGGTGCTGACCGACACCGGTACATCTTGGATATTTTCAACACGGCGATCGGCAGTCACCTGCACGGTGTCTAATACGGCAGCGGCATCTTGCGCTTGTGCGCATTGTGCAAATACAACGGCAGTGATTGCTAAAGTCAAACCATGTTTACGAAGAAGTGTCGTTGCCATAAAGCCTCTAAATTTTGAGAAAGGAAAGATGTAAAGTGAATCTGCGGAAGACCATTCTTCCAGCAACATTGCCTGCAAATGAATGTTGAGCGAGTAGTATATCTTAACTATTTTTTAATGCATACGCATGCGTACTGATGATACTAATTTTTTTATTACCCGCAATATATTCAATTAGTTAGATCATATTCTTGAGTAATTCCATGATTTCATTCGGCCATTTTCATAAGGCATAACGCCATGAAATGCGCGTGGGTCATCGTCGAATACTAAGGGCAAGAACTGACGGTCGCCATCCCACATCGGTAAATCCATCATCGTTTCAATAGGTACCCAACATAAATCGCCTTCCGGATTTTGCGTGAACGGTGTACCGGAAAATTCTTCTACCAAAAAAATCAAGCCATACCAATGCTCACCATTTTTGCCAAAAAATGGCCAAGAAATACTGCCGCGAAGGATAATTTTTTCACAGTGGATGCCAGCCTCTTCCATAATCTCTCGTCGAATACTGGCAACAACATCTTCGTTATCTTCAACTTTGCCGCCAAGGCCATTGTATTTACCGAGATGCTCATCGTTATCACGCGCATTGCGGTGAATCAACAACACCTGGGTTTTATCGGGCGATAACACATAAGCCAAGGTAGCAAGAATAGGACAATACGGCATGAGCGGTTTTATTCCGATAAACTGTGCGTCTATTATCACCGGAATTGCTATGCCTGCTGAACTGCCGCCAAAAAAGATTGCCATTATTGGCGGTGGCCCAGCCGGCTTAATGGCGGCACAATTTGCCTGCGGCCAGGGCTTTGATGTGCACGTGTATGAACGCAAAGCATCGGTTGGGCGGAAATTTTTAATTGCAGGCCGCGGTGGCATGAATTTAACGCACTCGGAAGCCTTTGAGCCCTTTTGCGCACGCTATGCGGCCGAACAAGCAGATGTTGCGCACTGGCTAACAGATTTCGATAACACAGCAATTCGTGCCTGGGCGAGCAGCTTGGGGATTGAAACATTTATAGGCAGCTCTGGCCGGGTATTTCCAACCGATATGAAAGCCGCACCATTATTGCGGGCTTGGCTGAAACGGTTGCGTGAAGATGCGGTGCACTTTCATGTGAATCACAGCGCCATTGGCATAATCGATACGCGTACGTTATTGATGCAAACGCCAAATGGCGAGCAAGAACTACATGCTGATGCAATTATTTTTGCCTTGGGCGGCGCAAGCTGGCCGCAGCTTGGCTCGGATGGCGCGTGGCAAAGCTGGTTTGCCGAACAAGCCATCGCGGTTAGTCCGTTGCAGGCCGCCAATTGCGGCTTTAATGTGCCATGGAGCGATTTCTTCAGGCAAAAATTTGCAGGCGCAGCGCTTAAACCGCTGCGCATCGCATTGCAACATCAAGCCGATGCAAGCACCCAAGGCGAATGTATCATCAGTGAATACGGTCTTGAAGGCAGTTTGATTTACGCCTTAAGCCGTAATATCCGTGAATGCATCAACGCGCAGGGTGAATGCACCTTATTGTTCGATTTATTACCCGACCATAGCCTTGAGCGCATCCAGAAAATGCTCAGCAAACCCCGAAATGGCCGCAGCCTAAGCGATATTTTGCGCCGTGCATTTACACTGCCTGCGGTTAAAATAGCCTTGCTGTATGAATGTGCAGATAAGCAGCAACTGCAAAACAGCGCCTATCTTGCCAAAATATTGAAACAGCTGCCCATCACCCTCACATCAACTCGGCCGGTTGCCGAGGCCATCAGTACCGCGGGTGGCGTAGCCTTAGCGCAACTGGATGAACAGCTGATGCTGAAAAATCATCCGGGCATATTCATAGCCGGCGAAATGCTAGATTGGGAAGCACCAACTGGCGGGTATTTACTGTCAGCAAGCATGGCTAGCGGACGTATAGCAGGATTGGGGGCGGTGGAGTTTCTTAATAATCCGCTTCCGAAAACATTTTAATCCGTAATATTCGGATATCGAATTGCAAGCGCTTTCGAAATTAATGAACGCTGGCTTAAATCTAAGCGATTTAATTCTTTTGCCATAAAATTAGCACCGCTACCCATTGGGGTGAATACTTTTGTTTTAGCTGAACGCCAAACATCATCTGTCTGTTCAACATGCCATCCTGGCAAAGCAAGAGCTGGAATAACAGTAATATCTAATGCTAAAGACTCTTTAAGCAGTTTTGAAAGCCAAAGTGCTTGACGTTCCGCTTGTGCAACAGCAGATTTCTCAACAAAATCTGGGAATCGAAGTGTATTCCCATCAAACATAACATTGTAATGTTTATCATCAATTACGTTTTTAGGTTTGCGAAAAGATTTTGTTTCAACTGCATATACACCACGTGGCGAAATTACCACATGATCAATGTTGAAGTTTTCACAAGGCAAGTCATGCATAACGATACAGTTCTGTGCAACAAGTCGATTCAATTGCATGCCAGTAACACGCTCTGCAAGCAAGCCATCTTTGGCATTCTGACGAATGCGCCAGTTTTTTATGAATGAACGCAGGCCGAAACCAAACATTAAAAGTGCGCCAAAAATGAAAACGAAATCTGATTTATCAAATTGAACCTGGTTTGGCGACAAACTTGAAATAGCCCATGCCTGCAACATCAACGGGAATGAGAGAAACATACTCATAACCGACATCATCATGTCATCTTGGCTATTCTCAAATCTTTCAACCAATTGCTGACCTGGAACGTGCCCAACCTGGCGTCCATCTAACGGCGAACGACGCTGAGTACGTTTTTGCATGGCTTTGAATATCAACACACAGAAAATACATAGAAGTATTGATAGCAGCGCAGCAACAATCATCAATAAGTTACCTTTCATCAAAACTCCACAATTTAATCACCACTCCGAACGCTCCGGCAACAAGCCTTTCAGCTCAACATCGGTAAGATTACGCCATTGGCCGATTTTCAAGGCGCCGAGTTTGACATTAATAATGCGCACACGCCGCAATTGCGTAACGCGGTATCCGAATGCAGCGGCCATTAAGCGAATCTGCCGGTTCATGCCTTGCGTTAAGGTAATGGCAAATCCATATGGCGCAATTTTTCGGGCTTTGCAGGGCAAGGTCATTTCGCGATGAATAAGCACCCCTTTCGCCATGCCACGTAAAAACTCTGGGGTAACTTGTTTGTTTACCGCCACCAAATATTCTTTTTCTTTTTTGTTTTCCGAACGCAGCAATTCATTCACAATATCGCCATTGCTGGTTAGTAAAATTAGGCCTTCGGAATCTTTATCGAGCCGCCCAATCGGAAAAATGCGTTGCTCATGATCAATAAAATTAACGATATTGCCCTTCACCTCTTCGTCGGTGGTGCAGGTTATACCAACGGGCTTATTGAGCGCAATATACACATGCTTACGCGCACCAGGCTTGGTTTTTCGTTGCCGCAGGCCTTGCCCGTCAATCAACACTTCATCGCCCTCTTCCACCCGCGTGGTGAGTGAAGGCACTTTGCCGTTTACTTTAACGCGCCCTTCGCTAACCAACTGATCGGCTTCGCGGCGCGAACAATAGCCGGTATCGGAAATGTATTTATTAACGCGAAAAGACATGTTTATTTTTCGCTTTCGAACGAATACAAGGTGATGTCAAATACCAGCTTGCCTTTTGGCGAATCGCCACCGGGGCTGCCATCGTAGGCAAGATTGCCGGGGATCCAAAACCGAAAGGTATCGCCAGGGCTCATCAGCAATACACCTTCTTGCCAGCCTTTAATCAAGCCGGTTAGCGGGAACTGCGAAGGCTTGCCACGCGGCAAGGAGCTATCAAACATATGGCCCTGAAAATCCCAGCCGGTGTAGTCAATTTCAATCACACTGTTTGCAACCGGATGCGTGTTGCCAGCACCGTGCTTGAGCACAACATAACGCAAGCCACTGGCTGTGCGTAATGCATTTGATGGCGGCAAGCGAATGTTGTCAGGTGGCAAGAGTTTTTGCTCAAGCGTGCGCGTGTCTTTGCCAGCAGCGCTTTCAGCCGCCTGCACAGTGTGCCAAGCAAAGCCCAGTAAACAACTCATCAACACAACCGCGAAACGGTTTTTCATAGTGCATTTCTCATTATTAATTAGCTAACAACCGAACACGGAATGTCCGGCCTTTAATTTTATCTTGACGCAACATGGTTAAGGCTTTGTCGGCCACTTGCTGTTGAAGTGCCACATAGGAGCGTGTATCGAACAAGGCAATTTTACCAACGCTTTTGCCATCGATGATACCTTTGGATGTTAATGCGCCTAAGATGTCGCCCGGGCGAAGTTTATCTTTTCGGCCAGCATCAATCACTAAAGTCTTCCATGCGGCTTTTAAGGGATTCAGCTTGATGGTATTTAAATCTAAGCGCTGCCACACCGCACGCATGTTCATTTGTTGCTCAATAGCACCAACACGGCCCATTTCAGCGGACGACACCAAGGCCAACGCACGGCCATCTTTGCCAGCACGGCCAGTGCGACCCACGCGATGCACATGCACATCAGCTTGATGCGCTAATTCATAGCTAAGCACTAAGGGCAAATCGGACACATCCAGGCCACGCGCCGCTACATCGGTAGCCACTAACACGCGCACGCTACCATTTTGAAAACGCACCATCGCTTCATCACGATCGCGCTGCTCTAAATCGCCATGCAAAGCACACACATCAAAGCCGGCTTTGGCTAAATGCTGCTCCACATTCTGGCAATCAATCTTGGTGTTGCAAAACACTAAGGTTTGCTCGGGTTGCAATTGCCCAAGCAACTGCAGTAAGGCATCGTTTTTGCGTGCGTGCGACACTTCAAAAAACAATTGTTCAATATGCTCAGAACGGGTATCGGTATCCAACAAAATTTCTTTCGGGGTATTTTGGTAATTTTTAGATAAAGCTTTCACTTGCTCTGGAAAAGTGGCCGAAAATAATAAAGTTTGGCGCTTGGCTGGTAAGGCTTTTTGAATGGCTTGAATAGCTGGTTCAAAACCCATATCGAGCATGCGATCGGCTTCATCCAATACCAGTGTTTTCAAGCCCGACAATTTTAGCGCGCCATGTTGAATCAACTCCAGAATACGGCCAGGCGTGCCAACCACAATCGATGGCTCATGCACTAAGGACTCCACATGCACACGCACCGGAATGCCGCCGTAGAACGCCGATATTTTCAGGTTCGGCAATCGCACCGCTACTTTGCGAATAGCTTGAGTCACTTGGTCGGCCAACTCGCGGGTTGGGCATAACACCAACGCTTGAACGCCTGCGCTCGCATCCACCGCTGACAAAATGGCCAAGGCAAACGCCAAGGTTTTGCCGCTGCCAGTTTTGGCTTGCGCCAACACATCGTTGCCTGCCAGCAAATCGCTGAGCGCTTCTTGCTGAATCGGCGTCGGCTCAAAAATACCTTGCGACGCGAGCGCTTCTAGCAGCTCGGCACGCAACGGCCATTGATTAAAATCGTGCATGTTTGTTCCAAAAAAACGCGCTTGTTAGCGCACAGTTGCATAGTATGACGGGTTTTAGGTTGACCGACATAGTCAGCACAACTTGCGGTTCAGGGATTTGTGGGCAGATGTCCGCGCTGAGCATCAACCGCCTTCTGCAACCGTGCAAATGCAGCATGAAAACGTGGCTCATCACGAATCGGGTCTAATGCTTGTTCAAAATCGCGCATAAAAAGCCAGTATGGCCCTTGCCAACCTGCATCAATTGCCAACTCCAAGGTTGTTAAAGCTTCCTGCTTGCGGCCTGATTGTGCCAGCAAGGCGACATCGGTTAGACCGTATCCATACAAACCCATGCGCACAGCTGGCTTCAGGCTACGCAGCATTCGGTCGGCTATGGCCTTGGCCTCTGCATGCCGACCCAACGCATTTAGAGAAACCAACACAGGATAGGCATTGATGGTTTGATAGGCATCGGGTATTGCATTGCTATCAAACAAGACGGGGTATTCCTGACGGGCATTGTCTATCAGAGATTGGTATTTGCCATTGCGGAGTTGCCAGTATTTGCCACAGTAAAGTGTCGGAACTTTTGCTGCTAAGCGCTCGGAAGCTTCAGCATTACCCGCGAGAAGTTCGGCTATCGTCAGCGAGCAAGCAAAAGCCTGCCCGTGTTTGGGATACAACTGCATTGCTGTTTTTCGGCTATCTTCAGCCATACCCATATCTTGATAAACCAAGGCCAACAGGTCAAGGTACATTGGATTTCCTAGGTCCATACCGATAGTCTTCTGGCTTTGTATTACCGCCAAATCTAGCCGTCTGAATGCATACGCATTAAGCATAGCGAGACCGGACAAGCCACTAGCAAATTCAGGATCAATCTCCAACGCCTTAACATACCCTGTTTTTGCCGTCTCAAAATGCCCTCTATCCTCTTCAAGAGCTGACAGCTTTCCATACAATACCGACGATAGGGGGTCAATAGAAATAGCGCGATGAACCATTTGAATGGCTTCATCCGACTTACCAATTTTTGGCAGATAATCGGCAAGCACATGCATGGCCGGCACATAATTGGGGCGCAAAGTCAACGCTTTGCGCAATAGTTGTTCGCCGGTTTGGGTGTCATTGCGATAAATGGCAATGGTACCTGCTGTTGACAAAGCTTCCGGCATTTCAGGATTGCTCTTGCGAACGCGCTCGATGATGACCGAGGCCTTGTCCAACTGTTGTATTCGATCTTTACCGCTGTACCAAATTTGCGATATGTAGGTATCAGCTAGCAATACGTTAGCCAGCGTAAAATCAGGGTCAAGCGCGATAGCCTTACTGAAATATTCCTCAGCCTCAGCCAAACTGGCGCTGTTGCGCCTAGCACGTCGTTGCTTGCCTAACTGGAAGGCTTCCCAAGCAGCCAACGATTTGGTTGGTCTATCCGACAGATCTGCTTTTTCGCCTTTGGTCAGCCGTGCTTGTAACGAGCTCGTGATAGCAGCGGTGACTTCACTTTGAATCGCAAAGATATTTTCAACATTCAACTCACGGTCGTACGTTTCGGCCCACAGGTGGTCATCGGTTTCGGCATCTATTAGTTGCATATTGATACGCACGCGATTGCCACCGCGCTGCACGCCGCCTTCCAATATAGTTTTCACACCAAGCTGCCGAGCAATCTCTCGCATCGAGAGCTTGGTGTTGCGAAAAGGCTCAACCGAGGTTCGTGAAATAACCTTTAGCCCACTGATTTTGGATAACTGGGTTAGGATGTCGTCGTGCATGCCGTCGACGAAAAAGGCGTCTTCTGCTACCGAACTGCGGTTATCGAAGGGCAACACGGCAATTGAAGGCCGCTGCGTAATAGTAGCAACGGCCACCGCGGGGGTTTCCGGTGTGCGACTGATGATGAATTTATCCACCACAAAATACGCGAGTGCCAATAGCAATGCCCCAATCAACAGCCGATTAAGGCGCAGTATTGTTTGTTGTGCAACAACCCCGGTTGAATCCACCTCGGCATCGCGCTTGAGCCCATCTGGCGTTAATTCAAACACCCAAGACAGAATGACCGTTGGCAACAGGCCAATAGCTAAGGCGATGATGAGTGTTTTTAAAACCCAAGGTGACGTACCGAAAACCGGCAAGATGTTATTGGCCACTTGAATGATCAGCCAAGCCGCGACCAAATATATACCCGTCATACGAAATACGTTACGGCGTTTCAACTCGCTGATAAACCCCATGAACCTCGTTTCCCTATCCCTGGCTAGTATCTTCAAATTATTCTAGGGCAGATACACACGCGGAACAAGCGCGCAGGCATCTGCATGCTATGCATTCGACGCATTTATCAGGATTTCCTGCTTATCCTGCCAAAGGCCGTTCATCCATTGCTGGAATTGCGCCCGAAAGGCGCGGTCGTTTTCGTAATCACCATTGCGCATGGCGTCGGGAATACAGCGCAGCTTAACATCCACATACACCGTTTTCACGCGATCGGCTATTAAGTCCCACATGCCTGGCTTGCCATTGGGGTAATACAGCGTTACGTCTAGAATGGCGTGCAGGCCATGGCCCATCGCATCCAGCGCATACGCCATGCCGCCCGATTTGGGCTTAAGCAAGTTCGCGAATGGCGATTGCTGCTGGGCGTGTTTAGCTTGGGTGAAGCGCGTGCCTTCCGGGAAAATCATAATCGACACCGGTTTGCCGAGGAATTTTTCGCAGGCCTTACGCGTGGCTTCAATATCTTTGCCAGCCAGCTCTGGCCGTTTTTGCAGCTGCGATTTGGTGTGCCGTTTCATAAACGGAAAATCCAGCGCCCACCACGCGAGGCCCAGCAATGGTACCCAGATGAGTTGTTGTTTCAGGAAGAAGCGCATAAACGGAATGCGGTGATTAAACACCGCCTGCAACACCAAAATATCAACCCAACTCTGATGGTTCGACAACACCAAATAATGGCCCTGCGGGTCTAAGCGCGCATCTTCGGTGTAATGTGTTTGCAAGCTCGTACAGCGCCGCATCATCCATGAATTATTCGATATCCAGGCTTCGGCCAGCCATAAAATACCGCGCTCGCAAACTTTGCCAAAAGCGGTAATCGGCACGCAGCCTTTCAACAAAGCCAGCAACAATAAGCTTGATACCAACAGCACAGTGCTTAGCACAATCATCAAAACAATAATCGGTAAACGAATGATTAGCGGGATTTTTGCAAACATAGCAGGTCGTTTAAATGGGGCTGTATGGGTTGAATGGTATTTCGCTATACTCTAGCTAATTAAACCTCCGGCATTTTACCATGAGAACGATTTCGGCCTTGTTATTAACCAGCTGCTGGCTGCTAGCACCGCTTAGCTATGCCAGCACGGACGCCTTAAGCACCTATGCCGAACGCAGCGGATTCAGCGAAACCGGACGCTATGCCGAAGTTGAAACATTATGCAAAGCATTTGCCAGCACATACCCCAAACAGGTGCGATGCTTCGGCTTTGGCACATCGCCGGAAGGCCGCACCCTGTGGGCATTGGCTGCCAACAGCAACGGCTATTTCAGCTCTGAATTGGCCAAAGCCCATCATTTGCCAGTAACCCTATTTCAAGGCGGCATTCACGCCGGTGAAATTGATGGCAAAGACGCCGGATTTTTAGTATTGCGCGAACTCATGCAAAAACCCGGCAAAGACAATCCGCTTAACAAACAGGTGATGTTGTTTGTGCCGGTGTTTAATGTGGATGGCCATGAACGTTTCAAAGCGTTTAACCGCCCAAACCAACGTGGCCCGAAAGAAATGGGCTGGCGTACCACCGCACAGAATTTCAACTTGAACCGCGATTACGCCAAAACCGATACACCGGAAATGCAAGCCATGCTGGCTATGGTGAATGCTTGGGATCCACTGTTTTATGTGGATTTACACGTGACCGACGGCGCGAAATTTCAACACGATGTGTCGGTTGAATTAGACCCAAGCAATGCCGGTGATTTAGCTTTACGCGACATTGGCAAACAATTTCGCTCGTCTGTGCTGACTGACTTGCAAAAATCCGGTTCCATGCCACTGCCCTACTACCCGTCGTTTATTGAATTCGATAACCCAGCCTCGGGCATTGCTGCCGGCGTTTCACAGCCGCGTTTTTCAACCGGCTATTTTCAACTGCGCAATCGCTTTGGCGTGCTAGTGGAAACCCACTCATGGAAAACATATCCCGTGCGCGTTAAAACCACATTAAACTGCATTCGCGCCATGCTAAAGCAAGTGGCAATGCATGGCGATGCATGGCAACAATCCGCGTTTGAAGCCGATCAACGCAGTGCAGAACTTGCAGGCAAACCAGTGCCGCTCGATTACCAAACCGGCGAAACCGCTACCACAGTCGATTTCCAAGGCTATGCCTACACTCGCACGCCCTCGGATGTTTCTGGCACGCTGATGACGCACTACGATGAAAGCAAACCGCAAGTCTGGAAAATGCCTTTGTATAGCGAGATATCAGCCAAGCTGAGCGTGAATGCGCCCAAAGCGGGCTATATTGTGCCGCCAGCATTTGCCGCATTGATTGAAAATAAACTGCGCGTGCATGGCATTGCGTCTTATCGAATCAACATGCCACATGCTAATCAAGCCGTTGAACAATTTCACACTGATTCAGCCACACTTGCCGCGCAAAGCTTTGAAAGCCATCAAGGCTTAACAGTGACCGGACAATGGCAAACTGCGCAGGCTAGCATTTCACCCGGCAGTTTGTTTGTGCCAATAGCGCAAGCTAAAGCGCGATTACTGATGGCGCTACTGGAGCCGCAAGCGCCGGATTCGTATTTGGCGTGGGGCTTTTTTAACAACAGCTTCGAGCCCAAAGAATACATGGAAAATTATGTGGCCGAACAAGTGGCGCGCGAGATGTTGAAAGATCCAGCCATTAAAAAAGAATTTGATGCCAAGCTGGCAAGCGATAAAGCCTTTGCTGCAGCGCCGCAGCAACGCTTAGAATTTTTTGCCCGCAAACACCCGTCTTGGGATACGCGTTATCAGGTTTACCCGGTGTTGCGCAGCAACGATTTACTCCAGCCCTGATTCGTTTTGACTAGGCCAGGCGCTACTGATGATGGTGGCGCGATAGGCGTGCCATGCTGAAAACGCCAGCCACGGCATAATTACAATAAACCCCAAATAAGCGCTTACAAACCCGATTGCTGTGCACACTGCAATACACAACGCCCATACCAGCATGGCTGGTTTGTTGCGCAACACAGCGTTCACGCTGGTGATACAGGCGGTAATCATATCCACTTGTTTATCGACAATCATTGGCAGAGAAAACGCCGAGAAGGCAAAACACAAGGCCGCAAACACGGCGCCAATGGCGCTGCCCACCGCCAAAAATTCCATCAGCACTGTGCGATTGCCCTCTTCCACCGGAAAAAACGCATACAGCATCATCCCGGAACGCGACCAAATAAACAGCACAACCAGCATAATCAGCGCAAACACGCCACCACTGCCGAAGGCACGCAGCATATGCTTAAACGAACGCCGGAAGTTAACCGGTTTTTGCTCTTCCATGTCTTTGCTCACCGAATGCAAGCCAATAGCCAACATGGGCGCAATGAAGATAAAGCCTGACAGCAAGGTGGACAGCAAAGCAAATTTTCCTAGCCACCAAGCAAAAGCAGATACCGCCCAACTAACCGCAACAATAATTAATCCGTAATAAAAAGAAATACGTTTGGCCGCTTTGACATCTTGCCAACCAAGCGCTAGCCAAGTAAATGCCGCATTCCACGGCAGCGTGTTGCATTCGGCAACAAACGGCAGGTTTTCCGGCGGCTGGCTTATTGGCTCAGGCATAAAACAACACACTGCAGCAGGTAACGGCGCCTTCGGCTTTCTGCAATTCGGATACATCCACCGTGTGCACCACAAAACTCGCGGCACGAATAAGCGCCTCGGTTTCCGGGAAATTCGATGGCATCAAAATATTACTCGCAATGCGCACCACATTCGCCGCATGCGGCTCGCTTTGGGCCACAAGAATTTGTTGGTAGTCTTTAAAATAACTAACATCCACCCAATCGGGATTAATCAGCACGGTATCATCGGAAAGTGCGGTGACTGACGATTTCAGATGCAGGCAATCGTGCATTGGCACAGCAACAACGTGATAACCAAACGGCGTTATATACGCGGAAAGTTGATCAATCGCGGCCTGATTGCTGCGCTGCGATAAGCCCACAAAAACGTGCTTACCAATGCGCAATACATCGCCACCGTCTAATGTGCCCGGCTCGGAAATACGCGCAATGATTTCACGGTAGGCATGAAAAGCGGCTTCGATGCTAACTACTTCAGCACGTCGACTTACAGCGCCTGGACGCGTTATGACCGCCAATTCATCAAACAGCAACACCGTGTCTTCCACAAACACCGAATCGGGCAATGCCGCTTCGGCTGGTAATTCAATCACCTCCACCTTCAGCGCACGCAGTGCTTGCACATAGGCGCTGTGTTGCGCATTCGCTAGCATCAAATCAATCGGTTCGCGACCAATAAACGATAATTCGCAATCCAACATGGCGGGGCTAACGGCGCGGCACAGGGCGTGGAGTTGTTGCATAGGTATTTTCCTTGCGATTTGTTTAACCAGTAAAGCTTTCATACTACGCGGTGGCTTGGGCAATAGCATGGGTTCGGAAACTGAACCGGAATGAACTGCATCAACGGTATGTGATTGACGCACACCACGCATCATTGTATTTCTACATAATACCCAATAAGTGGAGTGTTTTATGGCTCGTGTTCCCTGCATTGAAAGCCCTTGCCCACTATCAGGCGCGGAAGCCCAGGCGATACAAGGCCATTGCCAGCACTGCAATCATCATGTGTACAATCTTGATGGCTTAAACGACAACGAACGCCAAGCGCTGCTGCGCAATGCCACTGGAAAAATCTGTGTGCGCTACAGCATGGCTGTGCCAATGGCGCTAGCACTTGGACTTAGCATGGGCGCTGCACCACCAAGCTTTGCAGCTGAAACCCATAAAACAATCAGCAGCGTTACCCTACCTGTAAACCCAAACAATGCAAGCGTGAACACGTTGCCACAAAGCAAAGTGCCGGATAAATCAGCCGCACGCAACGACAGTAATTTGGAAAACGCACTCTTGAAACCCATTGCAAAGCAAGATGAATTGCAGCCCGCAAAAGAATTAGATATGGTGGTGCTTATGGGCGGTATTCGACGTGCAGAAGATGCCGAATGGGTGGATGACAGCGATTTACCGACCCTGCCAGAGATTCAGGGCTGATTAGGCTTCGCTGCAACACCCACTAATGTGACGAGTTTTAAGCGTGCTTGCGCTTGCACGGCCACTTGGTATTCTTCTGGTGTGCCGTTGCCTAGGCCAAGTGCAATGTGTCCAGCATCAAACATACCCACACCCGCATCGTAACTCACCCAACGTTCACCGTTCCACGCTTGAACCCACATATGCGGGCTGAAATGGTGTTTCATGCCAGAAAATCGGCTGCTGTATACCCAACCATACACAACCCGCGCGGGAATGCCGCGGCTGCGCGCCGCTGCGGCTAATAGCACTGCAACTTCTGTGCAATCGCCTGATCGCTGTGCATACGCTTGGCTGGCACTGGCATAACCCACAAAATCGATGGCACCATTCATGCGCTCGCGAACAGCCAACACCAAGGCTTTCATGATGCGATCTTGATTGTGCTGTTGAGCGCGTATAAGCCGATGAATTGCAGGTGAGTTGTCCACGTAAGCATTGAATGCCTTGGCTGCTTCAAGTGCTTCTAGCGTGGGCATGGCTTCTTTGCCGCACGTTTGGCAGATATCCAACGTGGCTTCGTTGCCTTGCACGCTAACGTGTTGTTCACCGGTTTCGGGAAACTGCCAGTCCACCCCGTTGGGTAGCGTAAATCGATATCGAATATGGCCCAGAATTGCAATGGCCGGAATCTTGTATGGCGAGGCCAAAGACAAGGCTACAACACGCGCCGCGGCGCGCTCCGCTTCCGATTGTTCAGCGGCAGGAACTGCTAGCGTAGGCTCTAAAATCCCAAGCAAAAGCAGGTAACGCAGCACTGTAACCCCGCCTAATTTAATCATTATGCGCGCAACGTACAAGTAGCAACGGCATGGAACAGAGAGCGCAAGCTGGGCATAATCGACCTTTTGCTCAGGACTGCAAAGCAAAATCAATCGCTGCGCACACCGCCGCTACTTGCGCGGCGTTGCATTGCGCAGGCGTGGCACGCGGGCTATCGGGATACACTTCAGTTGTCGTCGTGTAACGCGCGTCGGTCATGCCGGCGCATAGGCCAAGGGCTTTGTAGTCATACAAAATTACGCCCGGCGCAACCACGGTTGAACCGATGATTTCGCCTTTGCTATCGCTTGGTGCAATGTGGGTGACTTCTGCCACCGCGGCATTTACTGCATTTTGAAAATCTAACTGCGGATTCTTTTCATCACCACACAAATAAAAGCCATCCGGGATTTCACCGGGCTCATATTCTTTGCCATCGCGGGCGGCCAGCGCCGGGCGGAATTCGCTTTCGTCGGTATCAGTGGTTTCGTGCAAATCAATATGCACCAGCACCCTGCCCTGCAACGGTGCCAGCAAACGCATTAGTGCGGCGGATTCCTGTGTTGTGCCGTTATCCACGAACGAGCGGTTCGGGTCGAGCGCTTCGGCGTTCCAGCGCTGTATGCATTCATACGCCCACGGGCTAACGCATGGCGCCACCAATAGATTGACGAAACCGGCGTAGCTTTCGGCGCGCTGATCCAAAAAATCCAAGGCTCCCTGCACACCGCTGGTCTCATAGCCATGCACACCGCCGGTGACTAGCACGGTTGGCAGCGCATCATCCCAATCACGGCTTTTCAGGGCAAGCAATAGAAAATGTTCACCTGAATAATCGAGCTGCCCGTATTCCTGCACATCAAATCGGTAGCTAAGCAGCTCAATCCGGCCCAGCACATCATCAGCATAGCTACGTTGTTTAACGCGGGATGCGAGCCAGGTGGCGCGGTCGGTGGCGGTCCAGGGTTGGTGGAGATTCATGGGGCTTCATGAACCTTAAAAATTGAATCTGCCAATCGCGAGCCGGTCGAAACTAATTTCGACAATACTCTTAGCTGCTCTATATTTGCCAGCTTTGCAGTCTTGTTTGGATAATTAATCGAATGATCAATTTCTCCCCACGCCTCTTCAAAAAGAGTTCGCACTTGTATTTCACAGCTAATCGAGTCACCATCTTCATTCGCAGGCGAAACAAGATAATGTACACTTGTATAATATGAGGGCTTAAGTTCTGTTTTAATCTTCAGCTTGCGGAAGTAGACCTGAGACTCAGGATCCCAAGTGTAGGCAACTGGAGGCTCTCTGAACCTCCAAACTTTTGATTTTACCTTGCCTTTTATGAAGCTATGAATTCGATCAAACTGTGCTTGATGAAGATGTAGAACTCTTACGCCAGCAAAATCTGTAATTTCTCTAAACAGATTCTCGGTTGTAATATCGCGCCCTTCTTCATGCTTTCGGCGAATTTTATCGGCCAAATGCTGTTCGTCTTTAAGCCTAGAACGTATTGAATGAATAATCGTCGGTATTCCAGTATTTAGTCCAGTGTCGTTTTGAAAAACTGATTCAACATTTCTCTGAAAAAACTGAAATAGGGTCTTTTTTTCGCGATATAAATCGACCAAATCGTGCACCTGCTGATTATTGATTGCCATAGTTCACCCGATATACCTTATGCGCTCTAGCAATGAATCAGAAAAGTCATGGTACTTTTCTTTTGTAGCAATAATATCTGGGCGCTGCCCATTGACAGTGTTCTGATGGTCCTTATCAAGCCGCTTGAGGGTGGCAAGCTTCCACATTGGAACCCTGTAATGTTGCGCTAACGTCGGAAATGTATTGTGACCGTGCATAATCGAGTCGCCGCCGATTGGCTGATTGATTATTTCATCAGGAATACTTGCTCTGATATCTGCATCAATGTAAGAATTAATGATATTGGGGATTTCATTCGCATATTTTAAGTGTGCTTGTGCCAAGTTCCATCTGTTACCAGCTTTGGTATATTTCTTGGCATTATAAATTGTATATCCGAGGAATTGCACGAACCTCTTTGGAAATAATTTTCGTTTTTCTGAAGAAATTAGCTTGTAAATAACCTCAAATTCATCATGCCATTTACGTAAGCTCGAACCAATATTTCGGATTCCATAAAGCGAAAACATATCTGGCGCAGATGGGACAAAAAAACCATCCACAGTTGAAATGATGGTTTTATTCATTGCACCGAGACTTGGTGATGTATCAATAATTACGAAATCATACTTGTATTTTTTCCCATAATCTTCTGCAAGAGATCTAATCTTTGTAACTGTTCTTATTGCGAGCGGATCTCCACGATATATATCACTCCAACGCGAAGATATCTTTTCTTCATATTCATGAAGTGATAGCCTGCCAGGAATTAGATGTAAGTTTGAGGAAATTTTAAAGGGAGGCGGAAGTTTATCGTGCTCGCCTTCACCATCTATTGTAGGCTTCAACAAATAGTGAAGCGAACGAACGCCATCATTAAGCTCCTCAATATCAGAGGGTGAAGCTTTCTTTCGGTAGGCCTCAACTCCAATTTCGATAGCTTCATTTTCAGCTTCCCAAATTTCATGAATTTTCTCAATTTGCATTGAGAAAATTGTCAGATTGCATTGTGGATCGGCATCCAGCAGTAGAACCTTATATCCACTTTCTGAAAGTGAATGCGCCAAATGGTAAATAAGCGTTGTTTTCCCAACACCGCCCTTATTATTGAAAACTGAAAGAATTCTCATTCGACTCATTTACTATCCTCTAATCTTTTTCTGATTCATCACATATTCCGCCTTTATTCCCCACCACACTATACAACGCATGGCTTACTTCGCAATAAATCAATCATCATGCCAATTAATACATTGCAAACCCTGCACACGAGCAAACTCGCGCACATTGCGAGTTACCAGCGTAGCTTGATAGCGCAAAACTGTGGCAGCAATCAACGTGTCGTGCGGACCGATGGGTGTGCCCATAGCCTCCAATTCAACACGAATGCGTGCGGCATGAGTGGCGCATTCACTATCAAATGGCAAAATCTGCATGGGGCGCAACAAAGCGGTTAACGCTGCCAGGCGAGGCGCTACTGCTAAAGCGGGTAAACGCAAAAGCCCGTAACGCAGCTCGTATTCCACAATGGCAGGAACACCGATATCGGAAGGGGAAAGCGCTTGCAGGCGCGGCACTACCTGTGCGTCGCCGCGAAAGTAGTAGCTAATGGTATTACTATCGAGAATCAGCATGGCGTCCGTCAAAAACCTAAGCGCGGCACATCGGTATGCTGTTCAGTTAGGCTTGCTTCGCGTAGGGGGAAATCAGCAAATCGTCCTGCTAACGCGAGGCAATCTTGCGGCCAATCATGGGCGGCGTATTTGCGAATGATTTCAGCCACCCAACGGCTTTTTGACACGCCATTCGCCTGAGCAGCATGATCTACCAGCTCCTGTGTAGCATCATCTAGATATAAGGTAATTTGAGACATGGGATTACTCCTTGAGTAAACTCGATAAATTATACTTGCAAGTATAATTATTGTTTAGTTGTTGTCAAGTATCTGTAAATCGTCTCATTCAGCTTGGCGGGCCAAGCCCCACCCTACATATTCCTCCGATACTCACCACCCACCTGATACAACGCATGACTAATCTGCCCAAGACTATGCGTTTTCACCGCTTCTAGCAGCCCGGCAAAGATATTGCGGCGTTCGCGGGCAATGGTTTGCAGAGGTTTCAGGCCATCGGCCGCTAGCGCGTTGCGCAATTGCTGATAACCCGCCACTTGGGTAATTTGCATGCCCTTCTCTGCTTCGGTGCTGCGGATTAATTCCAATTTACCAATGGCATTGGCATCCACATTTTTCGGCAAATAGGTGTTCACACCCACTAATGGCAAACTGCCGTCGTGCTTCTTGTGCTCGTAGTACATCGACTCATCTTGAATTTTGCCGCGCTGATACATGGTGTCCATGGAGCCCAGCACGCCGCCGCGTTCGGAAAGTGCATCAAATTCCTTGTACACCGCCTCTTCAACTAAGTCGGTGAGTTGCTCAACAATGAAACTGCCCTGCCACGGGTTTTCGTTGAAGTTCAAGCCCAGTTCTTTGTTGATAATCATCTGGATGGCCACCGCACGGCGAACCGATTCCTCGGTGGGTGTGGTGATGGCTTCATCGTAAGCATTGGTGTGCAGGCTGTTGCAGTTGTCGAACAGAGCCGTCATGGCTTGTAGCGTGGTGCGGATGTCGTTGAACTGAATTTCCTGCGCGTGCAAGGAGCGGCCCGAGGTTTGGATGTGGTATTTCATCATCTGGCTGCGTTCATTGGCGCCGTAGCGTTCGCGCATGGCGCGTGCCCAAATGCGCCGAGCCACACGGCCAATCACGGTGTATTCCGGGTCCATGCCATTGCTGAAAAAGAAACTCAAATTCGGCGCGAAATCATCAATTTTCATGCCACGTGCTAAGTAATATTCAACAATGGTGAAGCCGTTTGACAACGTAAACGCCAATTGCGAAATTGGGTTAGCGCCCGCTTCGGCAATGTGATAGCCGGAAATGGACACCGAATAAAAATTGCGGACTTTATTCTCCACAAAAAATTGCTGAATATCGCCCATCATCCGCAAGGCGAATTCGGTGCTGAAAATGCAGGTGTTCTGCGCTTGGTCTTCTTTCAAAATATCGGCCTGCACGGTACCGCGCACCAAGCTCAAGGTTTTTGTACGAATGGCATGGTAGGTTTCAGCATCAACCACCTGATCGCCACTCAAACCCAATAAAGCCAAGCCTAAGCCGTCATGGCCTGCTGGCAAATCACCAATGTATTGCGGCTGGCCTTTGCTGGCCAACAACTGCGTAATCTGCGCTTGGGCGGCTTGCCAGCGTGCGTCGTCTGCACGCAAGTATTTTTCCACTTGCTGATCAATCGCGGTGTTCATGAACATCGCCAAGATCATCGGTGCTGGGCCGTTAATGGTCATGCTCACACTGGTATTCGGCGCGCATAAATCGAAACCCGAATACAGTTTCTTCATATCATCCAAGCTGGCAATGGAAACCCCGGAATTGCCGATTTTGCCGTAAATATCTGGCCGCACCGCTGGGTCTTCGCCATACAAGGTCACCGAATCGAATGCCGTTGATAAGCGAATAGCGGGCTGGCCTAAACTCAAATAATGGAAACGGCGATTGGTGCGCTCGGGTGTGCCCTCGCCGGCAAACATGCGGATTGGGTCTTCGCCAGTGCGCCGATACGGATACACACCGCCGGTGAATGGATATGCGCCTGGTAGATTTTCTTTCGATAAGAACACCAACAACTCGCCCCAGCCGGTGAATTTGGGCGCGGCAATTTTTGGAATTTTTTGGTGCGATAGCGAATCGCGGTAATTCTCAACCCGGATGACTTTATCGCGCACTTGGTATTCGTTCACATCATCGGTGACCGCTTTTAAACGCGCCGGCCATTCCCGCAACAGATTCACCGCCTCCGCCGATAAAGCTTTCACGGCTTCTTGGTAGCGTTGCCGGAGAACCATCATTGAATGATCGACTGTAGGAGCGCCTTTAGGCGCGACCATGCCAATCGCGCCTGATGTCGCGCCTAAAGGCGCTCCTACAAGTGCATCAGGTTCATACAGCGCCAAAGCCTTCGGCAACGCCACATCGCCAATCGCCTGCAAAGCCTGCCAATACGATTGCGCTAAATCGGCTTGCATGGCTTGATGCTCAATAGAACGGTTAATAGCACGGCCTTGTTCGGAAATTTCCGATAAATAGCGCGTGCGGCTGCCGGGAATCAAAATGGTGGCGCGTGGTTCTTTTAAGACGGTATCAACGATTGGATTGAAATTGCAGCGTATCGCGCCTGAAGGCGCTCCTACATCCAATTTCTCGCGCATTAAACGACACAGGTTGAAAAACATCCAGCTTATGCCTGGATCGTTGAATTGCGAGGCAATGCTGGGATATACCGGAATGTCTTCATCTTTCAACGCAAATGCCACACGGTTGCGTTTCCATTGTTTGCGCACATCGCGCAAGGCATCTTCGGCGCCGCGCCGATCGTATTTATTGAGCACCACCAATTCGGCGTAATCGAGCATATCGATTTTTTCCAGTTGGCTAGGCGCGCCAAAATCGGAAGTCATCACATACACCGGGAAATCGACTAAATCGACAATCTCAGAATCGGATTGGCCGATGCCAGCAGTTTCAACAATCACTAAATCGAAATCTTGTGCTTTCAAAAACGCAATACAATCTTTCAGCACAATATTGGTGGCCATATGCTGGCGGCGTGTGGCCATTGAGCGCATATAAATTTGGGGCGAACGCAAGGTGTTCATGCGGATACGATCACCGAGCAAGGCACCACCGCTACGACGGCGTGTTGGGTCAACCGAAATCACCGCGATGCGCATGGCTGTAAAATGCTGCAAAAAGCGATTCAGCAATTCATCGGTAACCGAGCTCTTGCCCGCGCCACCGGTGCCGGTTAATCCAATCACCGGTGTTTTAGCGCCTGCCAATTGCCATTGCTTGCGCAAGTGCACAAGTTCGGATTCAGAAAATTGTTCTTGCTCTAAGGCGCTAAGCAATTTACCGAACGCCACATCGTTTTGTGCATATTCTTGTTCAGGCTTCGCCACAGGCTTACGGTGCTTTGCGGTGCGCTGCACTAAATCTTCAATCATCGCCACCAAACCCATCTGCATACCATCGTTTGGGTGGTAAATACGTTCCACGCCATACGCTTCTAACTCAGCAATTTCATCGGGTGTAATCGTGCCGCCGCCACCGCCGAACACACGAATATGCGCCGCGCCGTGTGCTTTAAGCTGATCAATAATGTATTTGAAATACTCAACATGCCCGCCCTGATAGCTCGACAGCGCAATGCCG
The DNA here is from genome assembly GCA_043744535.1 of Arenimonas sp. GTDB lineage: Bacteria > Pseudomonadota > Gammaproteobacteria > Xanthomonadales > Xanthomonadaceae > Arenimonas. Next base: position 25,266 of record JAYTVJ010000133.1, read on the forward strand.
TCGGCGTCTTCTTGCAAGGCCGCACGCACCACATCGTCCACCGAACGGTTGTGGCCTAAATGAATCACCTCGGCACCCTGCGCTTGAATTAAGCGGCGCATAATATTAATTGCGGCATCGTGGCCATCAAACAAACTGGCTGCGGTCACAAATCGCAAAGGCGGCAATGTGTGCTGTTGCGTATCGGAATGCACGGTTGATAATGTTGGCATAACGGTTAGAACCCGTAAGCGAATGAATGACAATTGTACCGTGATAGGCAATAATTGAGCGACTTACCCGTAAAATCGCCTGATGAACGCACACGCACGCCAACAGCAATTGTTGCAGGCACGGCAACTATTACAAAATAATCAGCTCGCCGACGCCAAACGTTTGCTGCAGGTATTAGCAAATCAAAATTACCCGCCAGCACTTACCGATTTAGCCACGGTTTTGTTAATAGAGGTGCAAGACCAAGCCAGCGCAACAGATGCGCTTAGCTTGCTCAAACGTGCGGAACAACACCACGATGCTTCCGCTATGTATCTTTTGTCTTGCATTAGCCTATGCGCGCAAACAGAGGCATTGGATTGGCAGCAACTCACGGAACGTGTTCAGCAATGTATTGCGCAACAAAACCCCAGCGCATTGTGCGATGCGGCGCTGTTTCTAGCACGTTATGGCACTCATCAAGAGCAACTCGATAGCACGCAATTGCTTGAATTATCCGCTTTACAAGGCAACACCACCGCCATGGCATTGCTTGGTGAACGCCTAGCCAGTGGCTTTTGTTGTGTTGCAGATCCCGCGCGTGCCAACTGTATTCGGCAATTAGCGCAAGCCATGCAGTTGCCTGTTCCAGCGCCCAATCCTGCATTTGGATATTCACAGGCCGAGCCTCAACACAGCCCGCAATTGCCCATGCATTTAATGCCAATTGCTTGGCAAAAAACACTTGAATTTAGGCGAGGTATTCAGATCGATGCGCGCGCAAATGTGTCGTTATATGCCGATTTTTTTAGTACTGAGGAATGTCTATATTAGCGCTGCTTAGGTGCACCGATGTTAAGCCCATCCATTTCGGTGGATGAACAAGGCAAACAACACCAAAACCAGATTCGCACCAGCGCCGAATGCATTTTTACTATTGAACATGAACAGCTCTACCTTCGGCTATTGCAGCGGCGTATGGCATGCGCGGCTGAATTGCCACTTATCAATGCCGAGCCATTGATTCTACTGCGCTATTTGCCCGGCCAAGAATACAAACCGCACCGCGATTACCTGCCACCCAGTTACTTTGTGCCTATTAAACAAGGCGGCGCTGGGCAGCGGCTACGAACTGTGATTATTTACTTGAACACCCCAGAGCAAGGCGGAGAAACGCTGTTTCCCTTGTTACAACAACATATTCCTGCTACTGAAGGGCAACTTTTACGGTTTGATAATATCGATAGCAATGAAACGCTGAACACACTCAGTTTGCATGCTGGAGCACCGGTTACACGTGGAGTTAAATGGATTGCCACCTTATGGATTAGGCAACAGGCGCATCGCTTATTTTAATGCCTACAGAATATTTGCTTTATAATACGCCGCGCCTAAGGCGTTTTGATTTTACCCGTTAGCCGGAGCATTTCTATGATTTTTGAAAGCATCAGTAAAACCGACCACGAAGAAGTGGTGTTTTGTCAGAATAAAGACGCCGGCCTGAAAGCCATCATCGCCATCCATAATTCTGTGTTGGGCCCAGCACTCGGCGGCCTGCGCATGTGGCCGTATGCGACCGAACAAGACGCGCTAAACGATGTACTTCGCTTGTCGCGCGGCATGACCTACAAAGCAGCGGTTTCCGGCCTGAATTTAGGCGGCGGTAAAGCGGTGATTATTGGCGACCCAAGCAAAGATAAATCCGAAGCCTTGTTCCGCGCGTTCGGGCGCTTTGTCAATTCATTGAATGGCCGTTACATTACCGCTGAAGACGTGGGTATTGATGTCAACGACATGGAATATGTGTACCGCGAAACAGAATTTGTGACTGGCGTGCATCAAGTACACGGCGGTTCGGGCGATCCTTCGCCATTCACCGCTTATGGCACCTTGCAAGGCTTAATGGCGGCACTGCAAACCCAATACGGCAATGAAGATATTGGCAAATACAGCTTTGCTGTACAAGGTGTGGGCCATGTCGGTATGGAATATTTAAAGCTTCTGCGCGAACGCGGCGCGAAAGTATTTGTCACCGACATCAATAAAGAACTGGTGCAACGCGCAGTGGATGATTACGGCGCAGAAGCAGTTGCCCTAGACGATATTTACGATGTCGATGCGAATGTATATTCACCATGCGCTTTAGGTGGCACGGTCAATGAAAGCACACTGGAACGCTTAAAATGCCAGGTTATTTGTGGTGCGGCCAACAACCAGCTAGCCAGCGACGACATTGGCGATGAACTGCAACGCAGAGGCATTTTGTATGCGCCCGATTACGCGGTGAATGCTGGTGGCTTGATGAATGTTTCCTTGGAAATTGACGGCTACAACCGCGAACGAGCCATGCGTATGCTGCGCACCATTAATCTGAACTTGACGCGTATTTTCGAAATCAGCAAACGCGACAATATCCCCACCTACAAAGCCGCCGACCGGATGGCCGAAGAACGCATTTCAGCCATTGGCAAACTGCGCTTGCCGCATCTTGGCCAACACGCACCGCGTTTTCAGGGTCGTCGCGCCGGATAACAAATACCCGCCAACATTGGCGGGTTTCTATTTTAAGGATTTAACCGCATGTCGCTCACTGCCATTAATGAAGAACTGGATTCCTTGCGCGACAGCGTGCGCCGTTTTGCTGACGCAGAAATTGTGCCACGCGCGGCGCAGATTGATCACGACAACCTGTTCCCTGCCGATTTATGGCAAAAAATGGGCGAGCTTGGCCTACTTGGCATCACCGTATCGAGTGCCTATGGCGGTTCAGATTTAGGCTACTTGGCGCATCTGATTGCCATGGAAGAAATTTCCCGCGCCTCCGGTTCCATTGGTTTGAGCTATGGCGCGCACTCTAATTTATGCGTGCAGAATTTATACATCAATGGCAGCGAGCAACAAAAAAATACCTACCTGCCAAAACTCTGCTCGGGTGAATGGGTGGGTGCATTGGCGATGAGTGAGCCAGGCGCTGGCTCAGACGTGGTCGGCTCAATGAGCTGCAAAGCCGAGCTACGCGATGGCGTGTGGATTGCCAATGGCAATAAGATGTGGATTACCAATGGGCCTGAAGCGAATGTGCTGATTGTGTATATGCGCACTGCCGGAAAAGAAGCGGGCAGCAAATGCATGACAGCCTTTTTAGTTGAAAAAGGCATGCACGGTTTTTCTACCGCACAAAAACTCGACAAACTCGGTATGCGTGGCTCAAACACCTGCGAACTGGTGTTCGACAATTGCGAAATTCCCGCCGAAAACGTGCTGGGCGACGTAAATCACGGCGTAAAAGTGCTGATGAGCGGCCTGAATACCGAACGTTTGGTGTTGTCGGGCGGCCCGATTGGCTTAATGCAAGCCGCGCTCGACATGACCTTACCTTACGTGCGTGAGCGTCGCCAGTTTGATGCCGCGATTGGCACGTTTGGCTTAATGCAAGGCAAAATTGCCGATATGTACACCGCGCTGCAATCCTCACGCGCTTTTGCCTACGCGGTTGCGCACGCATACGACGCCGGCCAACGTTCGCGGGTTGATGCCGCCAGTTGTTTGCTGCATGCCAGCGAAGCAGCTGTGCAAGTCACATTAGAAGCCATTCAAGCGCTGGGAGGCAATGGCTACATCAATGAATACGCTACCGGCCGTTTGTTGCGCGATGCCAAGCTGTACAGCATTGGTGCGGGCACCAACGAAATTCGGCGCATGCTCATTGGCCGTGAATTATTTAATGACACACTTTAGTTAAGGAAAAATTATGGGGACTGTTTTTATATTAGGTGCTAAGCGCACCGCCTTAGGCGCACTGCTCGGGCAATTTACCGGCGTACCTGCCACACAGCTTGGCGCAACAGCTATGCGCGCGGCCATGACGCAAGCCCATGTGTCTGGCGAACAAATTGACGAAGTGATTATGGGCTGCGTGTTGCCTGCAGGTCTTGGTCAAGCACCGGCGCGTCAAGCCGCCTTAGCGGCCGGCATTGCCGCCAAGGCAGGCGCAACCACCATTAACAAAGTGTGCGGGTCTGGCATGAAAGCGGTTATGTTCGCCCATGACGCAATCAAGGCCGGTTCGGCGCAATGTATTGTGGCGGGCGGCATGGAATCGATGACCAATGCCCCGCATTTGCTGATGAACTCACGCACCGGTATTCGCTTTGGCAGCGCCGAAATGCTTGATCATATGGCCTGGGACGGCCTAACCAACCCGTACGATAAACAACCGATGGGTGTGTTTGGCGAATTATGTGTTGAAAAATACGGCTTCACCCGTGAACAACAAGATGCATTCGCCGCAGAATCAGTGCAACGCGCGTTGAATGCTCAGCAAAACGGTGCATTTTCAGCCGAAATTGCTACCGTAACGGTTAGTACGCGCAAAGGCGATGTTCAAATTAGTAGCGATGAACAACCCGGCAAATGCGATATTGGCAAAATTTCAAGTTTGCGGCCGGCCTTCAAAAAAGATGGCACCATCACCGCGGCCAGCTCCTCTAGCATCAACGACGGTGCCGCCGCCTTAGTGCTGGGCAGCGAAGCCTTTGCATTGGCACAAGGATTAACCCCTATTGCCAAGATTGTGGCGCAAGCCAGCTTCTCGCAAGCACCTGAATGGTTTACCACCGCACCGGTAGGTGCGATTCAGTCGGTATTGCAAAAAGCCGGTTGGGATGTTGCCGATGTCGATCTGTTTGAGATTAACGAGGCATTTGCAACCGTGGCCATGGCCCCTATCCAAGAACTGGGGATTCCCCATGCACGCGTTAATGTGAACGGCGGCGCTTGCGCACTTGGCCATCCAATTGGCGCATCTGGGGCTAGAATTTTGGTTACCCTGATTCATGCCCTGCAAGCCAGAGGATTGCGAAAAGGCGTTGCAAGCCTTTGTATTGGTGGGGGTGAGGCCACTGCCATGGCAGTTGAATTGGTGTAGCTGAACAAAAATTTTACTTTTTACTCACAAATGCTTGACTATTCTAGAGAAACTGGCATTATTACCGCTACGTGCGTGATAACGCACGTTTTTTTAAATCAAAATTCAATATTGAACTGAGGAAATACCATGTCTTTGAACAAAACACTGATCGCATTAGCCTTCGCATTGGCCTTGACCGCCTGCTCGAAGCAAGAAGAAGCCGCTACTGACGCTGCTGCAACTGCAACTGACGCTGCTGCAACTGCAACTGACGCAGCTGCTGACGCAACTGCTGCTGCTGCTGACGCAACCACCGCTGCTGCTGCTGACGCAATGGCACCTGCTGCTGACGCTGCTGCTCCAGTTGTTGACGCTGCTGCTGACGCAACTGCTGCTGCTGCTGACGCAACCACTGCTGCCGCTGACGCAACTGCAAAAGCTGCTGACGCAACTGCTGAAGCTGCAAAAAAATAATAATCGCTTAGCGATTGTTGAAAAAACCGCCGGTAACGGCGGTTTTTTTTTAGCTACACTACAGTAGCCCAACCTTTTTTCGAGTGACGCCTGCCATGCCAAAACTAGCCACTGCCATTGACAGCCGCTCAAGCGAATTTGCCGACAATGCCTTAGCCATGCAAGCGCAGGCACAAGCCTTGCACGAACGCCTAGCGCATATTCACCGTGGTGGCGGGCAATTGGCCTGCGAAAAACATATCAGCCGCGGCAAACTCCTAGCGCGCGATCGCATTAATGTGTTGATTGATCCAGGCAGTCCATTTTTAGAATTTTCAGCATTAGCCGCCGAAGGCCAATACGACGACCAAGCACCCAGCGCAGGGCTAATCACCGGCATTGGCAGCGTGCATGGCATTGAAGTGGTGATTGTAGCCAACGACGCCACCGTGAAAGGCGGCACGTATTTTCCGATGACCGTGAAAAAGCATTTACGCGCGCAAGAAATTGCTTTGGAAAACCATTTACCGTGTATTTACCTGGTGGACTCAGGCGGTGCATTTTTGCCTTTGCAAGATGAAGTGTTCCCCGATAAAGAGCACTTCGGCCGTATTTTCTACAACCAAGCACGCATGAGTGCGCGCAATATTCCACAAATTGCGGTGGTGATGGGCTCTTGCACCGCGGGCGGCGCCTACGTGCCAGCCATGTGCGATGAAAGCATTATTGTGCGCGAACAAGGCACTATTTTTCTGGGCGGCCCGCCGTTGGTGAAAGCTGCAACCGGCGAAATTGTGGATGCAGAAAGCTTAGGCGGCGCCGATGTACATACCTCTATATCTGGCGTTGCCGACCATTTCGCTGAAAACGACGAACACGCCTTAGCCATTGCGCGCGACATTGTGGCTAATTTAAACCGCAAGAAAATAAATCCATTGGCTATTCAGCCCACAGCAGAGCCTGCTTATGCTGCTAGCGAGTTGTATGGCATTGTGCCAAAAGACACACGTCGCCCTTTCGATGTGAAAGAAATTATTGCACGCATCGTGGATGGCTCAGAGTTTCAAGAATTTAAAGCACGCTACGGCAAAACCTTAATCACCGGCTTTGCGCATATTCACGGCATGCCGGTTGGCATTGTTGCGAATAATGGCATCTTGTTTGCCGAAAGCGCCCTGAAAGGTGCGCATTTTATTGAGCTGTGCAACCAGCGCAATATTCCTTTGGTGTTCCTGCAAAACATCACTGGCTTTATGGTTGGCAAAAAATACGAGCACGCAGGCATTGCCAAAGATGGCGCGAAGATGGTGACAGCAGTGGCCTGCTCGCATGTGCCGAAGTTTACGGTGCTCATTGGCGGCAGTTTTGGTGCGGGCAACTATGCCATGTGCGGCCGCGCGTATGGCGCTCGTTTTTTATTTACCTGGCCTAATGCACGCATTTCAGTGATGGGCGGGGAACAAGCTGCGTCGGTGCTTGCCACCGTGAAACGCGATGGCATTGAACAACAAGGCGGCACATGGAGCAACGTGGATGAAGATGCCTTCAAAGCCCCAATTCGCGAACAATACGAACGCCAAGGCCACCCCTTTTATGCCAGCAGCCGTTTATGGGACGATGGCGTGATTGACCCGATTGATACCCGCCGCGTGTTAGCGTTGGCGCTTTCTGCGTCATTGAATGCGCCCATCGAACGCGGCAACTATGGTGTGTTTAGAATGTAATTAAGCACAGGTTTTGCACTTGCTGCAATGCGTATTGCAGCCTTGTGGAATGAGAAGCGCTGGCCGCAATTTCTGGCCAACGCATTTTAGCCACAGCGGGTTTCTCGATTCAAAAAAATAACTCAGCTTCGCTTGTGCTTGCCATGCCGAATTGGGTGCGTATTTACGCAACAAGCGCCACATGCACCACAGCACCAGTGCATACACCAACACATTTTGCCACAGCGCATTCATGCCAGCCACGCGGCGCATTGATACACCAAAAAAGCGAAAAAATACGCTAAGCCAAATAAATATACCACCGCATAGGTAGTGTATTTCCAGGAATTGGTTTCGCGCTTGATGGTGGCGATGGTGGAAATACATTGCGGCGCAAACACATACCAAGTGAGTACCGACAATGCCGTTGCCAAGCTCCATTGCGAGGCTAGTACGTCACTTAACGCAGCTACGTTGTCGCCTTGCGCGGAAAGCGCATACACGGTGGCTAAGCCCGATACCGCCACTTCGCGCGCCGCCATGCCGGGAATCAAGGCCAGCACAATCTGCCAGTTAAAGCCAATCGGGGCGAATAAAGGCGCTAAGAAATGCCCTATTCGACCGGCGAAACTGTATTCAATAGCCGGCAACACCGCGCCATCTGGCGGGCCAGGAAAGCTGGATAAAAACCATAACAATATGGTTAGCGTGAGAATAATGCCGCCCACGCGGCGCAGAAATATCCGTGTACGGTCCCATAAACCAATTGCTAAATCGCGTAGGTTTGGCAAGCGATACGATGGCAGTTCAAGCAACAAGGCGTGATCGGATTTTTGCCGATTGAATTTTTTCATGACCCATGCCACACCAAACACGCTGACAATGCCGAACAAATACAGGCCGAACAGCACCAAGCCTTGCATGTTGAACAGCCCAAGCACTTTCTGCTCAGGAATAAATGCGCCAATCAGCAAGGTGTAGACCGGCAAGCGTGCCGAGCAGGTAGTGAGCGGCGCAACCATGATGGTGGCCAAACGATCGCGCGGATCTTGAATGGAACGCGTAGCCATAATGCCAGGGATTGCGCAGGCGTAGCTCGACAATAAAGGAATGAACGAGCGGCCAGTTAAGCCGGAAGCGAACATCACCCGATCCAACAAAAACGCGGCACGTGGCAAATAGCCGGTTTCTTCCAAGGCTAAAATAAACGCGAATAAAATTAAAATTTGCGGCAAGAATTCCAGCACCGTGCCAAGCCCAGCAAGCACACCGTTTTGCAACAAACTCAACAGCATGCCTTGCGGCAACACCTGCCCCACAAAACCAGACAACCACTGCACCGAGGCAGAAATGCCGTCTTGGAACGGCGCCGCCCAGGCATACACGGCCTGAAACATAAAAAACAACACCAAGCCCAGCACCACAGGGCCAAACAATGGATGCAACAACACCTTGTCTAGGCGATCGTCGAAGGCCGCGGTGGTACTAGGCATACTCACCGATTGCTGCAAGATGTGCCGAACCTGCACATGGCTATCGCTGCTGTTTGGCTGAAGCTCAATGGCTGGCAGCGGCACGCTTTGTTCGGCAAGGTATTTTTTCAAGGCATCGGCGCCGTGTGAGGCCACCGCAATGGTTGGCACCACCGGCACGCCTAAGCTTTGCTCAAGTTTCGCAACATCAATTTCAATGCCGCGTTTTTTAGCGGCATCCATCATATTCAGCGCCACCAAAAGCGGCTTGCCGAGTGCTTTTAATTCAAGCACAAAACGCAGATGCAAACGCAAATTGGTGGCATCCACCACACACACCAACACATCCGGATGAAAACCGTAATCGTGGGTGTCCATGCAGATATTGCGGGTGATTAATTCATCGGGGCTAGTAGCGTTTAAGCTGTAGGCGCCGGGTAAATCCAACACACTCACTTGCCTATCGGCCAAACTAAATTGGCCTTCTTTGCGTTCCACCGTCACGCCGGCATAGTTAGCCACTTTTTGACGGCTGCCGGTCAATAAATTGAATAGCGCGGTTTTACCGCAATTGGGATTGCCCACCAAGGCAATAGAAAGTGGCTTCATGCTTCTGCCTCAATCTGCACGCGCGCGGCTTCCACCTTGCGCAGCGCGAAACGGGTGAAGCCAATTTGCACTAAGATGGGGTCGCCACCAAATGGCGCTAAGCTAACGCATTTAACGCGTTCACCCAGCACAAACCCTAAATCCAGCAAGCGTTGCGCAATCGCATCATCTTTGCTGCGGCTTTGCACACTAAGCACCTGCGCGGTGGATCCTTTGGCTAATTGGCTTAAATCCACAATGCAATCCAAATGGGAATAGTTCTCATTATAGTGCCAATTTACTAAAAAGTGGTTGATTTAAGTCAACGGCCAAGGCAAGTGCTAAATCTATGAAAAGCCAATCTTTTGTCACTAAAACGTCATATTTTTATTCAATAATCAATGATCTCCAAACGGCTTGGCTGAATGTGATTGTTCATAAAACTGAATTAGCCATTGCTGAACTAAGCGCTACCAAACGTAGCCTGAGTATGCTTGATCGCCGAATACTGCTGTTTACAGACGGCATACGAAGCATCGACCAAATCCGCGCATTGGTGAACACACCCGACTCGGGCGAGCTTATTTATTTGCTCGAGAAAAAAGGCTTTTTATCGCAAAATAAACCCAAAACATTGCCTAGCCATGCGCCGGTAAATTCGGTGGTGGATGAATTTCTAGCGCAAATCAGGCCGCTTATTGTTCCCATCGCAAACAATAGTTTGTTTTCTAAACTGATTGCGCCGGCGTTAAATGCCAAGCAACACAATGCTACTGTTATTAGCGCAAAGCCGATAATCGCTAATCCTATACAAACAGAAGCGAACACGCCTGCGCTGGCAGAAAATATTGTACGCATTGAACAACCAACGCCTATACAAGACTATACCGTTGATGAGCAAACAAAGGCTGCCATTAAACGCATCATCACCGATACCTGCAACGAACACCTTGGCATTTTTTCTAGGGAACTGGTGGATAAGACCCAACTTGCCCAAGACGCCAAGCAATTACGTGTATGCATCTCGCAATGGCATATGGCCATGCAGGAATCAAAAACCGGCCGCGAACATTGTTTTGATTGGCTTAATGAAGTGAATGAATTACTGCTTCATGGCGCAGCGCAGGAACTGAAATCTGCCTAAATTGCTGCAAACCAATTTTTTATCCTTGACCAACGCACGCTCTTGCGATGAGAATGATTTATCGTCCTGAGTGTTGGGCTTATATGTAGTTAACCATCCAAGGAGACTTCGAAATCATGAAATGGAATAGTTTGCTAGTTCTATTGATCCTCGCGCAAAGCGTAGGCTGCGGTAAGAGAGAACTAGACGACTCAGCATATGTTCTGATTCGTTATAGTAGTCTCGAAAACTCAAAACCAGCATTACGCGCATACTTCATAGACGGAGACGCAACACTTAACGGTATTGACTGCAGAGAGCTACTTAAACTTTCAAACGAAGCCATTCTTGCTCGCAAATCAAGTGGTGAATCGAATCTCATGAAGTATGAATGCATTTCACTTCGTGACGCGCGAGAGCGAGGTTTCAAATGAAATCGAATTTCAGGCTATCTAATAAGGTCATTTGCGTTTGAATAACCGCCTACACCCATTTATTTCGGTATTAATTTAATTTTTATACCAATTTGCCTTGACCGCATAACAGTAAATACTGAGAATGATTTATCGCCCTGACTGGGGTATATATGTAGTTAGACATTCACAATGCCAGCTGATGAATATTTCCTAAGATATTTCCCAAACTTCGAGCGCGAAGGGACGATCTGGCGCTACATGGACTTCCCAAAGTTTGAAAAGTTGGTCGAATCGTCCGCGCTTTGGTTTTCTGGCGCCGACCGATTCGATGACAGTTTTGAAGGATCTATATCAGATGCCACACGAAAAATTGTCACCTATGGGCCTGATGTTACTCAAGAAATGATTGCCAATTTTAGCAAAATCCATCTTTGGCGGAGGCAATGGACAAATATTTCATGCTGGCAATACACTAATCAAGAAAACTCTTTAATGTGGCAGGCATATGCTAAGTCAGGGGTAGCAATTTGCACTACATTTGCAAAACTTGCAGCGGAACTCCCAGACAACGCAATGATATCGCCAGTCATATACAAAGATTTTTCGAGAGACATTGTGCCAGACGGGAACTACCTTCGTTATTTAATGAAGCGTCACTACTTTTCTCCAGAATGTGAAGTTCGAGCCATATTAATAAATGCTCCTCCAAATGAATTCGGAACTGAGGACCTTACTAGTGAGAATATCAATGGTGGTCTACCTGTACCCATAAACCTAAATCGCATGCTTGTTAGTGTGGTCGCGAGACCATATGCATCACGTATAGAAATCGAACTAATACGCTCCTTACTAAAAAAATTTGGGTTCTCCGTTCCAGTGTTTGCATCCAGCTTATCTGGGGAGCCTCGGTGGAACTGAAAGCAATGTCTAATTACGCCGTAAGGAGCCTCATGCCTAGTTCAATTAAGTGAATACTGCATGCAAGTTTCAACCGATGCATCGGCACCTCACTTCACAAATCTATAGAACATCAGCACGCTTATAAAGCCGCGCAAACCCAAGCGTATCTCCCAATCCCCCGCCATTTCCGCTATCATTTCCTTTTGAGGATTTGCATACCGCCCATGCCCAACTCCGTACTTCTTAGCCGCAGCGGCTCCCGCGCAACCATAACGCTGAATCGCCCCAGCAGCCACAATGCCTTTGATGCCGAGCTGATTGCCGAGCTGACTGACGCTTTGCAGCAGGTTGCCGCTGATGATTCCCTGCGTTGTTTGGTGCTAACTGGCGCTGGAAACACGTTTTCAGCCGGTGCCAATCTGAACTGGATGCGCGCTATGGCTAGCGCTTCGGAGCAAGAAAACCTTGCCGATGCGCACGCGCTAGCGCACTGCTTGCGGACCTTGAATAATCTGCCCATCCCAACTTTGGCGCGCGTGAATGGCTCGGCGTATGGCGGTGGCGTGGGTTTAATTGCGTGTTGCGATATTGCAGTGGCTGTTGATTCGGCTAAGTTCACCTTAAGCGAAGTGAAACTGGGCTTGGTGCCGGCCGTGATTTCGCCGTATGTGATGGCCGCCATTGGAGAGCGCCAAGCACGCCGCTATTTCTTGAGCGCTGAAATATTTGATGCGCCAACAGCCAAGCAGATTGGCCTCGTGCATGAAAGCGTTGCTGCCGAGCACCTTGATGAAACACTGGAACGCATTTTGCATTGGCTTGGTAAAGGCGGAAAACAAGCGCAAACCGAAGCCAAACAATTAATTCATACCTACCAAGCCGCTAACTCGGCGCAAACAAGGCAGGCGCAAGACGCGCAGAACGCCGCGTTGATTGCACGCTTGCGGGTTAGCCAAGAAGGCCAAGAGGGCTTGAATGCGTTTTTAGAAAAACGCCCTGCTGTGTGGATTAACGAGAACGAACAATGAACCTGTTCAAAAAAATATTAATTGCTAACCGCGGCGAAATTGCATGCCGAGTCATTCGCACCTGCAATGAATTAGGCATTCGAACGGTGGCGATTTATTCCGAGGCCGACCGCGATGCCGAGCATGTACGTCTGGCCGACGAAGCAGTGTATATTGGCCCCGCCGAAGCCAACCTAAGCTATTTGAACCAACAAGCGGTGTTAGACGCGGCGCTTAACACACACGCCAATGCGATTCATCCGGGCTACGGCTTTTTGTCGGAAAATGCCGAGTTCGCCGAAATGGTTGGCGCTGCTGGTTTGGTGTTCATTGGCCCGAAAGCCGAAAGTATGCGCGCCATGGGCTCTAAAGCCGGCGCCAAATTGCTGATGATTGAAAATGGCGTGCCGGTGATTCCGGGCTATAGTGGCGAGAATCAGGAACCTTATTATTTGCTAGAACAAGCGTCGCTTGTCGGCTATCCGCTGATGATTAAAGCGGCGCACGGCGGCGGCGGCAAAGGCATGCGCATTGTGCATGAGGCCGAATCGTTTTTATCGGCATTAGAATCCTGCCAGCGCGAAGCGAAAAATGCGTTCGGCAAAGACCGTGTCTTGCTGGAACGCTACATCGAAAAACCGCGGCATATTGAATTCCAAATTTTCGCTGATAGCCACGGCCAAACACTTCACTTGGGCGAGCGCGAATGCTCGGCGCAGCGCCGCTTTCAAAAAGTGATTGAAGAATCGCCCTCAGCATTTCTAACGCCCAGCCTGCGCAGCCAGATGGCGCACGCCGCTATTAAAGCCGCCAACGCAGTGGATTACTTAAACGCTGGCACGGTGGAGTTTATCGTGGCACAAAATGGCGAATTCTTTTTCATGGAAATCAATTCGCGTTTGCAAGTTGAACATCCGGTCACTGAAATGGTGACTGGCTTTGATTTAGTGCGCTGGCAGATTGAAGTGGCCGCAGGCTATGCCTTGCGTGTGCCGCAGTCTGACATTGTTTCGCATGGGCACGCCATTGAAGTGCGTTTGTATGCCGAAGATCCGGATAAAAACTTTATGCCGGGCAGCGGCATTATTCAAAAAATGTTTTTACCCAACACTTGTAAAGCGTTGCGCATCGACAGCGGCTTTCGCGAAGGCAATAGCATTAGCGTGTATTACGACCCGATGCTGGCCAAATTGATTGTGTGGGCGGAAACCCGCGCATTGGCATTGACTGCCATGCAACAGGCCTTGTCGCAATGCCAGATTTTTGGCCTGCCCAGCAATATCGGTTTTCTGGAAAAACTCATCGCCCATCCTGTCGTGCAAAAGGCCGACATTGACACCGGCTTCTTGGATAAACATCTCGATCAGATTCTCACGCCCGACGCTGCCTCGCCGCAAAGCCATCAGCTGGCCGCAGCCTATTTCGCCATGCAGCTGCTCAGCAAACCCGTGCATAGCGATTCGCAAAACCCTTGGGCGGCGCGCGATTTTTGGCGCAGTCATGGCCAAGGCGCATTGCGGATTAACCTAAAACAGCAACAGGCGTTTGAGCCGTACCATGTGCGGCTGATTGGCAATGTGCTAGACGTGCAACATGCAGGTAAAACGCTATCGGCTACGGTGCTTTCCACCCAGCCCAATGCGGTGCAACTGTCTTGTAATGGCGCACTGGCTGATTTTCATGTATTTCGCTACCACGACGATTTTGTGGTGCACGATGGCACGTTGCGCTCGCGTTGGCAGCTTATGCCAGCTGGCTCGTGGCTGAAAGATCAAAGCAACACCCACGACGGTTTTATTCGCGCACCGATGCCTGGAAAGTTAGTGCTGATGAAAGCACAGGCCGGGCAACAAGTGAACAAAGGCGATGAATTGGCGGTGATGGAAGCAATGAAAATGGAACTCAGCATTAAAGCACCATGCGCTGGCAGCATCAACGAATGCCTTGCCACGGCAGGCAGTGTGTTGGATGCCGATGCGCCGATTTTTAGCTGGAACCCTAGCGATGAATGAGCGTGTGACGATTGTTGAAGTATCGCCGCGTGATGGCCTGCAAAACGAAGCGCAGTTTATTGAAACGGCCGACAAACTGGCGCTCATTGAACGCCTAATGGCGTCTGGATTAAACACCATTGAAGCCACGGCGTTTGTTAGCCCAAAATGGGTGCCGCAAATGGCCGACGCGGCCGAGCTGTTTTCGCAACTGCCTAAAAATGGTGCGTGTCGGTTTCCGGTATTGGTGCCCAATTTGCAAGGCTATCTGCGTGCGTTGGAATGTGGCGTAACGGATGTGGCAGTATTCACGGCCGCTTCGGAAATGTTCACGCAGAAAAACATTAATGCCAGCATTGCCGAAAGCATTGAACGCTTCAAACCGATCTTCGAACGCGCAGCAAGCGATGGCGTGCGGGTTCGCGGCTATATCTCCACCGTGCTTGGCTGCCCGTATCAAGGCGCTGTGCCAGTGGGCGATGTGGTGCGCGTGGCCAAGCAGTTGTTTGAATTAGGCTGCTACGAAATTTCCTTGGGCGATACCATTGGCGTTGGCACGGCAAAGGCCGCTCAGCAGATGGTGCTGGCAGTTGCTGAGCAGATTCCCATGCCGCAATTGGCGGTGCATTTCCACGATACTTACGGGCAAGCTTTAGCGAATGTGCTTAGCTGCCTTGAAGCCGGCATTCGCACCGTGGATGCCTCCGTATCTGGCACCGGCGGTTGCCCGTATGCAAAAGGCGCGAGCGGCAATTTAGCGACCGAAGATCTTGTTTACGCCTTGCATGGCATGGGCTTTGAAACCGGCATCGATTTAGATACACTGATTGCAACCGGTGCATGGTTGAGCGATAAGCTTGGCCATGCCAGTATGAGTAAAGTCAATCGAGCACGCAACGCATGAAAACACCCAATTGGAAAATTCGGCCAATCAGTTCCCACGACGATTCGCGCATGGCATATATCATTCGCACCGTCATGCCGGAATATGGCGCGCAAGGCGAGGGGTTTGCCATTAACGACCCGGAAGTAGATTGGATGTTCAAAGCCTATAGCGCGCCACGAAGTGCCTACTTTGTGGTTGAGCTTGAGGGCCAAGTGATGGGCGGTGGCGGAATTGCGCCTTTGCAAGGCGCGAGCAATCCGCGTATTTGCGAACTGCGCAAAATGTATTTCCTGCCTGCGCTACGCCGACAAGGCGCTGGCATCGCGCTGATGAATACATGCCTGACAAAAGCACGCGATTTTAGCTTTGAGCTGTGTTATCTAGAAACGCTCACCGGCATGGACTCGGCCATGGCACTGTATCAAAAAGCCGGTTTCCGCTCACTCGATAAACCCATGGGCGATACCGGCCACGGTGGCTGCAACCGGTTTTTTGCAAAATCGCTTTAACTAGCGGCTTCGACCAAGTTCAACGAAGAAATTACTATCGCCTTGTGTGTTGCGGCCATAGCCCATAATCAATAAGCCCAGCCATGAATCAAAACCAAAATAAGCACTGCCATGGGTTTGCACATCGTTAACATGAAAACCTAAGGCATTCGACCATAACTTACCCGACTCTAGCGTGCCACCCAACA
Source organism: Arenimonas sp. (assembly GCA_043744535.1). GTDB lineage: Bacteria > Pseudomonadota > Gammaproteobacteria > Xanthomonadales > Xanthomonadaceae > Arenimonas. Next base: position 41,603 of record JAYTVJ010000133.1, read on the forward strand.
CCACGGAGCGGCCCAACAGCTTGCCTAATTCGTAGGTGTAGCCAACATAGGCCATGGCATAATTTTCAACATAACGCTGCTCTGGTTGCAAGCCGGCAAAACGCGTAACGCCGCCTAAGGCGTACCAATTTTGAAATCCTGGGTTACCGTCAAAGGTGTTGTGCCAGCGCACACCGCCAAACCCGGAATGCTTGCCAATAGCACCGGCATATAAAAGATCCGCATTGAATTGCTTATACGAATCGTCACTGCCCCATGCATCGATTGAGCTAACAACACTGATGTCGGCCAAGTAACCCGAACGCGGCAAGTACAAAGAATCCAAGGTGTCCACCAAGAAACTCAGCGACACTTCACGCCGTTTAAAAACATATTCTGGCAAAAGGGTATCGCCAATAACACGGTTCAGCTTGCCATTGGCAATGCGCGCCTCAAGACTGATTTCGCCCCAGTTGCCATATTCTTTACCAATTTTGGCGTTGATATACGTATGTGGAAGGCTATATTCGGCAAGTGCATAGCCATTATTGTTGAATAATGAACGCAGCGTATCTTCATAACCCACTTTGATGGTTGAGGAATAGTCGCTATCCGGTGCAAATGGCTGAAACCATTCACTGGTTATTTTTTTCTCATCGCCAATGGTTAGTAAGGTTCTTAGCTCGCCACCAGAAGGATTAAGCGGCGCAATTAATACTCCGGTTGTTAGATTCGATAAAATCTGGCCTTCTGAATTGCTGCTGAAGTTATAGCCTATTTCACCAAAACGTTTGCCCACCACCGGTGGCGAAATTTTTATTTGTAGCCCGGTTTCGTCGTCTTTTTTAAGCACTTCGTAGGTGACTAACTCCAGCGGATATTGGCCATAAATAGCCCGTATGCGTTTTTCAATTTCATCGCGGTTGATGCTTTTGTTCAGCAAAGGCCGCAACTTCCCAATAAACACTTTGTCATCGTACGACGTTTTATTGATGACATTGATAAAGCGAATCACCGTGTCGGCATCGTGGTTAACCACCAGGGCTCTGGGGTACAAAGACGATTGGCTGAGCTTAGCCAATTTGGGTGAAGCCAACTTGGCTGCTTCATCGCCAATTTGCAGCGCTAAATCGGCCTTATCAAAAGACGCGGTTGTGACTTCAGCGCCCAGATTGGGCTGAATCAACACGTCTTTATCGGTTAAGGTTTTAAATTGTTCAACGGTATTACCAACCGTTAGAAAGCTCGTCACCTGATCAGCGATGGCTAAAGCACTCGACCGATCATCGATTTTTGCCAAGGGTGTGCCCACATCCACGGCAATAATAATGTCTGCGCCCATGGCGCGCACTACATCAATGGGAACTTGATTCACCAATCCGCCATCAACCAAAATCTGATCGTCGATAGTCACTGGATTGAATGCACCGGGAATTGACATACTGGCACGCATGGCTTTGGATAAGCTGCCAGAAGCTAAAATCACCGCTTTGCCGGTGTTAATGTCGGTGGCCACCGCACGATACGGAATCGGCAGTTTGTTAAAGTCTGTTATGCCTGCCGATTTAGCGATATTGCGTTCAAGAAATAAGCGGATATTTTCGCCAGCAATATAGCCTGAAGGCAGAACCAAGCCTTTTTTTCCTACACCGGGCTTAGCGGGTAGCAAGGATTCCAAATCATCTTTTTTACGGCGAAAACTGCGGTCTTTACGGTTAACATTGTCTTTTAAATTAGTCTTCCAGTCCAACGTTTTGATCACTGTTTCAAGCTCTTCCACGGTCATGCCCGAGGCATAAAAACCACCCACCAACGCGCCCATTGACGTGCCAGCAATGCAATCAATGGGCACCTTCAAGCGCTCTATTTCTTTCAACACACTCAGATGCGCAATACCGCGCGCACCGCCGCCGCCTAAAACCAAGCCTATTCGCGGGCGCTTATCGTCGGGATTCTTACTTTTGCAGGGCAGAACACTGCTATCTTGCGCGAAAGCTAGCGGCGAAAACAAAAAACACGCGATAAAAAGGGATTTTAAACAGGTCATTAGACGTCGATTAAACGAGTATTAGTGCTTAGTGTAAGGATTTATCAGATTTTTTGTTAAAATAGGTTTTTATCTAGGATCTGCTATGAAACTGTCGGATGTACGCGCTGTCATTACGGGCGGTGTCTCGGGCCTTGGTTTTGCCGTTGCACAGCATATGGTGCAACAAGGCGGTAAAGTGGCGTTGTTCGATATCAACGACGAAAAAGCCAACACTGCGCTGGCAGAACTGGGCGCAGGCAACGCCATTTACCTCAAAACCGATGTGTCTGATGAGGCACATGTAGCTGCACACATGGCGCAAGCAAGTGCGTTTATGGGCGGCTTGAATGTGGCGGTAAACTGTGCAGGCATTCTAGGCGCGGGCCGTGTGCTTGGCCGTGAAGCCAGCATGCCATTGGCGCAGTTCGCTACAACAGTGAAAGTAAACCTAATCGGCAGTTTTAATATTGCCAAAGCCGCGGCGGAGCTGATGCAATACAATGCGCAAGGTGAAGACGGCGAGCGTGGCATCATCATAAATACCGCGTCTGTGGCCGCCTATGACGGACAAATCGGGCAAGCTGCGTATTCAGCGTCGAAAGCCGGCATCGTGGGCATGACTCTTCCCATGGCGCGTGAATTGGCACGCTTTGGTGTTCGCGTGATGACCATTGCACCGGGTATTTTCTGGACGCCGATGGTTGATAGCATGACGCCCGAAGTGCAAGCGTCGTTATCGGCATCCATCCCCTTCCCTGCCCGTTTAGGCAAACCGGAAGAATTCGCCGAAACGGTTGCATTTATTGTACAAAACCGTTATTTAAACGGTGAAACCATTCGCTTAGACGGCTCAGTCCGTTTGGCAGCTAAATAATTCCCCCTTACCGAGAGCTCTTATGAAAGCGTGCGATGTTAAAAAAGGCAATGTTATTGAACACAACAATACCGTGTATCAAATTCGCGATATCGAACGTTCTTCGCCACAAGGCCGCGGCGGCAATGTCACGTTCCGATTCACTATGTACTCGGTGCCGGCAGGTAACAAATTCGATTTAAGCCTGCGCTCCGACGACGACTTGAAAGAGCTTGACTTGGTGCGCCGCGAAACCAGCTTCTCGTATATGGATGGCGACGCCTTTGTGTTCCTCGATACCGAAGACTACACACCCTACATGCTGGATGCCAATGTCGTTGGCGATATGGCCGGTTACATCACCGAAGGCCTCGAAGGCGTGTATGTACAGCTGATCGACGATGCGCCGGTAGCCATTCAGATGCCTGTGAATGTGATTCTAGAAGTGCTTGATACCCCGCCCGAGCTAAAAGGCGGCACTGCCACCAAACGCCCGAAGCCAGCTAAATTAAGTACTGGCATCGAAATCCAAGTGCCGGAATACATCAGCAACGGCGAAAAAATTTATGTCTCCACCGTCACCGGCGAATTTGGCGGGCGTGCGTAATACTACCCCGCCCTTGCGGGCACCCCTTCATACATGAAGGGGAATTTAAAACACAAATTTCTTTAGCTTTTATTCCCCTTCGCAAGCGAAGGGGTGGCGTGAAGCGCCGGGGTAGTAAGCTCTAACCATTTTTTTGCCATACGCTGAATGGACTCATCAAACTCGCCATTATTGGCGAGTTTTTGTATGTCGAACCAGGCCAAAGCCAATGATTCTTCATTTTGCACAAACGTCTCATCGCCCATCGCGCGCACTACAAAACGCACATCATAATGCCAATGCTCGGGCTCATTGCCGCGCGCTGGAATGCGGTGCAAGTCCAAATCGTATATTTCAGGTTCAACTTGCAAATTAACTAAACCCGTTTCCTCGATTGCCTCGCGCAGTGCCACGTGTGCCAAATCGGCGTCGCCATCGGCATGGCCACCGGGTTGCAGCCAGCGATTCAACTTCCGATGATGCATCAATAACGCCCGCAAACCATCTTTCGACACCAGCCACGCAGAACCGGTGAGATGGCCAACCAGCAAATGGCGTTCGCAACAAGCGGGATTTTCGCGTACAAAGTCAGCAAACTGATTCGCCGACAACTCGGCAAGCGCCTGCTTCACTTGGCTATTGGCTAATAAATCCAGTACCTTAGCTTGCTGTTCGTTCATTTTTCCACTTTCTGGCTGAATTCTAAGACAAAATGCTTTACCCATACGGGCTTCTAGCTTATGGTAAACGGGTTCGGTGTAATACGAATACAACAATTCAAATTGTTATAAAAATACCATTGGGAGAGATTCATGCTTTTCGATCGAGTGAAATCCTTAGACCAGATTCTGGCTACGGCAGAAAAAAAGGGACTGAAACGCCAACTCGGCGCTTTTTCATTAACCATGTTAGGTATTGGCGCCATTATCGGCACCGGCATCTTTGTGTTGACGGCAGTTGCCGCCAATAAAGCCGGCCCTGGCATGATGTACAGCTTTTTAATTGCTGGCTTTGTGTGCGCATTAACCGCGTTAATCTATTCAGAAATTGCCGCTATGGTTCCTGTTGCTGGTTCGGCATATACCTATTCGTATGCTGTGCTTGGCGAAACCATTGCCTGGACAGTGGGCTGGGCTTTGATTTTGGAATATGCAGTGGCAGCTGGCGCAGTGGCCGTTGGTTGGTCTGGCTACATTAATGGCTTGCTACATGAAGCAGGTATGGGATTACCCGCTGCATTAATGGCTGGCCCAGCAGATACCATAACCCTGCCTGATGGCACGACGGGCCACGGCACGTTCAACTTATTGGCCTTTGCGATTTCCATCTTGATTACCTGGCTTTTGGTTTTAGGTACATCAAAATCGGCTAAATTCACATCCATATTAGTCGTCGTAAAAGTCATCGCGCTATCGGTATTTATCGTATTGGCTTGGCCGCATATTCAACACAGTAACTTTGTCCCTATGCTGCCAAATGGCTGGGGCACACCGCTTTCCGGTGTGGGTGTATTGGGTGCCGCTGCATCCATCTTCTTTGCCTATGTGGGTTTTGATGCTGTATCAACGGCTGCTGAAGAAACCGAAAACCCTAATCGCAATATTCCAATTGGTTTAATTGGCTCATTAGCGGTTTGCACCGTGTTTTATCTGCTGGTCTCTTATGCAGCTATCGGTTCAGTGGGCGCACAACCCGGCGGCGTATTATCGCAATCGAAAGAGCCATTGGCATTCGTGTTGAAAAATATTGGCTATCCTGCTGTTGGTAATGCTATTGGTATTGCTGCTGTATTGGCTTTGCCATCGGTTGTGTTGATGATGATCTTCGGCCAAACCCGAATTTTGTTCACTATGGCACGCGATGGCTTAATGCCAAAATCGTTTGCTAAAGTGCATGAAAAATATCACACTCCACACGTTGTCACCATTGTTACGGGCATTGCGGTTTCAATTTTTGCGGCAATTTTTCCAGTAGGTGCATTGGCTGACATTTCTAACTCTGGCACATTATTTGCATTCTTTATTGTAGCCTTAGGCGTAATGGTGCTTCGCAAGCAACAACCAAATC